>NZ_JBLXXV010000006.1:0-116568 GCF_048512995.1 Rothia sp. P6271 | reverse complement strand
AAATACCTGAGTTCTCAAAAGACCGTTCTTGTCTTCCAAAGGTCCACCGTTAATACGCATACGGATTTGGTAAAGGTATGTACGCCATTCACTGGGGTCATTCTGATCACTATAGAATTCGTAGCGTGGGAACCAGTAAGTTCCGCCACCGCGGTTTTGACCAGCTTCAGAGATGTTGCTTCCGCCGTTCCAGTAAGTGGTGTAGGGGTAGACCATCTGAGGTGCACCATTGTGAGTCGCTAGGCGAGGTTCACGGGTGTTGTCACGAGATAGAGTTGACCAGAATGCACTGGAGTCTCCCTCGGGGTGGAACGTAAAGGAGTCATAAGGTAGCCAGTAGGTGATGCTCAAGTCAGTTACAGTATCTTCTGGAAGAACGTTCTGGTATTGAACGCCGAAGGGACCGCGACGGCTTGGGCTGATTCGAGTATGGTAGTCATCCTCGGTGTTGTGGCTAACGAAAGAGCTACCGTTCCAGCGAAGGTTTGGGTTGGTGTGTGGTTCATCAAATGATGCTGCATAAGCGGGGACAGCAGCAGTAGCCACAACTACTGGAGCAGCCCACGCTGCGGACTTAACTAAATTACGGCGAGTGACACTCATAATTACCTTTTTCTTATATATATTGTGTGGTTTCCATCGTGAGGATTCATCAAAAATGAAGCTCAGGTAAAATCATAGACAACTCCAAGCAACCGTTCAAGAATATAAACGACATAAGAATTCAGTGCAATGACAAAAACTTCATACTTTTTCAGTTATCTAGAGGAAACTCTCGCCAATTCTTAGCTTTGAGAAAAACGACACTTTTTATTTTCGGGAGTTTTGGTTTCCGTGAACTTATCATCGATAAGAAAATATATAAAGTTTATTTTCAATACTTTATTGCTATTTTAAGTGTTTCTTTGAGTAAAGTTTCACAACAAAATACATCCTATTTACTAGTTGAAATATACAAAAATAGGATGTCGAAACATCAAAAAATCTCTTGAATAGGAAAATTTAAAAGCCGACATAGAGATGGACAGAAGTCGGCTAAACGGCCCACAGGCAGCATTTCGCCTATCCGACACTTTTGCCAAAAAATCAGACAAATGGTTGGAAATTCTCAGATAACTTTGACGTCAGCAGTTTGAACAATTCTGGAAACTACCAAAAAATGTTACGCAAAGCACTCGCTTTCGTCCGCAAAATGAGACACAAAAAGACATGCTACCCAAGAATTAGAGCTTTACTTAGAACTATCGGCCACCTGAGATTAAGCCTCTATGAGCAACTCAATAGATTAGAGAGCAAACACTCCTCGGCAACTAAATATTAAAGCAATGGACTCATTACCGTTTATGGTAATGAGTCCATTGCTTTATGGCGGAGGATGGGGGATTTGAACCCCCGAGGGCGTTAACCCAACACGCGTTCCAGGCGTGCGCCATAGGCCGCTAGGCGAATCCTCCAAACGCTATGTAGCTTTCTCAAGCTTCACGTAAGCGAACAGATAAAAGCCTACCGCACTTTTTAAACGTTCGCAATTCCTAGCCCCTAACTTTTTCGTTAGCTACACCACTGACTGTTTTTCGCTTCACCACCTTGTCAGCTTTCTTTCAATGACTTTATGAGGTAAGCTTTATATCAGCCTCTTACGTGGCGTTATCTTGGAGAACTCCCCCAGGGTCGGAAGACAGCAAGGGTATCTGGGCTCTGACGGGTGCGTAAGGGGTCCTTTTTTATGCCCAAGCTTTACAAAGCATCTTCTGCTCTGCGTGGATAAATTACCCTTAACACTGACCTATTCATTAGACTAGGGTGCAAGATTCTTTTTTATTGCACGAACGTATAGGGTTGAGCTGTGAGCACTGCACTTTATCGCCGTTACCGCCCAGAATCCTTTAACGAGGTTATCGGTCAGGAACACGTCACCGAACCACTCATTACAGCACTAACCAATAACCGTGTCAATCATGCCTACCTGTTCTCGGGCCCACGCGGTTGCGGCAAAACAACGTCTGCTCGTATCCTCGCGCGCTGCCTCAACTGTGCAGAAGGCCCAACACCCACGCCTTGTGGAGTCTGCGATTCGTGTAAAGAGCTTTCTCGCCACGGCGGAGGATCCCTAGACGTCATTGAAATGGACGCCGCCTCACATGGTGGCGTCGACCATGCTCGAGATTTACGCGAACGAGCAACTTTCGCACCGGTTCGTGACCGCTATAAAATCTTCATCATTGACGAAGCGCACATGGTCACTCGCGAAGGGTTTAACGCTCTTCTTAAAATCGTTGAAGAACCACCAGAGCACATTAAATTTATTTTTGCGACGACCGAACCGAACAAAGTTCTCGGAACAATTCGTTCTCGCACCCATCACTACCCTTTCAGGCTTGTTCCCCCAAGCACTCTTTCTTCCTACCTATTGCAACTGTGCCAAGAAGAAAACGTGCAAGTTGAAGACGGCGTTATCCCACTGGTAGTTCGTGCCGGTGGTGGGTCTGTTCGCGATAGTCTATCTATCCTTGATCAGTTAATGGCTGGTTCTCAGCAACAGCATATTTCCTATGATGTCGCTACATCTTTATTAGGCTTTACCCATAGCGGACTTTTAGACGACGTTATTTTCGCTTTTGCTCAGGCAAATGCGTCCGAAGTATTCCGTTCAGTAGACCGTGTTATTCAAACGGGACAAGACCCTCGTCGTTTTGTTGAAGATTTGCTAGAGCGTTTACGTGATTTGATTATCATTCAGGCGGTTCACGGGTCTGTTGAAAGCATACTTCAGAATATGAGCGCAGATCAGGTTGAACGTCTACGCCAGCAGGCCTCGGCTTTTGGCGCCGCAGAGCTTTCACGGGCCGCCGATGTTACTAGCCATGCGCTCAACGAGATGAGCGGTGCGACATCACCTCAGCTTCATTTGGAGTTGTTATGTGCTCGTATTCTTTTGCCGGCTTCTGAGAAGTCTATTGGCGCTGTCGGCGCACGTTTAGATCGCCTTGAGCGTCGTGTGCGTTCTCTTGTTGAAGAGAACGAGGACGATGCTAGTCGTTCTACAGCTCGCGCAGAGCATTCATTATCTGCGAGTGAGCAGTGCGCTCAATCGATGAGTCGTCCGCCGTTATCTGCTCCACCGTTGGCTTCGGCTCAGCCCGCTCAGCCCGCTCAGCCCGCTCAGCCCGCTCAGCCCGCTCAGCCCGCTCAGCCCGCTCAGCCCGCTCAGCCCGCTCAGCCCGCTCAGCCCGCTGCCGAGGATACCTCATCTTCCCACACAGCAAACACCCCCTACGCGCCACTCACAGGAGCAGCACTTCTCAACGCCATCACCACACGATGGAAAGAAGTTCTCGAAGCCATACCCGAAAGCCAAGCGCAAGAAAGATTTAGCCACTGCAACCCCTGCGATTTCACCAACAACGCACTCTATATCGAAGCTGATATCCAAACATTACGAGGCGTTAAAGAGTTTCTCCCCCTCCTCAAAAATGCCCTCTTTAAAGTCTTCGGTGCCCGTTGCGAAATTCATGCAAAAGTCCTCAAAACTGCACCACAAAACGCGCCGTCACCCCAGCCCTCCCACACCGTTACAACGGAACAGCCACAAGAACCTACCACTGAACAACAAGCACAAGCACAGCAACAGTGGAACGAACACCTACAACCTCATACAGGAAAAGCCCCAGAATTTAGCCCCGAAAATTGGAATACGCCCGTTACCGATTGGGAAGTAGCTCCTGTACCGTCGCACCCCGACGAAGAACAAACAACAGAATCTTCAACACCAGAACACCCGAAAACAACAGTTCTTAGCCCCGTACCAGACCCAGATGAAGAACCAGAACTAGCAGAGATAACGCACAACGACAGTGCCGAGAACGAGCACGAACTAACTGATGAGGCAGACGAATACGATGCAGAAGAACCTGCAGAAGAACACCCACACTTACGTGTGATTGATGGACAAGCACCATCTCTGCACAATTCCTCACGAGAAAATCATCCCACCTCACAGCACTGGAAACGCCCAGATATCTCGGTTGCACCAGAACAACCAGAAGAAGCTGAGGACGAAACTCAAAACGTAGAAAACGACGGCGAAAAACACGAAGATACAGCACCAAGCTTCCGCGAAAAATACGCTAAAGAAGTAGCCGAAGGAAACCGCTCCGTACACGAAAAAGCTGAAGAGAATTCGGATAAGAATCTCGTAGAAGAAGATTTTGTCCCCTCGGATGAAGATGAACCGTTAGAGAAAATCATGCTCATTGGGCAACGAGCCATTGAAAAAATTCTTGGTGGAGTTGTCATCGACAACATCAAACACTAAACACGTACTTTTCTATTCGTGTTCTACCCATATATAAGGAGCTATCTCTATGTACGATGCTGCGGTGCAGAACCTCATCGATGAGCTTGGCAGATTGCCAGGTGTGGGGCCAAAGTCTGCCCAGCGTATCGCCTTTCATATTCTGAATGCTGATTCTTCAGAAATGCAAAAACTCACTAACGCAATCAACACCGTCAAAAATACCGTTAGTTTCTGCCAAATATGCGGAAATATCTCCGAAACAGACCAATGCGCTATCTGTCGCGATGAACGTCGTACCCCAACGACGCTATGCGTTGTTGAAGAGTCAAAAGACGTGATTTCTATTGAACGTACTCGTTCTTTTCATGGACGTTACCATGTCTTAGGTGGGGCCATTAACCCTTTAGCGGGGCTTACGCCTGAGCAGCTTCGTATTCGTGAGCTCATTGCACGTCTTGCTGACGAACGTATCGAAGAAATTATTCTGGCGATGGATCCCAACCTTGAGGGTGAAGCTACAGCAACGTATCTTTCTCGGTTACTTGTTCCTTTAGGTGTGCGAGTCTCTCGCTTAGCTTCTGGATTGCCTGTTGGCGGAGACCTTGAATACGCAGATGAGATTACTCTTGGACGTGCGTTAGAAGGTCGCCGTATTATCGCTGAAGGTAACCGCCACCAGACAGAAAACCATGCGGAAGCATTTACTCAAGCTGTTGCTGAAGACCAAGAACGACAAGTTCAGAACGCACCGACGCCGCAACCTCGTCCAAGATGGAGTGGTTCAATGTTCGAAGATTTATCTGAAGAACATGAAGATTCGCCGCAGCAGAGCACTCTCAATGAACCACTTTTAGAAAAGCTCAGCCCCGAAACAACGGAATCTGAGGGTAGCTCTCGCCCAGAAGAACAAGATGATTCTTCATCTCAGCGGCAGAGCTATCAAGAACGCTTAGAGGAGTTAAAGAAGACTCCGTTACGTACCCCGACCCCTCAGATTCCGCCTATCCCGGGGCGAACCTATGTAAACCCTTGGCAGTGAGTTGCACTGCGTATTGCCTGAGGAGTTTATATCGTGTCGAAGAAATCTACCTGTTTTTCTTGCCCATTTAAATACTCTGGTAGCCAGTAGAATTCCCACGCTGGAGCTTCATCGTGTAGAACAGTTCCCCACCGTTCTGGACTAAAGGATGTTAGCCAATATTCAGCGCGAGTGTTGCGTTCTAAATACCCATAGTCGACGAGTTCTCTGCGCAAGTACGCAAAATCTGGCCATAACTCATGAAGGATGTAGTTTACTTCTTGTTCGGTGTAGGTGCGTCCAGCCTGAAAATAGTTGACTAGGTACAGCAGAATATGTGCTCGTGTTCGACGTTTTGATGGCATAACGGTCATCGCGCCGTCTTTAAAGAATCGAGAAACGATAGTTTGGTGTTCTTGATAGGCTTCTCTACGTGCGTTCTGCTGGCGTTCTTCATACTCTTTGAGTAATTCCATGCGAGCGGTGGTGTAGTTTACCCCTGTTTGTTGCATGCGAGCGCGGACTTGAGATTTGAAGTTGCGTTGAGCTGTCATGGATAACCCTTACGTGTGTATCCCTAGCCTACTTATTAGTGTTATCTGATGATGTGAACTCGATGTGTACCACGTTGTGCACCGTCTTTTACTGAGGAAGTAGAGGTGCTGAGGTGTTGTGGTGTATCCCAGGAGGAGTCTTTCCCCTTTACGGTGCATTGTTTAAGCTAGGGTTCAACGATGCCGTTAGGCGTTAGGGTTCGCCTAAAGTGAGGATACATCATGGGGTACGAAAAACACAATTAATATAGTGTTTCAGGTTACACAACATGGGTTAATATGAAGTAATCTGTGTAGCAATGTCTACGTTTGAGACGCGTTTACCACTTGAACACTGAACTACTCTAGTATGGATGCAGAATCGTCAGCCCTCTGACGGTTATTTCAGAAGAAAATCTAGTGGAGTAAGTTTATGAGCCTGATTGTTCAAAAATTTGGTGGTTCATCGGTCGCAGATGCAGACGGTATCAAACGCGTAGCCAAACGTATTGTGGATACCCGAAAAGCAGGGAATGATGTGGTAGTGGTCGTCTCCGCGATGGGAGATACCACCGACGAACTATTAGATCTTGCCGCAGAGATTACTTCCGATTCTTCTCCTTCACGAGAACTAGATATGCTTCTGACCGCTGGGGAACGTATCTCTATGGCAGCGTTATCTATGGCTATTAATAGTCTAGGCGTCAAGGCGAAATCTTTTACCGGTTCTCAAGCTGGGATGATTACGGATGGGGTACACGGCGCTGCTCGTCTTGTAGAGGTTACTCCGCAACGTATTCATGCCGCATTAGCAGAGGGCGATATTGCTATCGTTGCCGGTTTTCAGGGAATGAACCGTCAGACCGGTGATATTACAACGTTAGGGCGTGGCGGGTCAGACACTACCGCAGTCGCATTAGCTGCTGCTTTAAATGCTGATGTCTGTGAGATTTATTCTGATGTGGATGGTGTTTTCTCAGCTGATCCGCGTGTTGTTCCGACCGCCCATAAGTTGGAGACCATTACTAGCGAAGAGATGCTTGAGATGGCAGCGAACGGTTCAAAAATTTTGCATCTGCGCTGTGTAGAGTATGCGCGCCGTTTTAACTTGAAATTACATGTTCGTTCATCCTTTTCTGAGTTGGAGGGGACACTTGTTATTCCCGAGAATTCTAAAGAACTAACCCCTAATCGTCTAAAGGAGATTCCCTTGGAACAGCCTCTTATCTCTGGTGTTGCACATGACCGCAGCCAAGCAAAAGTTACTCTTATTGGGGTTGTTGACACTCCGGGTTCTGCTGCGAAAGTCTTTGGTTTGCTCAACGAAGTTAACGTGAATCTGGACATGATTGTTCAGAACGTTTCTACAGACCGCCCTGACGTTACCGACATTACTTTTACTCTTCCTCAAGATCAGGGAGCAAAAGCTGTGAAACGTCTAGAGCAAGCACAAGAAGAGGTCGGTTTTACGGAGCTACGCTACACCGAAGAGATTGGTAAGCTCTCTCTCGTGGGTGCTGGTATGAAAGCACATTCGGGTGTTTCTTTCACCTTTTTTGAAGCCTTAAGTCAAGCCGGAATCAACGTTCAGATGATTTCAACCTCAGAGATTCGTATTTCTGTTATCACCGATTTAGATAAGCTCGACGAAGCGGTACGCGCCGTGCATACGGCTTTTAATCTTGACGCTGAAGGCGAAGCGACTGTTTACGGTGGTACAGGTCGCTAAAGACTCACACAGATTCTGTGATGCCTCAACGGTAAAATACTTCCTATGAGTTTTTCCGTTGAGGCATTTTCATGGGTCGTTTATGAGCCTGAGCAGTGGCAGAAGTACGCGCGTGAACATCACGAACGTGCCGCTGTTTTTGCGGACCCATATTTAGCAAGACGCCATCGCGGAGAAAAACATCCGGTTGAGGATTTCCTTTTCACTTACTACACCCTCAAGCCTGCACAGTTTAAGCGTTGGCATCCCGGTGCTGGTGTTATTTTGCTTGATGCACCTGAGTATGCTCAGCAGAAATTTTATATGCGTCTAAGCGCTGAAGATATTGCTCGATTACCGTTTAGTGCAGCACATAAAGAACGTATTTTTTCTAGCGATTGTGCTGTTACGGTTGATGTTGCACAGTTTTTGCAACGACGTTCTGAAGCCGTGAGTTATACCTATGAAATCCTTTCGAATACTTCCCAGAAAAATGGTTTTTTCGGGTGTTTTGGGATGCACGAATGGGCGATGGCGTATCGTTCCGTAGAGAATAATATTCGCCATGATTATTTACCTTTACGGTTAGGTGCTGAAGGCACTAATGAGGTGGTAGATTCTCATCGTATCCGTTGCTCACATTTTGATGCATTCCGGTTCTTCATGCCACAGGCTGCCCCAAAGAATGAGCTACAACCAACCCGTCAGCAACAGCGTGTTCTTGAACAGCCAGCATGTTTACACGCGAACATGGACGTTTATAAGTGGGCGTATAAGCTTCTTCCTTTGGTTGATTCTCAACTTCTTCTGGATTGTTTTGAGCTGGCGTGGGAAGTACGTGAGCTTGATATGCGGGCAGCACCTTATGATCTCCACGATTGGGGTTATACCCCTGTTGAGGTGGAGACTCCTTCCGGTAAAGCAGAATATGTGCGTTATCAACGTGGTTTTGCAGCCCGTGCTCAGCAATTACGTACCCGTCTTTTAGAGTGTGTCTCTTCGGTGTATTCTCCTGAACTGTCGCCGTCGCCTGCTCACGCCCAGAGTGTTTAGCCTCCTAAAGCTCCTCATCTTTTAAGACTCAGATAGGAAGATTTTAAAGAGCGTCGAGGTGGGTTTAGAGCAGTGTTGGCACACTGTTCTAAACCCACCTCGTATTAGGCTCAGGGGTGAAGTGATACGCCCAAGCTATGCCAAGGCTAGCGGTTATTAATCTTGGTGTTTATCGTTCATATAACGGTAGATAAACGCTGCCATAGCATCGCGCTGTGTTGGCTGGTAGGGGCGGTAAGTACCGTCATCCCAGCCTCTAGTGATGCCTTGTTCAGCGAACCACGCAATCTCACGGGCAAAAATTACCGAAGAATCAACGTCTTTGAACATCGATGGCACTGGCGCCGTATATTCAGGAGAGCCAGCAAAACGGTAGAAGAACACTGCAATAGCGTCACGCTGTGCCGGCGCATGGGGACGGAATGTTCCGTCTTCCCATCCGGTAGTGATGCCTTGTTCTGCTAACCATGAGATTTCTTTATAGAAAACATGGTCGGTCGGTACGTCTTTGAACGGCGAGACCGCTGGTGCCGTATATTCTGGTGAACCTGCCATACGGTAGAAGAATGCAGCTACCGCGGCACGGTCGAGTTGCGTTAACGGCCGATAGGTTTTATCAGGCCAACCGCGAGAGATACCTGTTTCTCCCATCCAGTTGATTTCGGTATAGAACAGGTCTCCAGGGCGCACATCGTGAAAGTATGGTGTGCTCATTTCTGGTTCGTTGCTCGGTTCTGGGGTGGCAGGTTCTTCAGTTGTTGTTTTATGAACCGTGACTTTCTCTCCCCTAAATTCAACCTGAGCGGTTTTTTGTGTTTCTGTGGAGGTGACTTCAAAAGTGGCTTCTGGTTGGAAGTAGCCTCGTTCTAGGTCTTCCTCGGTGATGCGGTGAGATGCAGTATGGCACTGGTAGGTTGCGTCAGCTTTCAGGTTGAGCCACCGGCAGTTTGGTGCATTGGGTGGGAGGAATCCGTTCTCAAAGTTTCCGGCAATGGGGACGGAGTGAACAGTGCCTTCTGAGGTGTTATGCATGGTGAAGTGGTAGTTGATAACATCGCCGACTTCATAGCTGTCTTTGGTATCACCAGCAACACTTCCAGAGATGTCTAGAGCTGGTTCTAGATTGATTGCACGAACGTAGACGGGTTCGCCACGGTACGTGCTTTCACCTGTTTTAGAGCGATCTGCGGTTGAGACGGCATTGAACGTAATTTCGGGGATAAAGTATCCGCGATCAAGGTCTTCTTGAGTGACCGTGTGCCCCGCTGTTTTACAAACATAGGTTGCGTCAGCACCGAGGTTACGCCACCGGCAGTTTGGTGCATTGGGTGGGAGGAATCCTCTATCGAGGTTTCCTCCGGTGGGTACAGCGTCAACGGTTTCTCCGCTAGTGTTCGTAACACGAAAGGTATAAGGTACGACGTCTCCTACGTGATATGGGTTTGTTGAGACGTCACGTTCAGTCGTTTGCCCTTCGCTCAAGGTCACGTGGAAAGGTGCTTCACTGGTGCGGTTTACTTGTGCAGAGAAGGTATAACGTGATTGTTTTCCTTGCGCCTCAGTAAAGACGACATCGAGTGAACCGCTGCGTGCTTGAGCGGTTGCAGTGAGCGGAATATTGACGACGGTACTAGCCCCAGCGTCAAGGGTAGGAACGTTTACGTCTGTTGCTGTGAATCCGCGGTTGTCATGGACGGTAACACTACCGCTTACGGGGTGTTCTTCTTGGTTGGTGATTGTCACAGGAATAGTGGTGACGCTATTTTCGTCGACGGTGATGTCTTCTGTATTCAACGGTGCGCAGACGACGTTGAGCCAGTCTTCATCGAAAACACCAAAACGCATGTCGTTTTTATAGCTTGCTTCGTAGAGCACGCCAAATCCACCGCTTGATAGTGCAGTTCCAGTGGAGTATGCTCCGAAGCCGTCTTTAAATTGTCGGATACCTGGCCATGTTTGCCCGTCATCGCAGGAGACTCGTGCGGTGAGGTTTTCGCGGGAGTTTCCGTTGTTGTTATTGGAGTTGGTGAAGATGAGTTTTTGTGCCTCTTTGCTGCCTTGTGGCGCTTCAGGGAACATCCTAAAGATTGAGGCGTTATTTTTGGGGTCGGGGAGGTGTTTATCGAGGGTGACCTCGGAGTAGCTGTGCCCGCCGTCTTCAGAGATGGCTACTTTTCGGTATCCGGAGAAGACGAAATCACGGGAGTTGAGCATGACTCTACCGTCAGAGAGTTCGACGACTTTGTTTTCGTCCATTTCGATACCGACGTATTCGCCACGTTTCCATGTCTTTCCGTGGTCGTCAGAATAGACGGAGTACGCTTGGGTTTTTTCTCCGCCAGCTGCTTGTTTGACGGTTCCTGTGAATTGTTGGATGAGTCTGCCTTTGTAGGCTCCGTAGCGTAGTTGGATACCTTCACCGCTAGCGGCGAAGATAGCTCGGGCGTCTCCTGGTTGGGGATTATTTTTATCTGCACCTTGTTTGACGATGGGTGTAATGTCTCGAGGTTCACTCCAGGTGAGTCCTCCGTCAGTAGATTCAGTGACAACTGCACCCATGACGTCTGGATCGCTTGTATCGTTTCCGTAGACGCTACCCCAGAATCCTTGGTTATGTGATTTAACGAAGAACGCAAAAACTTTTCCTGCTTCATGGTCGACAACAAAGGACGGATCTGAGTAACCGTATTTTTGGGTTCCATCATTGCCAAGATGTCCTCTGGCAATATAGCTGGTATCGCTCCATGTTTTTCCACCATCTATTGAACGGCGCATCACAATAGAGTTGGGGTTTGGTGCGTCTGCTGCGTTGTAGGGACGCCCGTCCCATGCAGCAAGAATGATATTGTTTCCGAGGTCAGCTAGTGCTGGAATGCGGTAGGTTGCTGAGTCTCCGATGAGTTTTTCACCGAGGTTTTGTTCTTGGTAGGTGCCCGGTCCAGAGGTTGCTGATAGGACAGGCTGTGGTGTCGCGTAAGCAGGAATGGTTCCGGTGCTTGCGGTTGCTGCAATGAGTGAGAGTGCGAAGATGCTCTTAGTGTGTTTTTTCATCGTTGAAAAGCTCCATCTACATAGATGTTTAAAATATGTGCTACAGCGCACATCTAAGATAAACACCACCCTAACACCAAAAGCTCAATATCTGGAGCTCACGTGCAAAAAGTTTATTTAGACATCTTCTCGAGTGGCTCTTTGCCACGCTGTTAGACGCCCTCGAATACCTGCAAAGTGAGCAGCCATAAGCTCTGTTCCAGCAATAGCATCACCTTTTTTCACGGCGTTAAGAATGTCTCGGTGAGCGGCAACTAAAGACTCACCTTGCTTTTGACTAGCAGGAACAATAGCGTCTAGCTCCACGGAGATCACGTTATAGACAATCCAGAACACTTCCAAAAGTTCTGAAAGTAAATCGTTCTTCAACGGCTCATAAAGCGATGCGTGAAATTCTCTGTCCCAGTATGACCAATCTTTACCTTCTTTAACGGCCTGTTCCATTTGAGTTACGGCATACTCAATTTTTGCTATTTGTTCATCACTCATTAGCGGTATTGCAAGAGCGATTAGCCCTGTCTCTAGGGCTTGACGGACATCCGTAAGTTCTCGTGCTTCTTTACCGCCACGATGCAAGGAGGTTAATCCGCGGAATGTTAGCCCTCGAGTCATGGCTTCTAGAACACGCCCTCCAACGAACGTCCCAAACCCGTGACGGACTTCAATAATCCCTAATCCTTCTAAGACTTTGAGCGCCTCTCGGAGGGAGTTGCGCCCTACGTCAAGTTCTTCGATGAGTTGTTGTTCGGTAGGAAGAGGGTCTCCCGGCACGAGTTTTTCACGCAAGATAATTTCGATAATCTCATTTTGAAGTTGATATTGACGGTTTTTTGCGCGCGATGCATGGGGGACACTATTAACTTCATAAATTTTTTTAACCGCTCTCACGTGCGGTTTTGTTTTTTTTACCACGGCTCCTCTTCTCAAATCCAGAATCTCTTTTGAGACGAAACTAGTATTTTTTATAGAAAGTAACACCTCTATTGATGTTGCACATCTGGGAGATGGCTACTATTCTATAGTACAGGTAGGACATCCTACGTTAGGATGTTCCTCTCACATAAACAACCGTCCACAAAGGAGTGCGACTATGCCTCACCTTAAAGACATCACCGAGCACAGCTCGACTCGCCGTAGCTTCTTCAAGCTAGCAGGTTCCGTTTCAGCCGCTACCGCTTTCGCTGCATCTATCTCAGCATGTGGCTCAGGCTCTAAAGGCTCTTCTGCCACTAAAGCAGATGGAGCAAAAGCTGGCGAAATCAACAAAGATGGCACCATTACCGCTGGTATCGCATACGATATCTCCACTACCTTCGCCCCATCACAGGCATCCGGTGCTGGCCCCCTCGCAGCGAACCTACACATCTTTGAAGGTCTTTATGGTCTAGACCCTGCAAGCCGTAAGCGTTACAACGCTCTAGCAACTGCAGACCCTGAAAAGATTGATGACACCACCTACCGTGTCACCTTGCGTGAAGGTGCAAAATTCCACAACGGCGACCCTGTCAAGGCATCCGACGTTGTTTACACCTACGGTAAATTCACCGACAAGAGCTCTCTCTTTGCACAGTTCCTCTACTTCATTGACTCCGTCAACGCTGTTGATGATTCCACCGTAGAATTCAAGTTCAACCAGCCATTCTCGCTCTTCGCTGACCGCATCTCCTTGATGCAAATCATGCCTGAAAGCGCAGAGAAAGACTTTGAAGCTTTCGGTGCACACCCCATCGGTTCCGGTCCTTACAAGTTTGTTTCCGCAACCAAGGGCGACCACATCGAATTTGCACGCTTCGACGAGTACAACGGTCCTCGCCCAGCACTCGCAAAGGCTATGAACTGGTCCATCCTCTCAGACGCAGCAGCACGTGTTACCGCTATCCAGTCCAAGCGTGTTCAGGCTGTAGAGTCCGTACCTTACGACAATATCTCAGTCTTGGAGAACACTTCCGGCCTTAGCGTCGAATCCGTCCAGTCATTCGGCTTGCTCTTCATGATGTTCAACTGCGAGAAAGAGCCTTTCAATAAGGTTGAAGTACGTCAGGCATTGTTCTACGCACTCGACATGGACAAGGTCATCAAGACTGCATTGCTCGGCAACGCAGAGCCTGCAACCTCCTTCTTGCAGAAGAGCCACCCAGACTACGTTGAAGCTTCCACCGTCTACACCCACGACGCGGACAAGGCAAAGAAGCTCCTCAAAGACGCTGGCGTTGAAGACCTCACCCTCACCGTGCGTTCGACCGACCACGACTGGGTTGTTTCCTGTGTTCAGCTCATCCAAGAATCGCTCAAGGAAGCTGGCATCAAGGTCACTATCGAACCTACACCATCGTCCTCGTTGTACTCCGACTACGTAGACACCGGAAACTTCGATGTCCTCATCGCACCCGGCGACCCCTCCGTCTTCGGTAACGACGTAGACTTGCTCCTCTCCTGGTGGTACCGTGGCGACACTTGGCCCACCAACCGTTTCCGCTGGTCCGGAACTGAACAGTACAAGCAGCTTCAGGAATACATGAACGCTGCAACTACCTCATCAGATCCAAAAACAGAGTGGAAGAAAGCAATCGATTTGCTCTCTGACAACGTTCCGTTGTACCCACTATTCCACCGCAAACTACCTACTGCGTGGGATTCGGAAACACTCGTTGATTTCAAGCCGCTTCCAACAACCGGCATCTCAATGCTTGGTGTAGGAACGACTAAGTAATCTCCGCTATTCCACACAGCGGTTTGTGAAGGTTTTTCCCTTTTTCCTTCACATCATAATCGGCGGTGGCTTCCGGACATTGGTACGGATTGCTTCATTTCCGTACCACGGGAGCCACCGTCGAACCTTTTTCACACGCATTCTCTATGCGGGAGTTTCTCTTGGCTAATTTTCTTCGACTACTTGGAAGAAGACTACTTGCACTACCCATCATGCTCTTGGGTGTGACAATCCTCGTCTTCGTTATCTTGCAATTCACCCCCGGTGACCCAGCAACTATCGCACTCGGTGAAGGCGCTTCACAAGAAGCAAAAGAAGCATATCGTGTTGAACACGGCTTAGATAAGCCTCTCATCGTGCAATACTTCGCCTTCCTCTGGCGTCTGCTCCACTTTGACCTCGGCATGACCACCGCACCGGCTCAGCCCGTCATCGACCAAATCACAGCAGCATTTCCTGTCACCATTCAGCTCACATTCTTCGGTGTTCTCATCGCAGCAGTCGTCTCCCTCGTGCTCGGCGTCATCGCCGCACTCTACCGCGACCGCTGGCCAGACCAGATCATCCGCGTACTCTCCATGGCATCTATCGCAACGCCTTCCTTCTGGCTCGGTATCTTGCTCATCCAATACTTCGCACTTGACCTAGGAATTTTCCCATCCGGAGGCACCCCACCAGAAGGCGGAGGATTTGGAACATGGCTATCCTATATGACACTGCCAGCAGTAGCTCTCGCAGTACCCGTATGCGCATCCTTAATCCGTACCGTACGCACCTCCATGGTTGAAGAACTCGATAAAGACTACGTTCGTACCGCTATCGGCAACGGTGTTCCTTACCGCGAAGTCGTCACAAAGAACGTTCTCAAAAACGCCCTCATCACTCCCGTAACCGTTCTTGGTTTGCGTATTGGCTACCTCCTCGGTGGTGCTGTCGTGATCGAAATGATTTTCTCCCTCAACGGCATGGGCAACCTCATCTTTACCGGTATCACAGGTAACGACGTCAACCTCGTACAAGGCGTAGTACTCACCATCGCGGTGACCTTCGTCCTCGTCAACATTGTGGTTGACCTCCTTTACCTACTCATCAACCCACGAATTAGGACGGTGTAACTGTGCGCAGAGGACTCGCCGAACGACTCTCCGCCCCTGGCGTTCGCTTCAAAGCATTGCCACTTGGTTCTAAAATCGCCCTGGGGTTCTTAGTATTTATCATCTTCATCTCCTTCGCGGCTCCCTGGCTTGCCCCACATAATCCGCTAGCCTCAACGGGAATGCCAATTGACCCACCAAGTTCTGAATACTGGTTTGGCACAGACCGTCAAGGCCGCGACATCTTCTCACGCCTGATGTACGGTGGACAATCTTCTTTGATGGTTGGTCTTGGTTCCGTTGCCGTCGCACTTGTTGCCGGTGGCATCCTCGGAGCTATCGCAGCAACCAGTGGCAAATGGGCTTCTGAAACCATTATGCGCATCATGGACATCTTCATGGCATTCCCCGGTATCGCACTTGCCGCAGTGCTCTTGGCATCACTAGGGAACTCCATCCCCACCATCATCATTGCTATCGCAGTGGTATACACTCCACAGCTAGCTCGTGTGGTCCGCGCACAGGTACTCGCTGCTTGGGACGAAGACTACGTCCGCGCAGAACGCGTGATGGGTGCAGCTCGCCCCTACATTCTGACAAAACATATCGTCCGCAACACCATCGCACCAGTTCTCGTATTCGCAACGGTCATGGTTGCAGACGCTATCATCCTCGAAGCATCCTTGTCCTTCCTCTCCGCAGGTGTGCGACCACCTAACCCTTCATGGGGTAACGTCATCTCTGACGGTCGTGCGCTCATCCTCTCTGGTGGTTGGTGGGCTACAACCTTTGCAGGTATCGTCATCCTCTTAACCGTTCTTGCGTTGAACGTCCTTTCCGAAGGCATGACAGACGCAATGGTCAACCCCAAGCTACGCCGCAAAGTCGTTATCGAAGATACCGACCCAGTAGCTGGCGCTAACGGCATCACTGCTGAAGAGGAACTTGCAGAAGCAAAACTTGCAGAAATCCGCAAGCACCGCGACCTTCAAGCACAACGCGAACTAGATAATGTTCTTGTCAAACTTCGTGAGGCAGAAAACCGTCGTACCGACCGTTTCGTCGTAGATAAGAACGCTCCTGCAATCCTTGAAGTCAAAGACCTCAGCATCTACTTCCCAGAACGTTTCGGTGACACCCCAGTCGTTGATAAAGTGTCCTTCACCGTGTACGAAGGACAGACCATGGGACTCGTTGGTGAATCTGGTTCTGGTAAGTCCATTACCTCTTTGGCAATTATCGGTCTGCTCGATAAGAAAGCAAAGATTACTGGTTCTGCTGTCTTTGAAGGACAAGAACTTGTTGGAGCACCTGAATCTGTCTTTGAAAAACTACGCGGTTCTATCATCTCCATGGTGTATCAAGACGCTCTTAGCTCGTTGAACCCCTCCATGCTCATCAAAGATCAGATGGAACAGCTCACTAGCCGTGGTGGACGTAAGTCCCCTGAGGAGCTTCTACGCTTAGTGAAGCTTGATCCTATCCGCACCCTTAACTCGTACCCACACGAGCTTTCTGGTGGTCAGCGTCAGCGTGTACTTATCGCCATGGCACTATCTCGTTCACCCAAACTCGTTATTGCAGATGAGCCAACGACTGCTCTGGACGTTACTGTTCAAGCTGAGGTCATTGATTTGCTCAATGAGCTCCGTGAACAGTTAGGATTCGCGATGATTTTCGTGAGCCACGACCTCGCACTTGTTGCACAGGTAGCGCACCGTATCTCTGTCCTCTATGCAGGTCAAATTGTGGAAGCTGGTGCAACCGTACAGCTTCTGAAGAACCCTATGCACGAATACACTCGTGGACTTCTAGGATCGGTCCTCTCTATCGAATCCGGTTCTGAACGTCTCTACCAGATTCCTGGTACAGTCCCCTCCCCCGGCGACTTCGCTGTTGGTGACCGTTTTGCACCTCGTTCATTACGTGAAGATGCAGATCCTCATCAGAAGCTTGTCTTCGTTCCAGTCCCTGGAGAAGACGACCACTTCTGGGCTTCTCACCTACCAGAAGACGCACAAGCACAACAAGGAGCACAGTCATGAGCAACGAAAACAGCAACAACGCTGACGCTCACCCAGAACTGCTCAACACTGTTGGGCGTAAGGCAGTAGCCCGTCTAGGTGAGACCATCATCGAGCTCAAAGATGTCAAAGTTCACCACCGTTCCCGTACTGGTGGTATCTTCAAACCAAATATCGTCAAAGCTGTCGATGGTGTTTCTCTGAAAGTTCGCCGCGGCGAAACAATCGGTCTCGTCGGCGAGTCTGGATGCGGTAAGTCCACTTTGGCGTCAGTTATCGTGGGTCTTCAAAAACCAACAGACGGAGATGTTCTCTTCAAGGGGAAGAGTGCTCTCAAACGAAACGCTGCACTACGACATGATTTCGGTTCGGATATCTCGATTGTCTTCCAAGATCCAGCTACCGCGTTGAACCCTCGTATGACAATCCAAGATATTCTCCGAGATCCGCTGGATGTGCACGGCATCGGTGATAAAAGTGGACGAGACCGTCGAGTACGTGAACTTCTACATTTAGTCGGTCTACCGGTGTCAGCTTCTGAAGCTTTGCCCTCTCAAATTTCTGGTGGTCAGCGCCAGCGTGTAGCTATCGCTCGTGCGTTAGCTCTTGAACCCAAAGTGATTGTGGCAGATGAACCTACCAGTGCGTTGGACGTTTCTGTTCGCGCGCAGGTACTTAACCTTTTGAGCGACCTCAAGCGTGAACTTTATCTGGGAATGGTTTTCATCTCCCACGATATTCAGACCGTTCGATACGTCTCTGACCGTATCTGCGTTATGAATAAGGGACGCATCGTTGAAGAAGGTAGCGCGGAACAAGTCTTTGACCGTCCTTCGCAGGACTACACACGCACTCTTTTGGGTGCGGCACCGACCTTGCTTCACGTCTAAAAAGAACACGTTATTTAGTCAATAATTTTTCTAAGGATTATTTATCATGACCTTTTCAGGAGTCATTCCTCCTTTGCTCACCGCTCGCACTGCAGAAGGTGACATCGACACCGATTCCATCTCACGTCTTGTTGAGCACCTTATCTCCGGTGGTGTCAGCGGTATCTTCGCTCTCGGTTCTTCTTCTGAAGTTCCTTATATGACGAACGCTGAGCGTGAACTTGTCTTACGTACTTGCGTTGAAGCTATCGATGGACGAGTCCCCCTCATCATTGGTACCAATGAGCAGACCACTGCTCGCGTTATCGACGAAGCTCAGCGTCTTTTGGCTATCGGTGGCGACGCTATCGTTGTCACAAGCCAGTATTACGCTATTGATAATCTTCATGAAGAAGAGCGTCATTTCCGTGCGATTGCAGCAGCAGTAGACGTTCCTGTTTTCGCCTACGATGTTCCTGTACGTACTAAGCAGAAGCTACCTGTTGGTTTGCTTGCGAAGCTTGCTCGTGAAGGTGTGATTACTGGTGTGAAGGATTCTTCTAACGATGACATTTCCTTCCGCCTACTAGCTCTCGAGACTGCAGATCTTGAAGATTTCAGCCTCTTCACTGGACACGAAGTGGTCTGTGACGGTGCTATGCTCTCTGGTGCTGCAGGTATGGTACCTGGTTTGGGCAACGTTGATCCTGCTGGATATGTTCGCCTCTACGAAGCAGCTCGAGCAGGTGACTGGGCACAAGCTAAAGCTGAGCAGGACCGTCTAGCTCAGCTCTTCACCATCGTCAATGTCACGACCCCTAGCGTTTCTGGTGGTGCAGCTGGCCTTGGAGCGTTCAAAACTGCTCTAGAGTTAATGGGCGTTATCTCTTCACGTCGTATGAGCACTCCAATGGAGTCTCTCAACGATACTGAAGCTGAACGTATCCGTGGCATTCTCGGTGAAGCTGGTTTGCTTTAGGCTCTAGCTTGTAGATACAGAATATAATCCAACACACATTGCAAGGTAAAGGAATCATCGTGGAAAACAGCACCGTCGTCGCAATTTCGGTTGATTTAGGTGGCACAAAAACCGCCCTCGGAATTGTCGATCAGCACGGTGCTGTTTTGCATCGTGCGGAGATTCCTACCCTTGCTCAGCTTGGCGGTGTGCCTCTTGCTAAGCACACCGCTGAGGCTGTGTTGGAACACATTTCTTATGCTCATTCTCATGGTTGGGATGTTGCCGGTGTCGGCATCGGCTCAGCTGGTGTTATTGATGAGAACGGTACTGTTGTTACCGCTGCCAATGTCATTAAAGATTGGACGGGCGTTCAGTTTGCGTCCATCGTTGAGTCAATGACCTCTTTACCGACTCGCGCCGTCAATGATGTTCATGCCCATGCCTTAGGTGAAGCATGGCTTGGTGCTGCAGCTCAAGCACCCTCATCGCTCATGATGGCGTTCGGTACTGGTGTAGGTGGAAGCTATATTGAAGACGGCAAGCTCATGCGCGGCGCTCATTCTCTTGCTGGTCATACCGGACATTTTTCTTCTCCTCTAGCCGTTGGGTTAGATTGCCCGTGTGGTGGTCGTGGGCATGTTGAAGCTGTCGCAGCTGGTCCTGCGGTTCTCCGTAAATATCTTGCGCTAGGTGGCGCACCAGCGCCAGATACGAAAGAAGTTTCTGTACGCGCTCAAAATGGCGATAAACTAGCTCAAGAAGCCATTGTTTTTGCTGGTCAGGCTGCTGGAATTGCCTTGGGTGACCTTGCTACTATTTTTGATCCTCATCTAATTGTTGTCTCTGGCGGTGTTGTTAATTTGGGCGACCGCTGGTGGACAGCTCTTCTTGATTCTTATGCTCAAGCTGCTTTAGGTCAGGCAAAGAGTACTCCTATCGTTTTGGCAGAGCTTGGTTCTGATGCTCCTCTCATTGGCGCAGCTTCACTTATTCATCGTTCTTCATTAGCGTAGTTATCGCCATTTTTCACTAAGGAGTTTTTATGTTTACTGCTTCTGAACTGGTTAAGTCTCTTAAAGGTCAGCTCATTGTTTCTTGTCAGGCATATCCTGGTGAGCCCATGCGTCAGCCTCAAACGACAGCTCAAGTTGCCGCTTCTGCTGTTCTTGGAGGGGCTGCAGCTGTACGTGTTCAGGGTATCGCTGATATTCAGTTCACTCGTAATTCTGTTGAAGTTCCGGTAATTGGTCTGTGGAAAGACGGACATGAAGGTATTTTTATTACACCGACGCTTAACCATGCGTTGAGTGTGGCTCATGCTGGGGCTCATATTGTTGCTCTCGATGGAACAACTCGTGAGCGTCCTGATGGGTTATCTTTAGCAGAGACTATTCGTGGTGTTCATGAGCGTTCTCATGCCTTAGTTATGGCTGATTGCGATAGCTTTGAAGCAGCTCAGGCAGCTGTTGAGGCTGGTGCTGATTTTATTGGTACTACTCTTGCTGGTTATACCGATGCGCGTGCAAAAACTGATGGCCCTGATCTTGAGCTATTGCGTTCGATTGCAGAAGCAGGTTTTGACGTCCCGCTAATTGCTGAGGGCCGTATTCATACTCCGGCGCAGGCGCGTGAAGCGCTTGATGCAGGTGCTCATGCGGTGGTGGTAGGTACAGCGATTACTCACCCAATTTCTATCACGGGGTGGTTTAAAAACGCTTTGAGCCATTAGTCTCTCGTTGGTTCTTGGAATGAACCGTTGTGGAGATTGTTAAAGGGGGTGTGCCCAGAACTTTTGTTCTGGGCACACCCCCTTTTTTTGGAGCGTTAGTTGTTTTGACGTTTATGCGTTAGGAGTGTTTACGTCTGCTTCTTCTTCACGACCGGGGGTTCGTAGATTCCATTTACGGATAACGAAACGGAAGGTGAAGTAGTAGATAACGGCGTAGCACAAACCGATAGGGATAATCCAGATGGAGTTTTGCGAAATACCGAAGTTGAGGAGGTAGTCGATGGCTCCTGCAGAGAATCCGAATCCGGCGTGGATACCTAATGCGTTGGTCAGCATCATGGCCGTTCCGGTAAAGACTGCGTGGATAACGTAGAGTGGCCAAGCAACGAACATGAAGGAGAATTCAAGAGGTTCGGTAATACCGGTGAGTAGTGCGGTGATACCGGTGGAGAGCATAACGCCTCCGATGAGTTTCTTCTGTGATGGTTTTGCTTCTTGCCAGATGGCTAGTGCTGCTGCTGGTAGTGCGAACATCATGATGGGGAAGAATCCTGTCATGAAGACGCCAGCAGTGGGGTCACCAGCGAAGAATCGGTTAAGGTCGCCTTGTACACCGTTGTAATCGCCGATGAGGAACCAGACGATGGAGTTAAGGATGTGGTGGAGACCAACGGGGATGAGCATACGGTTGAGGAATCCGTAAATACCAGAGCCGATAATCGCGTTTGCGTAAACGGCTTCACCGATGCTCTTGAGAACTGCGTCGAAAGCAGGGTATAGGAGGCTCATAAGTACACCAAGGACGATGGCGGCGAAAGAGGTGAGGATTGGGACAAGTCGACGTCCGCCAAAGAATCCGAGCCAGTCGGGGAGTTTGGTGCGGTGGAATTTTTGCCAGAGTAGCGCTGCGGTGATACCAATAACGATACCGCCAAGAACACCGTAGTTAATTTTTTCTTGTTCGGCGCCTTCAGCTGCTGCTCCAAGCATGATAGGAGACATTGCGGTGAAGACGTTGTTAAGGACGACGTATCCGACAGCTGCTGCTAGGGCGGTAGATCCGTCACCTTTTTTCGCAAACCCGAAGCTAATGCCAATAGCAAAGAGGAGAGGCAAATTTTCGAAGAGTGCTCCACCTGCAGCGCCGATGACGCTTGCTACATCTTGCATACCAGGAAGTGCGCCGAGAAGGTCTTTTTGTCCGAGGCGTAGAAGAAGGGCAGCTGCTGGAAGCGCTGCGATGGGAAGCATCAGAGAACGCCCAAAACGCTGTAAGACTTTCATGGATTTTCCGTCTTTCAGACTTTTTCGTTCCGTTGTCGCCGGGGTCGACATGGGTCCTCCTTGATAGGGGGTAGGGAGTTATTGATGTGTGTATGACCTCTGGTACTGTTTATAACCAGTGATATAAGATACTATAGTTCATGATGAAGAACCTGCCAAGAGAATATCGAGGATAAAGTTCTTAGATCACCCATAACCACTCCAACCTCAGTTAGGAAAACATCATGTTTGATGCAGAGAAAATTCTAGAAGCACTCGGCGGAGCAGATAACGTCGAAGAAATTGAAGGTTGCATCACCCGCCTTCGCGTAGAAGTTGACGACGCCGAAGCCGTAAACCAAGACGCCCTCAAAGCAATGGGAGTTCACGGAGTCGTCGTTCTTGGATCAGCAGTTCAGGTTGTTGTAGGACCAGTAGCCGACACCTTGGCAGAAGACATTCAAGACCTTCTCTAAACCCCATATACATAAACCTCCAGAAGAAGGAGACTTACCATGACACAGCTCCTCGACGTCTATGCGCCATGCGCTGGCGAACTCAAAAGCCTCTCAGACGTACCAGATGAGGTATTTTCCCAAAAAATTGTTGGTGAAGGCATCGCCATCGAACCGACAATTGAAGACGACGAAACCTTCGAGGTTAAGGCCCCGTTTGACGGAACGATTCTCAAACTCATGCCTCACGCATTTGTCATCGCAGCTTCCACGGGGGAAGCATTACTCGTTCACGTCGGTATTGACACCGTAGAGTTTGCAGGTGAAGGCTTTGAACACTTTGTTCAAGAAAAAGACAGCGTTACACGCGGGCAAAAACTTATGAAGGTTGATGCCAGCGCCCTCAAAGAAGCAAAATCTTTGATGTGCCCAGTTGTCGCGCTTAAACCTACACAATGCACGCTGGTTCCAGTGGAAAACTCTACGCTCTCTACAGAAACCGTCGTTTTACAGTTGTCTTCCTAGAACTATTCTTCGAGAATACTCTTATGTTGAAACATGAGCGCGTCCGTGCGCAGTTAGAAGAGCTTATACACTCCAACTATCGTTCTGGAGATTGCCTCCCCGGAGAGCGTTTTCTCGAGCAAAAATTTGGGGTCTCTCGAATTACTGTTCGACGTGCTATCTCTGAACTTGTCCACGCTGGGCTATTAGTAAGAGTTCACGGTAAAGGCACTTTTGTCTCGCACGGACGCGTTCAATCACATCTACACCTCGCATCTTTCCACGAGGACATACGCAACGCAGGGATGACACCTGGCACCAAAGTCATTGACGCCTATTGGGAAGAACCACCAGAGAATCTTCAAAAATTCTTCCCGCAAACACAACGCTTGCTCCACCTTAAACGTCTTCGCTTAGGAAATGGGCTTCCTGTCTCTGTTGATCAAAGTTGGATTCCAGAAGATATTGCCCAACCATTTGTTCACAGCGACCTTACGTCTTCTCTCTATGAGCTCTTCTCGAGTTCTGGAACCCCAGTAGTTGGAGCGCAACAAACAGTCGAAGCAGGCAAACCGTCAGAAGATTTAGCTCACCTTTTAGAAATATCACCCCGAGAACCGGTACTCATCTTTCACCGGTATTCATATACGCTCATTGATGGCATAAAGTTTCCGATAGAACATACTGTATCTACATACCGTGCAGACCGATACCGTCTATCCATGCATGTAGAGAGCTCTTCCTCGACATGCTCTGCGCGCTAAAGTTATCACCGATATATATTTTCTCAGAACTTATCCAAACGACGGGGAAATCACAGCTACGACAGTCCCAAGAGTCCTCAAGCGCCAGTATGATGTAGAAAGACTGAATATTAAGAAGTGCAACGCGTCTTTTCGTAGTCACATTTCTACTGTTAACTTCATGTACCACTTCTACCGATTGAGAACTATGTCCAAAAAACTTATTACCTGTGCAGCTCTCACAGGACTTCTTGCACTAAGCGCTTGTGGCGCTCAAAATAGCACGGCTTCCCCTGCGTCCTCTAGCTCAACTCCTAGCAGCACGCCCAGCGCGACCCCATCAGCTACGGCAACCCCAACACCATCAGCAACACCTTCGGCGACCCCCACACCTAGTGAAAAGCCAACACCAACCCCTACCGTAGTTGAAGAAAAACCAGCCGAGCCTGAGACAACAGAACCTGCTCAAGAAGAAACACCTGAAGGGCCAACCCCTGAAGAACTAGCTTACGAACAGGCTAAAAAAGATGCAGAAGCTGCCGGTTTCCAAGCGATTAACGCCATCATCGAAGACATGTATTCACAAGGTCTTGCCGGCTCTGCAGCAGCTAAGAAAAATCTTTCCGACAAAGTCTCCACAGCGTTATCTAATGACATCAAGTCTCGCGCTAACGCCAAAACACCTTACCGTGAGCTACTAGAACACACTCCGGAAGAGAAACTTATCCCCATCCTTGAGGATGTTAAGAACACTGCCCCCTACGCATCTCGTGTAGACACCACCGGAATGAATACTGCTGACCAGCTTGCACTATTTATGCTTCTTGCCGACGTAAGCAACGGCGTCAACGACAGCAACTACCGCTACTACGACTTCCAAGCTGCAGATAACACCGAAGTAGACTTCAACGGCGATAACAAAGTCACGCTCAGCAACATCACCAGCAAAGCAAACGATGTTAACGCCCGTTTTGTCGATATGTCTAACCCTGAAGAAAACTATAATTTCTCGCTGATTAGAACAGATCAGGGCTGGCAGCTCGAAGGACCAGTCATGCTGGACTATTTCACCGAGCAAATTCACCGCTAAAATATATTTTTATATTACGAAAGCACTCATACCCCAGATTTTTCTGTTTCACTAGGAAAAATACTGTTTGGGTATGGGTGCTTTAGCATTTCTAACACGGTAAGGGTCAATTGTCCTATCAATAGGCTAAAATGATACTCGGCTCACATATTTATTTACGTACACTCAAGGAGTGCTCACCCCAATGGCCCGTATTGTCGTCGATGTTATGCTCAAACCAGAAATCCTTGACCCTCAAGGTAAAGCCATCGCCAACGAACTACCCCGTATCGGACTCACCCAATTCACAGATGTCCGACAAGGGAAACGCTTTGAACTATCCGTCTCCGGCGAAGTTACTGAAGAACTCCTCCAACAGGCTCAACAAGCTGCTCAGGAGCTACTTTCAAACCCCGTCATCGAAGATGTTGTCAACGTTTCGGTAGTGGAGGACTAAACAAACATGGTTGAGTCTCTTAGCGCACACGAAACACCCCTCATCGGAGATTTCACAACACCTGCACCAGAAGAACAACTCAAAGACGTTCGCGTAGGCGTTATCACATTCCCTGGAACACTTGACGACAGAGACGCTATGCGAGCAGTAACACTCGCCGGTGGAACACCCGTACCGCTGTGGCACGATGAAGCCAACCTACATCAGGTTGACGCAGTCATCGTTCCCGGCGGTTTTTCATATGGAGACTACCTGCGCGCTGGCGCCATCGCAGCGAAAGCCGCCGTCATGGAAAAAGTTATCGACGCCGCACAATCCACACAGGCACTACCCGTACTAGGTATCTGCAACGGCTTCCAGATTCTCACCGAATCACACCTATTACCAGGGTCCATGATTAAAAATGATCATCGAAAGTTTATCTGCCGAGACCAAACACTACGAATCGAAAATAACACCACCCCATGGACACGGCATTATGAGGCCGGTCAAGAAATAGTGGTCCCACTCAAAAACCAAGATGGTCAATACGTTGCAGACCCTAAAACTCTTGAAGAACTAGAAGACCAAGGACGTATCGTCTTCCGCTATGTTGACGTAAACCCCAACGGTTCACGTAACAACATCGCTGGTATCTGCAACGAACGAGGTAACGTCGTTGGACTCATGCCACACCCCGAACACGCTGTAGAACCAGGTTTTGGGCCCTCCTCTTCCGGTGATGGAAGCCGCACCCTACGTGGTGGCGCTGACGGGCTAGGGGTCTTCTCCTCCGTTTTGAGCACACTCGTTACACACCCTTAGTTCAGTTTCTTACCCATCGCGGAGAAGTCTTCTTCGATGGTTTACCACAAGGATCTACCTACTCATGAGCGATAAGCAATTCAACCTAGACACCGTAGAAAATGCTGCGGCAACCCCCAATACACAACTGCCGTGGGCTGAACTTGGTCTCAAAGAAAACGAGTTCAACGACATCGTCGCACTCCTTGGACGACGCCCCACCGCAGCAGAATTAGCCATGTATTCTGTTATGTGGTCTGAACACTGTTCCTACAAATCCTCAAAGATTCACCTTAAACAATTCGGACAAAAAGTCACCGAAGAAATGACCCAAGACCTTATGGTTGGTATGGGAGAAAACGCCGGTGTGACAAACATCGGCAATGGTTGGGCAGTCACCTTCAAAATTGAGTCACATAACCATCCTTCCTACGTCGAACCATATCAAGGCGCAGCAACCGGTATTGGCGGTATCGTCCGTGACATTATTTCAATGGGTGCCCGACCTGTAGCTGTCATGGATCCACTACGTTTCGGCGCTATTGACCACCCCGACACTCAACGAGTTCTACCAGGTGTTGTCTCAGGTATCGGCGGATACGGTAACTCTTTGGGGCTACCTAATATCGGTGGAGAAGTAGAATTCGACTCCTGTTACCAAGCAAACCCCCTAGTCAACGCTCTTGCTGTTGGCATTATGCGCCATGAAGATATCCGCCTCGCTAACGCTTCTGGTGTAGGCAATAAAGTGATTCTCTTCGGCGCACGCACCGGTGGAGACGGTATTGGTGGGGCATCGGTACTCGCCTCAGAATCTTTTGACGATACTAAACCCTCAAAACGACCAGCAGTTCAGGTAGGAGACCCTTTCGCCGAGAAAGTACTCATCGAATGTTGCCTAGAACTTTTCAAAGGCTCTGTCGTTGAAGGTATTCAAGACCTTGGCGCAGCCGGTATTTCTTGTGCAACAAGCGAACTCGCATCCAATGGTGAAGGCGGCATGCACGTAGACCTCACAAAAGTTCTATTACGTGATCCGACCCTCACCCCAGGAGAGATTCTCATGTCAGAATCTCAAGAACGCATGATGGCCGTCGTCACCCCAGAAAATCTAGAACGTTTTGAGCAGATTATGCACAAATGGGACGTTGAGTACTCAATTCTAGGTGAGGTAACCGATACTGGTCGCCTCATCATTGAATGGGACGGCGAAATCATTGTCGATGTAGACCCTAAAACTGTTGCCCATGATGGGCCTACCTATGAACGCCCCTATGCCCGCCCTGATTGGCAAGACGAAGTACAGTCCCAACACTTTACAGGCTCTGCGGAGGACGCTCAACGCCCCACCCAAGAGAACCTTGCCAAAGCCATTATTGATTTCATGGCAAGCCCTAACATGTGCTCAAAGAGTTGGATTACAAACCAATACGACCGATATGTTCAGGGTAATACAGCACTATCACAACCTGATGATTCTGGTGTCATTCGTGTTGATGAGCAGACCGGTGCAGGTGTTGCCCTAGCAACAGATTCTTCTCCACGATTTAGCTATCTTGACCCTTATACAGGCGCACAAATCGCTCTAGCAGAAGCATATCGTAACGTATGCACTGTAGGCGCTCACCCTGTCGCCGTTTCAGATTGCCTCAACTTCGGATCCCCAGAAGACCCCGATATTATGTGGCAGTTCGTAGAATCAGTCCGCGGACTGGCCGATGGTTGTCAAGAACTAGGCGTCCCCGTGACCGGAGGAAACGTCTCCCTCTACAACCAGACTTCTGGGCAAGCTATCAAACCAACCCCCGTCGTTGCCATGATGGGCGTCATGGACGATGTAACCCGTCGTGTGCCTTCTGGGTGGCAACAAGAACATGATGGGCAAGCAATCTACCTTCTTGGCACCACCCGTGATGAATTAGATGGTTCTGAGTGGGCGCGGTATTGCGGACACCTTGGTGGCATGCCTCCTCAAGTTAATCTAGCTCAAGAAAAACTTTTAGGTGACATGCTGGTGAACATGTCTCGTGACGGCATGATTGACGCTGCCCACGATGTCTCTGCCGGTGGTATTGCTGCTGCTGTAGCTGAAGCCTGCCTACGTTTTAATGTTGGCGCTCGTATTGGTCTTAGTGAAGTTGCTGAACGAGACGGTGTCGATTTGTTTACGATGCTGTTCTCGGAATCTACCGGACGTGTTATCGTGTCTGTTCCGCGCTCCGAAGAAGTACGTTTCAAAGATATGTGCACGGCACGAAATTATCCTTTTGCACGTATCGGCGTCGTTGATGCGGCTTCTGAAAATCTTGATTTTCAGCAGGTTGTTGTTCCGCTCAATAAGCTACGTGAACGTTGGGAAAATACCATGCCACAGTATTTTGGCGAGGTAGCTCAAGGCTAGATACTAGCTACCTAAAAAATATAGGATGAGGGGTGCTCACGTCTTCTGATGTGAGCACCCCTCATCCTAGGTCGGGCTCTTCGCTAAAACATTAGAACATCAGGTGTTCTAATCCTTTCCCATAAAAACGTAGCGGAGATTGTGCCAATAACTCGCGGTCTTCAACATTCCACGCATGAGAGCTGGAATCGCCACTGCGCATTTGCAAGAAGTTAAACCTATCCGAAGAGTAAATCACTCCCCCATCTTGATGCACAGACGATAAGAAGCCTGTATCTTCACCTCGATTTCCGGCAGGAAATGGGTGTTCAAGAAATACTTCGCGAGCGCCTGTAATGGTTGGCCCCATCACGAAGTTCGTGTATTTATGCTCGCGTTCTGGGTTGCGTAGCAACGTCGCGTTATGCGCCTGAAGATGCATATAGTGTGCCTGTTTACCGACGATGTCTGCACCAGAATAAGCAAGAGCAAAAAGCATATCTTGAAGATAGTGTTCACCGTAGAGGTCGTCATCATCGACTTTTGTGATAATTTTTCCATCTGCGCTGCGCACTAGTTGGTTTAAACATTCTCCCAGAGAGAGCGTTGAGTCTGCTCGTAGTATTTGCAGTTCTATTCCGTAGTCGCGTGCTTTAGCTTGAAGCTGTGGTGTTGGTACGTCAAACCCGTGAGTGAGTAGGTTAAGTTGTACTGGAACTGATGAAAAGCTAGCAACAGTTTTAAATACGTGGTCGATATGTCCGGGTCTGTTCGTTGAAACAATAACGGTTGTTTCAGGTAGTTGGTGTGGGTGTTGTTGAGGTGTTTTCCCAGCAGCTTGCAATACTTGCATAGCACGGTGGGTGTAGGTGTGTGCAGACCAGATTTTTCGTTGTGCAAGGTGCACCGTACGGTCATTGAGCTCTGGAGAGTTTACCAGTGCTTTGAGCATATATTCTGCTTGTTTTTGGGTAGTCGCGATAGGTACTTCTTCATCGGTAAAGAAGCGCGGTATAGCCTCTGAATGAGTCGTTAGTACGGGCGTTCCAGAAGCTGTAATTTCAAAAACTCGTCGGGCGCACATGCTCGGTGAGTCAGTAACAGAGTTGACGTTTAGAAAGACTTTATACGCCTTATACGCGGTTAACATTTTTGCATACGAGAGTGATCCAACTATTTTTTGGCTAAAAGGTTCAGGAAACTGGTAGTTTGGGTCGTCGTTGAGGAACCGCGAAAAAATTTCTAGCCCATGATCCATTGTAGGGCTAACCGCATATGCGGCGCCAAGGAGCATGTCCATTTGTTCACGACGTTCTGGATATTTATGAGCAAAATACATTCCAGCGAAGGCAATATCCCGTTCGTGGAACCCGTGTGGCGGTCGGGCAGGGTTATGGATCGCTTTTTGAGCAGCAAAAGCTAAGGCAGAAATATTCTGGTGACCTAGCCTTTCTTGATACTCAGGAATTTTCCGTTCATCTGAGGTGAATACATAATCAAATAATCGTGCGGTAGGAAGAAAATCTTCAAAGTGTGGGGGGTCTTCTTTATTCCAAAAGATGGTGGGAATATGATGCGCCTTGCAATAGTTGATGATGTCTTTTAACGCTGTTGAGGGAGCATTTTTTCCGGTCAGTTGGTATTGCCAGGCGCCGTTATTACCTGCCCATGCCGATTCGACAAAAAGTAAATCTATTCCCGTGTTAAGTTGTTCTTCCCATGTGCTGGGGTCTAGCGCAACGGTGTTAAATTCATAGCCCCATGCTGCAGCTGAAAAATCATCGAGGATGACGGCTACACGATATTCGTTGAATGTGGGAGTGCGTTCTATAGGACTGGAAAACTCTGGAAAGTCGAGTCTTAGGTGTTGATTCTTCCCTGAAAAGAGTGTTTTCAGCGGGGAGGAGCGAGTAATATGGGGTCGAGCGTCAGCACCTTTAACAACGTGTTGTCTGGTGGTGAAAGCTCGAAGCTGTTTGCGCCCGCCAGTGCGTAAATGCCAGGCAGCTCGTCTAACGTAATTAATCGCTTCAATAAGGTGGGAAGAGGACGACATTGGTTTTCTCTTAGTGACGGTTCTACACTTTATAACAATCTGCTACTAATGTAGCTATTATCGGACAGATATCAAGAAGGGGTTTAGAACACTGAGAAATCAACCATGGCGGGTGTTAATCTACGGCTCATGTGTATCAAGAGATATGTTTGAGCTTCTTTCCCCAGATTCCTATACTATCGTCCGTTATATCGCACGGCAGTCTCTTATATCAATGAGCCGCTCTGCTATTTCTCATAGACCACAAAATTTTCGTCTTAAATCACCTTTCCAAGACATGATGTCTCATGAAGATTGGTTAGGAACAGCATGGTGGCGCATCGATCAGGCAAGAAGACTCGGTATCGATACTATTTTATGGGATTTATTTGATGAGCGTTTTGGTGTGTATCGTTTTCCTGAAGAAGAGGTAGTGACGAGAAGTATCGATATGATGGGAACGCCGTTAGAAGATGCTGTTCAAGACGCAAAATTTATTAGATTTGGTTCTGACGAACACTTTTCGTTGTGGAGTTGGTCTGCTCAAGTTTTCAAAAACCGTCTTGTCGGTAGCCATCTTTTCTCGTCAGTAGTAGTTCTTCGGGTACCTTGGGCAAGCTACACTGATGGCGGGCAGAAGATTCCCTCTGGTATGGGGCTTGACGCAGATAAAGCTAATGTTCTATATGATCGATACTATGATTTTCTAGAATCTTTAGGGTTCTCGATAATAGATTTAAGTGATTTTCCAGTGCGGGCAGAACCTTTACATCAATGGGGCCTTGCGCCGTTTCATTATACGTTGGACGTTTACCAAGAAATTGTCCGTCAGCTGCATCTCCACGGATTCTTACCAAATACACCGTTAGAAGGAAGGTATGGGATCTAATAAGGCACGTTTTAATCTGTCGCGTTTCTTTGGTTTCTCGGTAGATTCTGAACATGATGATCTTCCTGAGGAACAAGGAATTCCCTATGTAGCTTTGGGACGATTAGTCCACCGGCATACCGAGCAAACTGTGCAAGAGGATTCTCGAGCGCTATCCGAAATGCTTTTTGGTAAAAATTTTTCTTTAGCGCCGCAATGGTGGCATCAGGCTCCAGCAGCGGGAATAGTCTCTGATGAGTTTAAGGAATATTCTGCTCATCAAGAGATGCTGATTCCTATTGCTCCGGGATGGGGTTATCACGTTGTGGAAGAAATTAAACCAGAATTTTTAGTTATTGAGACAAAAGCCTTTGAGTCTGGTGCATGGGCTCATGCGCTCTCCCCTGGGGGAGAACACCTTTTTGATGAGATTTCTCTTCTAAGTAACCTTGCACGCGCTCATTTCGTCACGGTTATTTTGATAGATAATGGGATGTTAGATATCCGTCCGCCACGTTCGTTCACTTTGGCCAGTTCTCTTTCTCGTTTAAGGAGAGCAGTCCCTAACTCTTTAAAATCTCCTGCCTCTGTAGACCCCTATAGCCCGACTCTTTCTCCGGTGTTATCGCATCTGTGCGAATATTTACAGCAAGAAAGGCGATAGTATGGATGTCCTTATTGTTGTTGGAAAAAGTTCAGCAAAAAATGCTGTCCGTTCCATGTCAGAAAGTATTACACGTCAGTTAGAGCAGAAGAAATTAACCTATAGAGTCTCTTACGTCGAAGATTATTCTTCTACTATCCCTTCAGTACATAGACAGGTACTTCAGTTCTCTCCACAGGCAATAGTTTGTGTGGGATATACGCTTTGTTTTCAAGTAACACAAGAGGCTCACCTCAATATCCCTCTTATTTCGGCAATACCAGATATTCCGGGAACGGCTGATTCCGTCTATAATAATGCGATTCAAAAATTAGAACAGGTTGCGGCAGCCTCTGATGCTCTCATTGTTGCTGATGAGATATCTCGTTCTTTAGTGGAATATATGGTTCCTGGTCTATCAGGAAGAGTTCGGCTAGCGAATGATGTTCATTCTATTCGCTCGTTGATTAGAGAAACTCGCACATCGCAAAGCATTCATCGGATTCTTGTCAGTAGCCATGATTTTCGTTTCATCTCAGATACAATTTTCATGCTTAAACGTATTCCGGGGGTTGAGGTACGACAACAGCATTGGAAGCTCAGCGAAAAGAATCCTCCACATAGTCACATCGACCAAGAGAATATGCGTTGGGCAGATACGATTGTCTGTGAATGGGCTGGGCGCAACGCTGTATGGTATTCACAACATAAGCTCCCTACACAACGTCTTTTAGTACGCCTACATGGTTTTGAAAGCCGGTCTGAGTGGATTGGCGAACTCGATATTTCCCAGGTGGAGAAAGTCCTTACCGTATCCGAGTTCTATCGTGAGTCCATCATCCAAGATTTAGGATGGGATCCTTCAAAAGTTGATGTTATCGCTAATAGTATTAACTATCATTCTTTCCGGCGAGAGAAAACTTCTGACGCGAAGTTCCATCTAGGGTTACTCGGTTATGTGCCTATTCTCAAACGACCTCATCTTGCGGTAGAGATTCTTCACCAACTGTTAGAAAACGACCCGCGTTTTATTCTGCATCTGCGTGGCGAATACCCGTGGAAGAAAAATTGGGTTTGGCAGAATACGCCCTATGAAGCAGACGCGTATCGTCAACTATTCAAACGTGTCGGGGAAGATCCTCTTCTCCGAGAACGAGTTATTTTTGAATCTTCAGGGGCAAATATTGAATCATGGTTTACAAAGATCGGGTGGGTTCTCTCCCTGAGCGAACGAGAAACTTTTCATTTAGCTGCTGCAGAAGGTATGGCATCTGGCGCGATTCCGCTCTTTTTAAAGAGGACAGGAGTCACTGAAATTTTTGGAAATCGTTGGGTCTTCGATACTCCTGAAGATATCGTTGCGTACATTTCTCATATTGTTTTGTCAGACCACTGGCAAGAGCACAGCGATTTAGCATCATCTTACGCTACACGTTTTGATTGCGTACATTCCCATCATCTTTGGCGTAAGGTGCTACTCGGTGAATAAACAACAATTTTCTTGTGATGTTATCATCCCTGCGGCAGAAGCTCATCGAACTCTGCGCAGAGCAGTTTTTTCTGTTTTAGAATCGTCCTTCGTTAAAAATGTCTTTATCGTAATTGATGCAGGCCTAGAAACTGCTCGCGTAGCAGAAGAAATAGCATCCGTAGACAACCGTATTCGCGTCTTATATACGGGCGACGGTAATACCCCAGCAGAACGTGGGGTTAGCGTTGCACGGAATCTAGGGTTAGCAGCTGTTCAGTCCCCGTGGACAGCATTCCTCGACGCTGATGATCAATACGATACACACTATTTTGAAGCTATTAGCACCTTTCTAGAAAACCTTTCTTATACACCTCGGATGATTCATACCCGACCTTTCCGTGTACAAGACCATGAAATCTTTGACAACCATCCTTTACGTTTTCGTTTTGAGCATGGTTCACGAATCGTTGATATTGAACAAGAACCTCATATGGTGGGCTTATCCGTTGCTGCCGCTATCTTTTCTACCTCTGCACTCCGTGCCTCTAAAACTTATTTTTTAGAAGGGGCCCAGTGGTCTGAAGACGCCGATTTTATGGTTCGTTTTCTTTTAGCAACACAAGGGCCTATCGGCTTCGTTGCTGAGGCTCATTACTTGTACCACGTAGGAATAAGCTCTTCCGCCTCAGCTGATGCCTGGCGGCAACCGCAAAAATATGTCGAACCTTTTGAACGTTTGTATCTCCAATGGATTCGTTTATCAGCACCAAACATACCAGTTTGGTTACAAAATATTCTTATCTATGAATTAAGTTGGTATATCAACGCAGACCGACAGATCTTTCATCCATCCCTCTATCTAGCACCTGAGATTCGTCAAAAATGCGCCTCTCTCATAAAGACTGTGGCAGGTTCTCTTAGCCCACAAGTGATAGAAAATTATGCCTTAACACCGTTGAGTCTCGACCGACGGATGATGATTCTCTCCTGTGCAACTCAACGTCATCATAGTATGCCGGTGCTCAACCAATATCTTATTTCCTATACTTCGCGACGGTATCAAAAAGGGTATAAATACATCTACTTCTTCCAGGATGAAGACCTCTACGAAGAGTTTTATACCGCCCATAAAAAACGTATTTTCCCTTTCTCTGAAACGTGGGTGAGCCATACTCTCTACGATGTAGAATTCGTCAAGGAACGAGTTGTATGGTTTGACGTACCAGTAACGACGGCTCACATTAACCATCGTTATATACCTGTTAGCCCTTATCATGGATTCCCAAAGTTACCTGTCCCTCACCTCTTAAATATCTCTCATCCTCAAGGGACACAGATAAATACAAATAACGGGCTCAGCATTAAGACAGTTTTTGCCCGTCTACGTCGAAAGCTATGGCATCTACGCCATAGCCGTAAAAAGGCCAAGGTTTCTTCTACTCGAGAGAAAAAGAACCCGTTGAGCCTAGGAGATGCTACTCAAACTTCTTCCACAACGCCTACAACATGGGTTTATATGGATCGACACCATCGTGCAGGAGATAATGCTGAGGACTTCTACCGTTATGCTCGTCAGCACCGCCCAGATATACGACACCTTTTTATTCTCAGCACCCATAGTCCTGATTGGGAAAGACTTCAGGCTGAAGGATTCTCTCTCGTTAAAAGCGAAGACAACCTCGCTTTTAAAGATGCTATAGAACACGCAGAATGTTTATTATCTAGTGATATCAGTGACTCCTCGTTGATTCCACATCTACCTTCGCTACCTCTAGAAGCTCCCTTGGTGTTTTTACAACATGGGATTACGCAAAAACAGATGTGGCGCTGGTTCAACTCCCGAAGAATTGATCTCCTCGTAACAAGCCATCCAGCAGAGACTGAAGCAATTATTTGCCCAGGTTCGTCATATCGCCTTTCTGCCCCAGAAATTCTCGAAGTAGGAATGCCTCGACACGATAAGCTACGTTCTCTTACTTCCGTAGTATCACATCGAAATATTCTCTTAATAGCTCCTACGTGGATTCCCCATGTGCGAAATACTCACGATGCTAGAAGCTTCTATCAATGGTTACTTCGTTGGGGATATGAGTGGGTACCACAAGAACTCTTTCACCCGACGAGCCAACTTAAACCAGTATTTTTCGTTCATCCAAATATGGAACCATTACTGGAAAAGATTGAAGAGTCTCTTCCATTCCCCATAATTTTTGGTCAAGAGTTACCCCAATATCTAGCACGTGCTCAAGTCGTTATTAGCGATAGTTCTTCTATCCTCGATGAAGGACACGTCATTGGAGTCCACGGAATTATTGTGAGACAAAAGTCTCTGCCTGATCCTCTTGGATTTATCAAAACACATCAAAAAGAAGGGTTCACCTTTGTTGAGAACCTATACCAGATACCAAATCTTTTGGAAGGTCTCATAAAAACTCATCAACGCTCTCCTCATACACATCAGGTGCACGAGAAGAACCATTGTAGAAAGCTTCTAGAGTCTCTAGAAAATCGCCTTAAGTAGATGATACCTCTCCGCTGATAATCTTCACCTGACGAGGTAATTCAAAAATTTTACGCAATTTGGCATCTAAAGCATCATAAAAATCTTGTTCATAATGAACAACATAGCTCGACCAAGGATGGTCTTTATTACCCCACTTGGTATATCCACGTAAATCTAGTACTTCTATATCAGGAATTACCTCAAGTAAAACTTTCTCAAGTTTTGCAAAGGTCTCGTTCAGCCCATCTGCAATAGAAATTTTTTCTTCGACTTGCCCCAACCTATCACGAGTGTACGAAGCTGCATCGACTTTTACATAAGCAAAATTAACTGGGTTCTTTTTGCTCGAAAGTATCTTTTTGAGCGTTGTTAACGATTCTCTAAAAAGTTCTATGTACTTGTCAGGATTGTTCTTCATACTAATAACACTCTTTTGGCCGAGCTTTTGGTACGAAGCACTCTGCCCTATTTTCCAAGTGTTATCAGTAATATATTCCCCAGGAGCTGTCTCAATAACACCAAAACGTGCGTCAGAAAAAAGATCGATAAGTACCCAATCGGGGTTAGTATTTTGTAAATCTTGAAGATATGTCTTTTCTAAATCTGCACGAGTATACCGGATTGCTAGACCATCAAGATCCGATAAATCGAGTTTCTCCCCCGAATACGGTGTGCTAGTAATACTCACGATACTCTGTTGAAAAGACTCCGAACTAACTTCAGAACGGCTCTTCCAATCTGGCACAAAACGAGAGTTGAAGATATCACGAATGATGCACGAACCAAGGATAGATACTTTAGGAGGCCTATTATCGGAGATTGTTGAGACGCAAAGAGACCCGAAAATACCGGAGGAAAGAGCAACATCTTGGTTGATGATAACAATTGATGCAGTATAGAAACCTTCTGGTATACCGCTTAAATCAATACCTTTTCGATGAATATCTGAAAAATATGATTTACATAAGGATAGTGGTAAGAGGTTTTCATCCGGACGGTGGTCAAGGCCCAAACCGAAGCAAATAGTGCGTTGATCGTTTTCAAGAACCAGCAAGTAGGATGCCTGCCCCCAATGTTTAATGATTGTTCCCAGGGGAGCAAAACGTCCTCGGATATATAGACGCTGTTCTTCAACAGCAAATATATCTACAGAAAAGATAGAGTGCGGAGAACTCTGTAAATCAGCTACAAGGTATGACTGTATCAAAACAGGAATAAGATTTTCTGAGCGGTCATTGGGTGGAGAAGTAGCCGTAACCTGAACAAGAGTTTTTCCTTGGCGAAGACGAAGAATAGTACCAGCCTCAGCGCAGACGCTATGTTCTTGTTCCCCCCATATAACACTCATCCAATAGCGGTTAGACATATCAGGTACACAAAAACCTGCTTTTTGGACAGTGATGTAACCCTGTTCAGCTTCATCAAATACTAATGGAACATGCTGGTTAAAGTCTCCATCTAAGGCACGTAATACAAGAGATAATTCGCGTGGAATCTCTTCGTTAGGCGAATTGTGAACAGCAATAAAACACTGCAACCTATTCTCTTTAGACTCCATCTTTTGAAGTTTTAAGGTAAAAGGTTTTGTCATTTCATAATCCCCCCCTATTTTCATGATACTAACGCTGATATCTTAATGATTAAGAACCCGTACTCGTCGAACAGATCTCATAAGCTCACGTAACTTATAGTCAAGAGCATCACAGAAGTGTTGCTCATAATGCACAACATAGCTAGACCACCGGTGATCAAGATCTGCCCAAGCTGTATGCTCTGTCATATCAATAACTTCAGCGTTGGGAATTGTTTCAAAAAATACTTTCTCTAATTTCTCAAAAGCGTTATTCAAATCCGTTGCAATAGAAGATAAATGTTTGACTTCACCAAATTTATTTCGCATTTTATCCGTTGCTCGAACCTTTACAAGGACGAAAACAACAGAACCTTGTCCGCCAGGATTATATTTCTTCCATAAAGTTTTTAGCGATTCTTTAAATAGGGCAAGATACTCTTCTTCTTGTTTGAGAATCTTTATGGAAGGATAGTTGCCAAACGTCTCCCGCCCTTCTTGGCTCGTGTTAATTTTCCAATCATTATCAGTAATATATGTTCCACCAAGATCTTTTACGCCAAAACGTGCGTCAGAGAAAAGATCCATAATGACATATTCAGGTGTCTCTTTACCAAGATCACGAATGACCTTTTTTGAGAGATCCTCTACTACACATTTTTTAGAGTGTTCGTCTAAGTCCGCAAGAGTTAACTCTTTACCTTGATAAGGCTCACTCGCTAGACTCGTCAAAGCACTTTGATGAGCAGCACCAAGAAGAGAATTCCTATTTCTCCAATCTTGAATAAATACTGAGTTGAAAACGTCACGCACAATACAAGAGCCCAGTACTACAACTTTAGGTTTATCTTTAGACGCATCAACGTCGACAACCACAGAAGCGATAACAGTACTACGTACGGAAACATCTTTATTGACACACACCACGGAAACTTGATAGTCACCAGCTACTAAGCCAGAAAGGTCTATACCTTCAGCCCGGATATCGCAGAGATAAGCTTTACTCATAGACTGAGGAATTCCCAAATCTTCGCAAAGAGCGCCCTTATCAAGAATGCCTAGAGGGAAAGAATAATGACCATTAGCTCCCTCCAAATGCACATAATAATGTGCATCCCCCCACTGTGAAATTGTGGTTCCAAGAGGTGCAAACCAACCACGTAAGTGGAGTTTCTTCTGAGCAGAAATAGAACAATGATCCATTTTCAGAAAACTGTACTGATCATGCACCATCTTGCTGATATAAATCTTTGACACAGTTGTTTGTGTACTGTCAGAGGACCATAACAAGAGTTGGTCCCCATCCACCACATGAGAGAAAAATGGGTTACGCGTTGTTACAGGTGCTTCAACCGGTGAAGAGGCGCTCTTTCCCATCATTGAGACGTGAAGGGTGCTCCTACCTAAAGGAAATGCGGAGAGCGAGATACCTGCACCTTGGACAGTTGATGAACTCGCCGCACTATAATCAACAAACGTATCCTGAACATATCTTCGTGAGATAGAAGGGTCAAGTCGTTTTCCCAAAGGCATAGTGAAATCACCTGTGGATGAACGAACAATAAGTTTTCTATTCATCGACGTATAGTCAGGTTGAGCTACACCACGAATCAACGTCACAAGTGATAGCTCAAGGCGTTTATCCGCAGTCGTGGTCACCTTTTCTGCAATAGCAACGCCCTCTCGGCGTTGGCGTTGGCGAGCAGCCAAAGTTGCAGAGGCAGAGGTACGAGTATGGCAGTTACCAATCGTTGGGAATATTGCATCAGCAACTAGCTGGAATAAGGCCAGAAGAACTGGAACGTTATAGGCAGTAACTTCATTATGCTGTGTAATCAGAGGAGATTCTGAGACAAGAAGATTAAAATTCTCAAACTGTTCTAGGCTACTTAAATACGGTTTGATTTCTTCTTCATACTGGTAGTCATTAGGAGAAGTCATGACATATAGATGAGTCTTTACCTCTACCGCTTTTTTCAGAAGGTCTGACATCACCGCATCTATAGTCTTTTGAGCCGTTTGAGGCTTCGCAGAAGGCTTTTTCATATACTCGAATACCGCAGGCCAGTTTTTACGAACGTAGCGGCCAATGAAAAATTGTGGAACAGTAGATATTACAGCACCTACTTGATGACGTAACCCAAAGTAAAGGGCAGCAGTACCACCTTTAGAGAACCCTGTATAAGCAATGTTTTCCCACGACAGGTCAAGTTCTTCCCTAACAGAGTTAAGAAATTCGTCTACCGTATCACGAATAGAAAAAGTACCATGTTCCATCAGGTAATAAGAATTCTGATGGTCTTCACCAAATTCATCATAAATCCATAAAACGTTATGACGTATCGAGGATAGAGCAGCACCCGAAAAATCCAATGTTCCTTTAGCTCGGAACCCAGAAAAAATTACAAGAAGATGCTTTCGGTCTGAAGATCCTTGACGAAACATATACTTTAGAGAATGTTTTTGCCCTTGAAAAAGGTGCTCGCCTGAGGTGAGTTTCATAGCTTAATCTCCGCTCGTATCTGTTCGTCAGCTACATTATTGAACACTGTCCCAGAAACTAATTTTTCGATAGCTTGGACAACTCGCTCAGAATTGTTACCGTCAAGGTACTTAAATGTTTGTAAACGACGCTGAGCGTATTCATCGTCCATAACACAACCGCCTTCAACCGATTGCATAACCCATTGTGCGGCATCTTCTTCTTCCAATAGTACGGGGCCAAGACCTTGCTCAAAATAATCAAAATACCCTTTTCGATAGGTATGAGCACCAGAAAGAACACGGTCACGATCAAATTGGAAGTAGGCAACAGGCGTACCCATGAACGCACAGTCAAAAGCCAAAGAAGAATAATCTGTTACAAAGAGGTCGGCCTCATTCATCAGCGGTTGGAAAGCAACTTTTGAAGGAGACAAGAATTCTATTCCATGGGGCTGCGGAAGATGTTCAAGAATATTCCCAAAACTCGGGTGAGTCATCATCTGAACCCGTATTTTCCCGTCAGCAATACCTTGTTGAATCGTAGCGTTATTAAGTACTGCCCACCAATTCTTATAAAATGAAGAATCTTGAATAACAGCCACTTCTTCAGCAGTACTAGTACATTCTGAAAGCTCAGTTTTAAGATCTTGGCGCCAAGTAGGCATAATCAGAATATTCTTAACCGACTCATTCTTAATAGTACGAGAACATACCAAGTGGTAAAGATTATCGTAGCGAGGAAAACCAGCTAAACATACCTGAGAAGATTTGTATTCATACGGTGATTCAATCCATGTAAAAGCCCGGTATTCTGCTTCTGTAGCTGCAACAACAAGATCAATCTTCTTACCGTTAAGCCAGCGTGAAATATCATCCTTAGTGATGCCATGCTGCAAGAAGACAAATTTATAGTCAGGATTTCCAAAAATACGACGAGGAGCAGGGTAAATACATTCTTCAACAGCATCAGACGAAGCCACAATCTCCGCGTTCTGAGCCGCAGCCATCGCTTCAATAGAGCCATATTCAAGAAGCTTAAAGCCCTCTGCCTCTAAACGTTCCCAGTCTTTTGAGTCTCGTTCTAACAAGAAATAAGCGTTGATATCGCTTCGGTGCTGAAGAATATAACGATACAGATGTTCGCCGTTATCGTCTGCACGGTCAGCGTGGTCAAGAATAAGCCATGCTTGTTCATATTTTTGGCTCTTACCACTACTAGTAAACGTGCTAACCTGCTGACGTATACTCTCGTCAGAAGAAATATCGTTACGGCTCCATAGACGTTGCAGATATTCCCACCCTTTGATCCCCGCTATTGCCAAAACAGAACGGTTTTGAATACCTGCTATTACTCGTAAACGTTCAAGAATCTTAGCAAGTTTTCCATCTACATGTTGTCCTGCACGGATAATAGTAGTGATATTATCGGCGTATTCTTGAGAACCTTTTTTCTCTCGTGCAGGAAGGCTCTTCGCAGGTCCACAGGGAATACCATCAACGAAAAAGGCTGTTGGCACATCAGGAAGATTCAAAGTGTATTCTACAGCAAGAACCTCATCAAAATAGAGGCGGTTAGTAACACCCTCCGGAATAACTTCTATAGGTTCACCACCAGAATAAATGACGATATCATGCTTACCAGGTGCCACCAGCATGGAGAAATTACGAGTTCCATCTTCACGAGTACTCCATTTGAAAATACGAGCCGGAGCCTTATCCAAGTTAAAACCACGAATAATAGATTCACGTAAACGCCAAGAAGGCTTATTGAGCGGCATACGAAGGACTTGCTCAACACTGATATAGGTGAAAATCTCATGGGCTTGTTCCATAAATTCTTTTTTGAGTTCGCTACTAATCGCGGCGACCACACTACCCATTTTTTCATCTTCTTTGAAATACCACATCAGATCATAAAGAATGATGTTAGCTAACCAGTCAGGGGTATATCCCAAACGTTCTTGAGCATAACGTAAAGCTGGTAAATATCCCAAGCGCGGAACAACCGTATAACGTTCGGGTTTTAGCCAACTAGATTGAACAAGAGAAGAAGAGTCTGAACGTTTACGGTAATAATAATGTGAAGTTGAGAGTAGCCCAACCAGTGGATTCTCAAAATGAGCGAGATAACGACATACAAGATTTCCATCTTCAAAAGTAGGACAAATCCTAGAGTCAAAGGTTAACTTGTGTTTACGAAGAACATCAACCTGCATAAACACTGTTGCACCCATCTGAATTGCACTAGGCTCTTCAAGCATAGAAACAACACGATTACCTCGTCTAAATTTTGCCCCTAAGGGGTGAGAATCTTTAAAACGCCCGGTCGTTCCATCGGTAATAAGTACACGAGAACTTAGAATTGCAATTTTCTTATCTGTATCAGCGTCAAGAAAACGTTGTGCCTCAGAAAAATAGTTTGATTTGAGCAGGTCATCAGGATCGACTGCAGTAACCCATTCACCACGTGCAAGATGCAATCCAAGCTGTCGGGTCTGCCCAACACCACCATTAGGTTTCTGCACAACCAGTACATTACGGTGCTTACGAGCAAACTTCACTGCAGCTTGTGCAGCGTTATCAGGGGAACCATCATCAACAATGATGTATTCAACCTTAGACTCATCGATATCTTGTCGTGCGAAGCTTTTGAGAGTACTTGTAATATATTTTTCTACAGCATAAACCGCAACAATAACGGAGAAGAGCGGACGCTCTGACAGGATTCGAGAATCTTCAAGGACGGAATAGGGCGAGGGCGCCGAGTTCAACTCATTCATCTTTCTGTTAACATTTTTTCGAGACAAGAACACAAGATTTATCGATAAGATATATGTTCTTTGCCTAAGCGGGCTGTGTTTAAGTTCTCTCTAATATGCTGCGCTAATGGTTCATTCCAAGGCATAATTTTTTCGGCTCGATCAAGAGCATACTCCAGTACTCGAGTAGCCCACTCATATTCACCACTATGAACCAAGCAATGCCCTTGCAAAGAACGCAACCAGATAGCCACAAAACGTTTCACTCCAGGCTCGCGAATAATATTATCTGCAACCTGTCCTATCTCCGTCAGGATGTTATTTTTATCGTGCTTTTCAAAGTGAACAGAAGCTAAAAGTCTAGCAATATGCGAACGGTACCAAGAACCGCTACTGTACTCCTGCATTTGAGGTTCCCACTTCTTCACCTTATCACTTACTAAATTCACCATAGAATACAGCAAATATAAATCAGGAATATCAGTACCTTGGTTATCGTCAGGCAAAAGCTTATTCAGAGCAAGCGCAGCACGATCCGCCTGTCCTTCGACAACGTCACTAAGAACCTGCAATACATCTACAATTGTTGTATCTGCATCATGAGATTCAAGATAAAGGCGCAATTTATCGCGCTCAACACGTGCATATCCCCAACGACGCCCCCCAATAAGACGCAAACACTGGCGAATCATTACCTCATCAGGAGTAATATCAATAGAATTTGCTTGGTCAATTGCCGTATGTAAAGAATACGGAGTAGGACGTTGTCCGCCACCCATCTTCTCTACTTCCCAAGAACTCTCAAGACGTTCTAAAGTTTCCCCCAGAATTGCCTGAAGCTTCTGTTCTCCCAACGCTGACTCATCCTCCAGATCTAGCATTTTGCATCCTCATTACGGTAACCGTATAAGGCTATATATTTAAAGTAGCGCTATATACGTTTTCTAGCACTTGGTTCATCTGTCATTTCGATAGTATTTTAAGAAAATTAGGTAGTTCAGAGAGAACACCACATTATCCTCACCCAATGGTACCCTCTTCTCTGTTCATAAACAGACAATAAGGAGCTCTCATGTCTAACCGTTCAGTCACCTTTGTCGGCTTGGGGTATATTGGTCTGCCTACCGCGGTGATTATGGCAAACCATGGGTTAGACGTACATGGTTTCGATATTAATACACGAGCAGTTAATGCTATTAATCGTGGAGAGCTCACCATCGTTGAACCAGGGTTGAAGGAACAACTTCGCCAAGCACTAGATTCTGGTTGTTTCCGTGCCAGTACAGAGCCTCGGCATAGCGATACTTTTGTGCTTGCGGTACCAACGCCTTGTACTGAGACGAAGGAAGGCGATCTTTCGTATATTTTTAGTGCTGGTGAAAAGATTGCCCCGTTATTGCGCGGTGGAGAACTCATCATTTTAGAGTCTACGTCTCCACCTCAAACAACTCAGAAGTTGGCGCAATATATTCTGTCGTTACGCCCAGATTTGTGCGCAGATGGGGCTCCTAATCCTCAGGGGTTGCCTGTTATATATTTTGCTCACTGTCCTGAAAGAATTTTGCCGGGGCGTGCTTTAGAAGAGCTGGTGACGAACGACCGTATTATCGGAGGACAGTCTCCGCGTGCTGTTGAGAGAGCCTGTGAACTGTATCGGACTTTTTGTACGGGAGAGCTTTTAGAGACTGACGATGTTACTGCGGAGTTAGCTAAGCTCACCGAGAATTCTTTTCGTGATGTCAATATTGCTTTTGCTAATGAGCTATCGCTGATTGCAGAGACCTTAGGTGTTGATGTGTGGAAGCTTATTGAATTAGCAAACCATCATCCTCGCGTTAATATTTTGCAGCCTGGCCCTGGTGTCGGTGGTCATTGTATTGCGGTAGACCCATGGTTTATTGTCTCTTCTGACCCCAAAAATTCACCTCTGATTCGTACTGCCCGTGAGGTTAATGATAGAAAACCGCAATGGGTGATAGAACAGGTACACGCGGCCGTAGCATGCGTAGATTCTGCTCGTATTGCAGTGTTGGGTTTATCTTTTAAAGCTGACATTGATGACTTACGCGAGTCTGCTGCGTTAAAGATTGCTCAGCAGCTAGCGCACGAGCTTCCTGGTGTTTCCTTAGCCGTGGTGGAACCGCATATTTCGGAGCTTCCATCTGTGTTAAGAGACTATCCTCAAGTACATTTGGCTTCTTTAGAGGATGCTTTAGAAGAAGCGAATATTGTACTTTTATTAGTAGATCATCAGGCTTTTTCTTCAGTACCTGCGTGTGCTCTTGCTGGCAAAGAAGTTATTGACACTAAAGGCTTTTGGAGATAGCTGCTAGCTGTGAGGCTCAGTTGATGGTGAATTCTTCGCAATCTGTACGTAGCCCAAAAAATTTCTCTAAAGCGTGAATGATACGTTCACTTGCGTAACCGTCACCATAGGGGTTTACTGCTACTGACATCTTTTGGTAGGCGTCGTTATCGTCAAGTAGTCGTATTGTTTCAGAAATAATGTTGTCGGTGCGTGTACCTACAAGTTTTACGGTGCCAGCGGTAATGGCCTCAGGACGTTCCGTATTCTCACGAAGGACGAGTACAGGAATGCCGATGCTAGGAGCTTCTTCTTGTAGACCGCCGGAGTCTGTAAGTACGAGTGTTGAGGCGCGCAGTAAAGCCGTAAACTCTTGGTATGGTAAAGCGTCTAAGACAATAATATTCTTGATACCGGCAAATATCGGTAGCAGGCTCCCCCGAATTTTAGGGTTCATATGTGCGGGGAAAACAAAACGGTGCTCGGGATATTTCTGAGCTAAGTAGGCGATGGCTTGCCCGATTCGTTCCATCGGTTCGCCAAGGTTTTCTCGACGGTGAGCAGTAATGAGAATAATGGGTGAGGTGTCTTTGAGAAGGTGTTGCACCTCGTGGGAGAAACCTTCAATTGACGGTTCCTTTTGAGAAAGCAAAGCATCTATAACCGAGTTGCCTGTTACAAGAATATCGTTAGGTTTAAAGTTTTCGGCAAGAAGGTTATTTTTAGAGCCCTCAGTTGGTGCTAAGTGCAAGCTAGATATTTGGCTGATAAGTTTACGGTTTCCTTCTTCAGGAAAAGGTGATGTGATATTTCCTGAGCGAAGGCCAGCTTCTAGGTGGATGACTGGTATCTGGTGGTTGAATGCAGCTAAAGCAGAGTATAAGGCGGTGCCGGTGTCTCCTTGTACAAGTACGGCGTTGGGTTGTTCTTCTTCGCAGAGTTGACCCATCTGGTCTAGGATTTTGACAGCGGTGTCGTTAAGGCCTTGGTTCTCTTGCATGATGTCTAAGCTATAGTCTGGTTCAAGCCCTAGGACAGTGTTAACTTGTTCTAGCATTTGGCGATGTTGCCCAGTAGAAACTACGAGAACATTAAAATGTTCTGAGGTTTTGAGCTGGTGAATGACCGGAGCAACTTTGATTGCTTCGGGGCGGGTACCGTAGACGACCATCACGGTATATTTGCCAGATACTTTTTTCATGGTTTTCTTCTCTTAGTCACTCAAGAATGTTCTTCTTATTCTGAGTTCTTGACGTATCCTTCTCGTCCTAGTTCTTTTGCATCGTATAGTAGTCGGGCTGCTTTACGTTCGTCGCCTTGGGCGATGTTGTGGGCGAACCAACGATACTTTCTGGCTACTTCTCGGGCGTCACCGTCCATGACGAGTTCGCCAAAATCGAGCCAGATTGCGCGAGTACACATATTTTCGATGGTTTGAGCGGCGTGACTTACAAGAAATACTGTTCCGGCTTGGTCTAGGAGTTCTTTCATCGCTTGAGCTGAACGATCTGCAAAAGATGCGTCACCGGTTGAGAGGGCCTCGTCGATGAGAGTGATGCGCGGACGATTCGCTAACATGATGGCGAAGCGGAGACGGGCTGCCATACCTGAAGAGTAGGTTCGCATCGGACGGTTAATAGCTTCTCCGATACCTGCTAATTCCATGATTTGGGTTTTTGCATCAGGTAGTTCGGCGGGGGTAAGCCCCATCGCAAGACAGCCTAGCTCAATATTTTCTTCGCCAGAGAGGTCGTTGTTGAGCACACCGTGAACACCGATGAGGGAGGGCGGAGAAGATGCGTATACTTCGCCGCTGGTGGGTGTTTCTAGTCCGGCGATGAGGCGTAGGAGGGAGCTTTTTCCAGAGCCGTTACGCCCTACGATACCGATGAACTCTCCTTCATGGGCGACGAAGGAAAGTGGTTGCAGTGCGTGCACAATCTTTTTAGGGGCAGGTTGAGTGATACGGCTTCTACCTGATGAGACAACGTAGTCTAGAGAAACGTTGTTTACAAGTACGTTCGGTGTTTTTGTGCCGAAGACGAGTTCGCTTAGATCAGTTGTTGAGTTCACGACCGTACACCTCCTCTGCATGCCAGAATGTGAAGAAACCGATGAGCAGTAATCCGATGCTCCATGCGCCAAGAGATCCCCAGTGATATAGGGTTCCGAGAGAATGATCCATGAGGATATGGCGGTATAAGTCTAAGAAAATATAGATGGGGTTTGATTGGATAATGTGGGTTATGACGGGGTGGTGAATGAACCGTTCGATGGGGAAGATTACTGCTGAACCATACAATAAGAAACGTGTCAGGACGTTAATTACTTGAGATATATCGGGGATGACGTAAGCGATACGAGCAATGATGAGCCCCAAACCAAGGTTGAAGAGAACGTTGAGTAAGAATGCGGGGATAAAGAGTAACCATGTCCATGAGGGGATGACGTGTGGTGGGATGAGCACGATACCGATAATCATGACGATGATAACGGGTATGCTTGAGAGCGCTTCACGAAGCGCTAAGGAGATAGGCACAGTCAGTCTAGGGAAAGAGAATGCCCTCATCATTGAGCGGTTTTGTGACATAACGGTGGAGCTAGTCACGAGTGCTCGTGAGAAGTATTGGAACATCAGTACCCCAATGATGATGTATGCGTTGTAGTTGTGCATACCGCGTGAGGTGTTGAGGATAAGACCAAAAAGAACCCAGAAGAAGATGACGTCAAAGACGGGTTTAATCACTAGCCACCAAGAGCCGAGACGGTGTTGGCGGTTCTGCATTCGGACTTTAGCGCGGGAGTCTTTCCACATGTAGGCGCGGCGTTCCCAGGTTTGTCGTAGGTAGACGATGGGGCTTTTGCGGACACCTACTCGGTAGAGTTTTCCAGACTCGATATAACGTCGGTATTCTTCTACGGATGGATTTAACGGTGAACTCGGCGTGTATTGGGGTTTTTGTTTACTCATGTTGAGAACCCCCTACTAACGTGTGGTATACCTCTGTCATTCGTTCAGCGTTACTCTTCCATGTTCGTGTCCGTGCGAATTCTCTGCCTTGACGTGCTAATTCTGCTCTTAGGGGCGGATTATTCTTGAGGTCAATAATGGCTTCTGCCAAAGATTGGCAATTTTCTACTAAAAATAGTTTACCTGTCGGCGCTGTTACTGTGTTGTTGATAAGCTCTGCTAACGGTGGAATATCGCTACATAGTACTGGGCGTTTGAGCGCCATCGCCTCAATGGGTTTGAGTGGTGTGACAGAACGGCATACTCTTGTGTTTTTTCGAGGAACAACGAAGAGGTCTAACCCTTGATGCGCAATCATCGCTTTATCGGGTGTTATTTTACCGAGAAATACGGTGTGTTCTTGAAGATTGAGTTCTTGGACGAGAGAACGCAGAGAGGGCTGCGCTGCTCCGCTTCCAGCAAGAAGCACTCGGATATCTTCTCCTTGAGATCGTGCAATAGCTACTGCTCGAAGAAGAACGTCGAAGCCTTCATAGTCGACGAGGGAGCTTACCGAACCGACCCAGAAGCCTTCGGAGGGAAGACCTAAGAGGTTGCGTGCTTGTGTTGAACTGAGATTTTGTTCAAAGAGTTCTTCTCGGACGGCGTTAGGGATAACGGTAATTTTTTCAGCGGGAATACCGCGTTCGATGATGAGGTTTTTCATCACGTTGCTGAGTGTCACGATATGGTGGGCTTCATGCATGAGTTGTGTTTCTCGTGCTTGGATGCTTGTGAAGCGTTGACTCTGCTCGGCGTCTTTTTGCTGTTGTGGGGTTTTCTTTTGGGAGACCCACGTTTGTTCCATCATTCCTCGTACCTCATAGACCCACGGAATGTTTAGTTCTTGGGAGAGGGCTTTGGCAACGATAGCGTTGGGGTAGTTTGTGGTGGTGTGAATGAGGTTAATTTTTTCTTGTTGAACAATCTGACGGGCATAGTTTGCCCATTGGGTTAGTCGCTGGGCGTGGGTTTTTGCCAGTTTGAGGGGCAACGTACGCTGGTAGGTCACTTCCTCTACATGCACTGTTGGTGTTGCGTTCCATGTTCCAACCATGACGGGGTATCCGGTGCGGGTGAGCGCATGAATAGTCACTCCAGCATGGATGAGGGCGTTGAGTAGGCGTTGAGTGCGTAGAGTGTACCCAGATTGTGTTGCTGGCAGGGAGTTGGTGATGAGGTGTAGTGCGTTAATTTTTTGCCCGTTGGCTGAGGGTATTGTTCGTTGTGGCGCGTGTTGTGTGCTGCCATTTAGTGGAAGCTGATAGTTGGGGTCTAGCAGGTTTTTTTCTGATTCTAGGCGGTGAGCGTATGAGTGTGCTCCTGCAGTGTGTGCGAGGTTAATAGCTTCATCGATTGCTCCGTTATCCCATGCGCTGCGGGCACGGGTTTTTGCTGGTATTTTTGGGTCTTTCCAGTGGATGAGTCCGTAGTGGATGGCAGTTTCTGCGGCGATTCTTTGCTGATTTTTTTGCCATCGTGAGGTGGTGTGTGTGGTGAGTAGTTCTTGTGCTTCGGCAGGAAAATCTTTTCCGAGGAGGTATGCTCCTAGGGCGTGTGTTCCGGCTCCGGGTAGTTGTGTTAAGAGTTTGCCGATGCGTTCAGAAAGTTGTGCTGGCGCTAAACGAGCAATGTTAATCCCTAGTAGTAGGGGGTCGTCGTTGAGGTGTCTACCGATAACTTGGCATGTGATAACGCTATTACGCGCGACGTCTCGTAGGGGTGGTAAGGTCATTTTCTTGTGCAAATTCTGGTTCATGGTGGTGTTTTAGCCGGTACGGTGTTGTTGGCAAAAGTCTAAAGCTTTTTGGTAGAGCTCTGCCATGGTGTTGTAGCTGTACCGTTCTTTGAGGAGTTTTACTCCAGATTCGCCGACGATAAGGTCTTCTGGATATGCGTTGAGGTCGGCGAGAGCGTCTGCTAAAGCTGAGGAGTTTTGTGGTGGTATCACGGTGGCAACACCGCTTTGTTCGAGGAGTTTTGCGGCACTACCGTCAACAAGGGCGATAATTCGTCGTCGAGTGGCTAGTAGCTCAAAGATTTTTGAGGGCACTGTCCATGCAAACGGTTTTGTTTTGCGAAGTGATACGAGGTGCACGTCTGCCCACGCATATGCTTCTCCTAGGTCTTTTCTAGGTACAGGGGGGAGAAAATGAACCTCAAGGTTTTCTTTTTGGGCAAGTTGTTTGAGGACTGGGATTTCGGCGCCTTCTCCGATGATACGTAAGATAAAACGTTGCCCTGGTCTTTTGTGTTCGAGTATTTTGAGGGCTTCAAGGACGACTCTCAGACCTTGACTACGCCCCACGGTACCGAGGTATTGAAGACGGAGTTCATGACGGTGCCGTTCTGTTAGTTGGAGAGGTTGAGCCTGCTCAAATTCTTGAGGTTCTGCCCCGTTCGGAACAACAAATACTGGGTGTATTCCACGTTCTTTAAGCACGTCACTAAAATGTTCAGTAGTGACGACAACAGCCCCTGCTTGACGTTGGCAGTATGTGATGGTGGCGTGAATACTGCGTTTAATGAAGTGACGGTACCATGGAAGTTTTCTGGTCTGAGATGTGATGTCTCCGGTAATGATGTCTGGCCAAGCATCACGCATCTCTGCAATATGTTCAATACCCCATAGTTTGGACACGACAACCCCAGCAAAAAGACTCGGGATACCAGGAACGGTCGAAATAACAACGTCAAAGGAGTGCTCTCTACTGTTTTCTGAGTTTCGCCACCTACGCAGTACGTGTTGCACTCGTTGCACGGCACAATAACCTACCGTTCCTGCGGCGGTAATCATTTGATCTAGGGTTCGTGGTATTGAGTGGTATCCGTGTAGAAGATACGGCATGCGAATCAGGGTTTCACCGTATCTTCCGCTGGTACGGCGAAATATCTGGCTACTGTTTTTGCGTAGGTTTTGAGTACTTGTTTTATCGGGATAATGCGGAGGTGGGCAACACACAGTGACGCTGTGACCGTCTTGCATCCAGCGTTGGATAAGGGCAGACCAGCGACGCTGAGGTGCGCCAAGTTCTGGCTCATAGTGGTGCGTGATAAGGAGTATGTTCATGTGTGTTGCGCTGTCTGTAGGCATAAGTTGGGGAGCCCACATTTTTAGCTACTCTTTAGGTTACCCTATAAGACAAAAGAGAGGACAGACATGTCTGACCCATGTCTGTCCTATCGTAGAAGCTATCTAGCAAACATTTGCTGCCGTTTATAGATGGCTGTTTCTGTAAAGAAAGCATGAGATTTAGGCATCCATAATGCAACGATAATGACGATAGAAGTAATAAATACTAAGACCTGAATGACGGTGTCGAAAGGTCCGGCGCTTGTTGTGTCGGGAAATTCTGATAGGAACGGTTGCAATATGCTTAAGAAGAATAGTCCAACCAGAGACGTAAAAATGCTAAGACCAGAGATCACCGTCATGACGATTCGTGCCCAACTAGTGCCTTTAGCGATGAGAATAGCAAGAAGAATATAGAAACCTAGAATTGCGAGGCTAAAGACGACTCCGACAAGTTTGGCAGCAAACTCTAGCGTTTCATCACCAATTTCGGTATCTGCTGAGGTGAAGAAGAGAGTGTAGATATTGGAGATGAGATAGAACCCCACCAGAACGTAAATAGCGGATGCCGCAATTTTAATGGTTTGTGGAGTTACGGGTTTTGTTCGTTCTTGCCCACCGGTATACCCCATGTATTGAGAGTATGGGATGGGTTGTTGCCCAGCATAGGGTTGGGAGGCTTGTGGTGTGTACTGAGGTGTTTGGTAATTCCCCTCAGTGCGAGGGGTATAACCGTTATTTTCTGTCATCGTTGTCTTACCCTTCACAGAGTTTTATGGTGCCTATCTCATACTATCTCAGCTAGTATCAGTGTGCACTCATGAGTTTTCAGGTACCGGATTTCTACTGGTCAGAGACGAAGATTCCGCGTGAGCGGTCTTTGTGTACTTCTTCTGCGGAGAAGACTTTTCCGCTCATGCAGATGTAGACTCCGGGGCTCAGTAGATTCATTGCACCCACTGCCATACCGAAGTTAAAGCCTGCATCAGAACTGCGCATAGAAGCTGGTTGCATGGCACCGCATAGGACAATGACTTTGTTCTCTCTTTGCGCATATTGGTGGATGTATCGTGCGGTCTCTGGCATGGTGTCGGTGCCATGAGTAATGATGATGTGGTTATCAGCAACTTTTTCAAGAGCATTCACGAGTACCGCACGATGTGAGTCTTCCATGTCGAGTGAGTCAAGACGGAGTACGGATTCAAGAGTGAATTCGATGTCGGTCAGTACCGGCGCTAATAGTTGTGGGACGGAAGGGTCCCCGATCTCTAGTTCGCCTTGGAGGGAATACACCTTGTCAATGGTTCCTCCGGTGGCAAGAACAGTAATCCTGTCGATTTTATTGATGGTCATAAGGTTTGTTCATCTCCTTGAGATATGTCTTTGTTGGTGGCCTCTGCACAGAGTGTAGCGAAGGCAGTGACTATGATTCTATAGCTAAAACTTAGTGCTATTTGTGTTCTATGAGGTGGCGGTTGAGTTCAATAACCGTAGTTTTTCAGAGAGTTCTGCGGTGGCTCGTTCAATACGGCTATTTGTGCGGTGCGAGTCTTCCGCTGAGGGGTTGAGCGAAGTGTTCGTTGTGTAGATTCCGGTAGGTACAAGGTCAGCTTGAAGGTATCTGAATAGCGGTATGAGGCTGTACTCAACCATGAGTGAGTGTTTCCAGCTTCCTCCCACCGCAGCAACGATGGTTGGGGTTCGAGCAATGTCACCGAGTTCGGTCATATCCCAGAACATTTTGAAAAGACCAGAATAGCTGGCGTTAAAGACTGGTGTAATAGCGATAATAGCCGAGGCTGAGCGGACTCTTTCAAGCGCTTCTGCTAGGTCATCTGAGGGGAATCCATCTGAGATGAAGTCTGCCATGTCCATGGCATATTGGCCTAGGTATAGTTCATGAAACTCTCGTGAACGAGCATGATGCTCGTGTTCTGTGGTGAGGCCTTGACGTATTTTTTCTGCGAGCATCGCTGAAGCAGAATGACGTGACCCGGAGCCGATAACGATAAGGATTTTTTCTGTACTACGCACAACCATAGACACTATCCTAAGTCTCTATTGTGTGTAATGGCTCAAAGAATACGCAATCGGGGGTGCGCACCGTATCAAAGATGCACACCCCCGTTTGTGTCACTGCAATGTTAGATAGTATCGCCAGTTTCTTCTAAGAGACGCTGACGAAGCTCTCGACGTTGAGCTTGAGCGTCAGGGTCTGGTAGAGGAACAGCAGCCAGCAGACGCTGAGTGTATGCTTCACGTGGGTGACGAAGAATCTGCTCACGAGAACCTTGCTCTACGATTTCGCCACGACGCATAACGCAAATACGGTCTGCAAGAGCGTCAATGACAGCAAGGTCGTGAGTGACGAATAGGCAGGCGAAGCCCATTTCTGCTTGAAGTTCTTGGAAGAGCTCCAGTACGCGTGCCTGAACTGAAACGTCAAGAGCAGAAGTCGGCTCATCTGCAATGAGCAGTTTGGGTTTTAAGGAGAGTGCACGCGCGATACCAACACGCTGTTTCTGACCTCCAGAAAGTTCGTGTGGGTAACGGTTACGGTATGAACGAGGCAACTCAACACGGTCGAGGAGCGCTTCAATACGTTTTTGTAATTCAGCGCCTTTAGCAACACCTGCCAGTTGCATGGGTTCACCGATGGATTCGCCAATGGGCAAACGTGGGTTCAAAGAAGATGAAGGGTCTTGGAAGACCATACCAACTTCGCGACGGACCTTAGCAAGCTGAGCACGGGTTGGTTTGGTGATATCTTCACCGTTGACGGTAAGTTTTCCTTCTGCAACGTCCAAGAATCCGACGGTTGCACGACCAATCGTAGATTTGCCGGAGCCTGATTCACCAACAAGACCGACGACTTCTCCAGCATGAACGGTAAGATTTGCGTTAGAAACCGCACGGAACGGTCCAACGCGTCCTTGCTTTGGGTATTCCAAAGAGACATTCTCAAGGCTGAGGATGACTTCACCGGTAGGTTGAGGAGCAACTTTTTCGAGCACCTCTGTTGCTGGGCGAATCTGTTCGGCGGCGTCGTCGATAGCTTCATTGACGTCAATTTCGTTACCGCCAAGGTGTAGCACAGCATCCAAAAGTGCCTGAGTGTATTCATGTTGAGGGTTATTGAACACCTCATGGATTTCGCCTGACTCAACGATGACACCACGACGCATCACAGCAACACGGTCAGCGAGGTCTGCAACAACACCCATATCGTGAGTAATCAAGATAATTGCTGAGTGAAGTTTTTTCTGCAGGTTGCGCATGAGCTGAAGAATTTCTGCTTGGACTGTTACGTCAAGAGCAGTTGTCGGCTCATCTGCAATCAGAAGTTTAGGGTCGGTCGAGAGCGATTGCGCAATCATGGCACGTTGACGCTGACCACCAGACATCTGGTGAGGATAGGAGTTAAATGCTTTGACGGGGTCTGGCATTTCTACCATTTCAAGCATTTTGAGTGCTTCAGCTTTTGCTTCAGCAGGAGAGATGTCCTTGTGAAGACGTAGAGTTTCGACGATTTGGTCGCCGACGGTCATGACGGGGTTCATCGCTGTCATCGGTTCTTGGAAGATGACGGCGATGTCGTTACCGCGAACGCTTAGTAGTTCACCGTTGCTCAGCCCAATGAGTTCACGACCATTGAGTTTAACGGAACCGGTGACTTTGGCATTTTTTGGGAGCAGCCCAATCATGCCCATTGAGGAAACAGATTTACCGGAGCCGGATTCACCAACGATGGCGAGGACTTCTCCGGGGTGAACCTCATAGTTGAGGTTCATGGCAGCAGGAACCCATTGTTTATCGACACCGAAGTCTACGGAGAGGTCTCGGACGACGAGGACAGGCTCACTGCCTTGACGTGTTGTAGCTGGCTGTGTAGTCATTGGTACTATCCCAACTGTAAAAAAATTTATGGTGTTCTAAAGCGGCAGATCAAAAAGATCAGAACGAAAGCTGAATAAGAATGAGAAGATAGCCTGTATGGCTTCACAATATTTGCACCAACCACCGGTAGTTATTCGTTCTAAGATGTCGTACGTTTATCTAGCTATTGCTATTTTTGGTGCGTTGAGCATCTTAGCTGCTTGGACAATGACTGGACGAACAGACCTTTTAGTTCGTTCTATCCTGCCTCTGTTCTTTGCTGTCTATGCTACCTGGTATGTGATGTACTACCCCAAAGTGGTTATCGATGTGGAAGATGTTGTGGTAGTTAATCCCTTTGTGACTCACCGCGTTAACTACTCTTGCCTTATCGATGTTTCTACACGCTATGCGCTGACTCTCGTCACCGCTGAAAAAAGTTACTCTTCCTTTGCCGTAAGTGGTTCTGGAATGGCTCATTCTTTCAAAGCTCATCGTTCGGAGTCACAAGGATTGCCCGCCATTACTCCCCAACAAGACGGGGCGATTCGTCCTAGTGACTTACCTTCGACTCTCTCTGGCGCTACTGCACGTATGATTCGTGGGTATTGGCAAGAGCTTGTCGAAGATGGTGCGCTCGAACAGGTAGAACCTGTAGCTTCTAGCGTTCGTGATACCCGCGGAATCATCATCATATGTATTCTTGGGGGTCTCACGCTTATTCAGCTGTTCACTCTGTAATTATCAATTCTCACGCCGTTGGTGGTTAGCTCAGGTGTTTTTATCTGAGCTAACCACGAGGCGTCTAGTTATCTCGTGTTTCTTTACGGATAACTTCTTGGTCGTGTTCACGGGTCTCGTCGTCTGAGAGAGGACCAGAACCTTGGAATCCGCCTGATTGCATTTGCAAGGATTCTCCAGCAATACCCAAACCGTTTTCGGCTGAGTGCGCTACACGCTCTTTAGCTTTGCGTGGATTGAATTTCTTTTGACGCGGGTCAAAGGCATCGCGTAGGCCGTCGCCAATGAAGTTGATGCACAAAGAAATTGCGAGAATAAACAAGCCGGGGAACCAGAAGAGCCATGGGCGGGTTGCAAAAGCAGTTTGGTTCTCGGAGATAAGGCTACCTAGGGACCAGTCAGGTGCTTTAACGCCGAAGCCCAAGAAGCTCAAAGCGGTTTCGGTCAGAATTGCTGAGGACATCAGCAAGGAGATGTTTACGGTAATAACGCCGACAGTGTTAGGCAGGATGTGTTTGAAGATAATACGAGTATCAGAAGCACCTGCTAGACGTGCAGCATCCACGAACTCACGTTCTCGCAAGGACAGAAACTCTGCACGGACAAGACGGGCAAGAGAGCTCCAGAAGAAGAAGCCGACAACCACGCCTAAGGCGATGATTGCGGTTCGTCCATTGAAGTGGGTTCCTGCAATTTTACCGAGCACTGCGCTGATGAGCAGAAGCGGAATGATAATGATGACGTCGGTAAAGCGCATGATAATGGCTTCAACCCAACCACGATAGTAACCGGCGAGTCCGCCAAGCACTACACCGATAACACCAGCAAGGATGCTAATAATCATCACAACAAGGAAGGTGTTTTGGATGCCACGCATCGTCATTGCGAAAAGGTCGCGGCCGGTGGCGTCCTGACCGAACCAATGTTCGGAGCTAGGAGCTGCACCATTGACGATAGGGTGCATGTCGGTGTATCCGGTATTCCACCATCCGGGGATTGGCCCGATTCCAAGTGAAGACCAAGAAAGGAGCAAGATGCCGATAATGATGATGAGTGAAACGACAGCGCCGGTGTTACCAAAGAAGCGTTTACGAACAATTTGTCCCTGAGTTTTTCCCAAGGTTTCGCGCTGGGTGATGTCGATGCTTGCCTCAACTTCGCGTAGTGCTGCAGTTTCGGTTGTCGGTTCTTTACCAGCATTAAAATCAACGTTTTTAGTTGTCATGCTTTCACCCTTACTCGCGGGTCGAGGATTGAGTAGACGAGGTCTGCAATGAGGTTGAAGACAAGCGCCATAATTGCGGTCACGATGAATACGCCCATGACGGGGTTAGGGTCGACTTGAGCAAGACCGTCAAGGAATAGTGTTCCCATACCTTTGAACGCGAAGATACGTTCGGTAATTGCTGCGCCACCGATGATAGAGCCGAAGTCCAAGGCAACGATGGTTGCTAGAGGAATGAGCGCATTCCGGAAAGCGTGCTTCATGACAACGCCACGTTCGGAAACACCTTTAGCACGTGCTGTGCGGATATAGTCTTGGTTCATGATTTCGAGCATGGATGCACGAGAGTAGCGAGAGTAGCTTGCTAACGAGATGAGCGTTAATGCAACGGTCGGAAGCAAGATGTGCGTCATGGTATCGAGGTTAAGAATCCAGAAGTCACCGGTAAGGTTTGCGGTTGACGCATTTGCGGTGGGAATGGGGCGTCCACGGATACGGGAGTTACTGATGTAGTCCGGCCATGCTTGCATGAAGCGGTCTGTGAAGATTAACAGTGCCATGAGGAAGGCGGTTAGTCCGCCGACTCGCATATTTTGTCCGCGGTCGTATCCGCCAGCGACAAAGCCGAATCCGACACCGAGCAAGGTAAAGCACACGGCGATGATGAAGACCATCAAGAATGTTGCTTGGTTGAGAAGTGTCTGAAGCGGGAAGTAAACGATAAGTCCTAGTGCTACTGCTGCAATACCGCTATAGAGGGCACGGCGGTTTCTAATGCCGGAGACAAGAATTGTCATAACGTATGCGCAGAGTAGTCCAAGTACTGCTAGGAATGGAATGCCTAGTCCGGGGTGTAAGAACCAGTCGGTTACGGAGACGAAGAAAATAATGCCAAAAGTCAGTACGGCGCCGAAAAGACCGAGGCTGATTCGTGTTTTGGGTTTTCCGTAGGAAGCTGAGTACCAGAAGAGTCCGGCAACGAGAGAGATGAGCAGGTTACTCATCAAAGATACTTGCGGATTGGCGAGGAAGTCGTTGAAGCCAATCGCGAGGATTTCTTTGAGCAATACTGCAATCCAGAAAGATGGCAAGGAGAAGAACAGGAAGCTTGCAAAAGTGATGGTGTAGTCAAGCCCTGAGTACTGACGTAATGCTGAAACGATACCTAGGCTAATACCGATGAGAATTGCTAGAACGGTGGCAGCAAGAACCAAAATCAGTGTTTGGTAGATAGCGTTTGAGAGTAACTGTGTAACAGGCGTACCTGAGAGGTTTGTTCCAAAGTCGCATTGTCCGATAAGGCACTTGGATACGCCAGTAATCCATAGGACGTAACGAACGGGGATTGGTTTATCTAAGTTCAGCGCTTCAGTGCGCTGAGCGATAAGAAGGTCTTTATTAGGGCTATTGCTGGTACGTAGCTCTGCCAGAGGATCGCCAGACAGAGCAGTGAGTGTAAAGACTAGGAAGGAAGCGGCAAGTAGGATAAAGACCGCTGTTATTAGTCTCCTCACGGTATAGGTCAACATGATGATTTCCTGAAGGGGTGAGTCAATGTGGGGAGAGTTTTAAAAAAATAAATAAACGTACGGCGTGGATGCCCAAGAAGATGAGCATCCACGCCGCCGTTGGCGTATAGCACTCAGTGCTAAGCGCTATACAAAGAACGCTGCACCTAGATAAGATGAGCCGTTGTTACTTGATGTCCCAATCAGCTGCGTTCCAGGTAGCAGGGTACTGACCTGGCTTAGGCTCAATACCGGTGATGGACTTGTTGTAAGCAACGAGGCTTGGGCTCTGGAAGAGAGGTAGGCCGTAACCGTCCTTGAAGAGCTCACCATCAGCTTGGATAGTAACCTTTTCAATTTCGCCCTTATCAACAGTGCTCATAACCTTCTTAGCATCTTCGTCAACGGTTGCATTGGAGTAACCGGTGAAGTTAGATCCGCCGTCGGTTGCGAAAATCTGTCCGAGGGATTCGTGTCCGACGCCAGGGGAAACCCAACCGAAGATAGAAGCATCGTAGTAGCCTTCTTTACCCTTGGAAAGTTCGCTAGCCCACTGCTCAGAGCCGAGAGATTCAACCTTGAAGCCTGCCTTACCAGCTGCTTCTTTAATCATCTGGAAGGTATTTTCACGGTTGCTGTTCTTGTTGTTGTAAAGAATCTTCACGGTAGGTGTTGCACCATTGAGAAGTTCTTTAGCCTTAGCAATATTTGCTTCAGGGTCAGTAATGGGGTAATCGCTGGAGTTGTTCTGCTTCACAGCATCTTCATAGACCTTACCCTGTGATACAACGAATAGTTCAGAGTTGAGAACGACTGCATCTGGCTGCATCGGTTTGATGAGCTTGTCGACAACATCCTGACGAGGAATGGTGAGCAAGAATGCTTTACGAACGTTCTCATCTTTGAAGACCTCAGAGTGGAAGTTCAAATCGAGGTGATCGTAGGAAAGGTCTGGTGCAACGTGAGTTTCTGCGTTGTCCAAAGCCTTAGCCTGAGAAACAGTATCGATAGATGCCTGAGGATTAATGACGTCTACGTCGCCGTTCTTCAATGCCTGAATCTGAGCTGCCGCATCAGGAAGAATTTTAAGGGTAATTTCAGAAATCTTAGGCTTGTTAGGGCCTTGATACTTATCGTTAGCAACGAGAGTAACAGACTGGTTTTCGACAACAGCGTCAAGCTTGTATGGGCCGTTGCATACGATGAGGTCTTCGCTTGGCATGGTGGTGGTGTTGAAGCCGGTGTTCCATGCGTCTGCGATTTTACGTAGGTCTGCGTTTTCTTCGCCGGGCTTAGCGTTCTTGATAACCTCTACGAGCTTATCTTCGTCCATGCCTGCGAGCTTAGCTACGACGTGAGCGGGGGTAGCGATTAGGTCGTATGCAACCTCCCAGTCAGCAAACTTCTGTGGGTAGGTGAAGGTAATGGTCTTTCCGTTGTCAGAGAGAACGGGAACGCCAGCGTTGCCTAGACCAGCGGTGTCGCCAGCATAGGAGAAGTAGGTGAGGTCTTTTTCGGCGTCGTCGAAGTGTCCGGAAAGAACAGCCCATGCCAAGAGGAGGTCACCTTCACCGATTTCATTGCCGTCAGACCACTTCATGTCGTCTTTAACGGTGTACTTAACTTCCATGCCGTCGCCTTTATCGGATTCCTCGTAGGTTCCGAACCAGTCGTTATGTACAACCTCAAGCTTATTGTTGATGGAGTAGAAACCGGAGGTGGTCATGTTAGTAATCATGCCGTTGGTGTCGACGTTACCGTCAGCAGAATTGCTATTGAGGGAGCTGAAGGTGTTCACGATTGCCATTGAGACAGATTTTGAACCCTTATCCCCAGAAGATGAGCTTGCATTGTTTCCGGTGCTTGCACAAGAGGATAGTGCAAGAGCGGATACCGCTGCGAAGCCGATGATGGAGGATCTACGTGAAATGCGCATTCCTTCTCCTTTTTCAATATGAGATGTTGTGTGCGACTACCAGAGCTCATCGTAGATGAACGACAGGCAACCTAAGTGACTGGAAACACATGTAAGTTTCATTGTAAACAAAACTTAACCAGTTGTACATGAAGATACCCTAAAACGAATCTTTATTCATATGATGAGAAAAAGCTAAATAAAGGTAAAATTTTTATTACCAAACACAAGCAACCCTCTTTAATCCCAAATAATCAAATCAATAAATATCATTTGACTAGGTTTTATATGGGTTACATCAATAATTAGTTATTTTCTTCGTAAAAGATTTATGTTCTTTTTAAGTGCCGTTTAACACCCTCTCCAAGCCCAAAAAATAATATGGAATTAACATACAAACAGGCGTGGTGTACACATAGTGGACACTTAAAACACAGAAGCCGGCGAGAAAACACCCCGCCGGCTTCATACAGCAAGCCTTACATCTTATTACGATAATCAGCAGTTTCGCCACTAACCTCAGCACGCACAGCACAAAGATTATGCGCAATCAGCTCCTCAGGATTCACAGGACGTCCACCAGCCGAATGAGGAGTAATCACCAAATTCTTCGTACCCCATAGAGGAGAATCCGAAGGCAAAGGCTCTTGCTTCACCACATCAACCGCAGCACCAGCAATAGAACCGCTCTCCAACGCCGCAATCAACGCATCCTCATCAACAGTGACACCGCGACCAACATTCACCACAAATGCGCGAGAAGGCAACAACTCCAAACGCTGTTCGTTCAACGCATTCTCCGTCTCAGCAGCAGCCGGAAGAATCATCACCAAAATATCGGTCTGAGGCAAGTACTGTTCAATATCATCAACAGCAATCACAGGGAAACCAGATCGTTCACCAGCAGAACGCGCCACACCCTGCACCTGAGCGCCAAAGGCCTGAAATAAGCGGGCTGTGCTCTGACCGATAGATCCAAAACCCCAAATCAAAACACGAGCACCCAAAAGAGTTGTGACTTTATCCACAGGATGAAGCTCCTGAGGACCACCTAACTCCCCCGCCCAACGAGAATTATCTTGCTCCTCAGAGAGTAACGGCAAGAAACGCACAAAATTTAATGTCAAAGCCAGCGCATGCTCAGCAACGGTCAAAGAATGCAAGCCAATACCAGAACAGATAACCGCTTCATCACGGAAACCAGCCGCACGAGCCTGATCAGGTCCAGCAAGAAGAGCCTGAACCAACTTCACCTGAGATAAATTCTTCGCTGCATCTTGCAACTGTTCATTAGTATTACCCCAGCTAATCATGACATCGGCATCATAGTGCTCTGCAGGTAGAAGCTCAGTAGGGTCATAAGAAACTAGCGTATCTTCTGCCTGAAGACCAAGCTTCTGAGTGTCCAAAGGAATAATGGTAGGAGCAAGGATTTTCATATCAAATCTTCCATATCACGAGAAAATTAAACATGCCGTAAGGCACTCTTCTTAGATTATGTCTTAGAGCACACAGAATAAAAATATCAACACCCAAGTTACGACAAATACATCCACCCAACCAACACACATACCCCGAAGAAATATAAGAAAATACACTCTTCTAACCTGAAAAACTTTCTATAGAATAACTCTCGTGGACCCTCTTAACATCTTTGGACTAGCCCATCTACCTACGTGGTTAGCGTTAACACTCTTCATCCTCGATATCACCTTACGTATTATCGCAATCTGTTGGCTACCCTATAACCGCAAACCCGTGGTTGCTCTCGGCTGGCTCATGGCAATATTCCTCGTCCCATATATCGGGTTTGTTGCCTTCTTGCTCTTTGGATCTTCCCGACTACCACGACACCGAAGAATCCGACAACGCACTATTAACGACATGATGAAAGAGATACTCGCATCCAAAAATGCTGATGAAGAATCCCGTTCTGTCCTCGGAGCACATGGAGAACTCCCTGAACCAGCACGAGTAGCAGCGAACCTCAACTACAAACTCGGAGCGCTCCCCCTCGTCGGTGGCAACACTTTCACACTCATCAAAGATAACCACCAAGCTATCCGACAGATGACAGAAGAAATCAATCGGGCAGAACGATACGTACACTTCGAGTTTTATATTGCCGCCTACGACAACACCACCAAACCGCTATGGGATGCGCTTCTTGCAGCACACCAACGCGGAGTACTGGTCAAAATCATGATTGACCATTGGGGCTCTCGAAAATACCCCAATTGGAAAAAACTCTGCAAACTCCTTGACGACTCCGGAATCAATTGGCAACTCATGTTGCCCCTGAAACCATTCCAAGGTAAATGGCAACGACCAGACCTACGTAACCACCGCAAAATCGTCATTGTCGACGGACGCATCGCATTCTCCGGCTCACAAAACGCTATCGACCGTTCCTACAATCTACCTGCCAACCTCAAAAAAGGACTCGTCTGGCAAGACCTTACGTTCTCATGCACCGGCCCCGTTGTTGAAGAACTTAACGCCGTCTTCATCTCAGACTGGTACTCCGAAACACGAGAACTACCACTGAACGAAATCGAAACAGCTATTCCCCGTGTACACAGCGGAATGTTGGCACAAATTGTTCCATCGGGCCCCGGATTCGAAACGGAAAACAACCTACGCCTCATCAACTACCTCATTTACAATGCAGAACGACGCATCGTCGTCTGCTCCCCCTACTTCGTCCCAGAAGAAACACTCTTACAAGCACTCACCAATGCAGCACTATCAAAAATTGATGTCACCCTCATCGTCTGCGAAAAAGGAGACCAGTTCCTACCCAATATGGCTCAACGCTCCTACTACGAGAAACTTCTCCACGCCGGAGTCAACATCAAACAATATCCCGGGCCAACCGTATTGCACTCAAAATACATGTTTGTAGATGACCATCTCACCTTCATTGGATCATCAAACATGGATCCGCGCTCATTTGCGCTCAACCTCGAAGTATCCACCTTCATCGTCGATACAGGAATGGTTAAAGAGTTAGAAAGCATCTCTGAAGAATACATCTCTCAATGCAAAACCCTCCGATACGACGAATGGGTTGCCCGCCCCAACCGTATCAAGGTCGTAGAAAATATCTGTAGGCTCTGGTCATCGCTCCTTTAAAAGATTAGGGTTCTCTCTGATATACCCCCCACACCAAAGAGAACCCTAACATTGCGAATCATTACCAGAAGAAAAACTCTTATAAACGCTCTGCCTGATTCTGAGCCAAGCTCAAAAACTGACGGGCAGGAGTGTCAGCAGCATTAGGACCACCAGCAAAAGCGCCACGATATGCTGCCGCAGGATGACGCTCATTCACACGTGTATGCCCCACACCAAAAAGATTCTCACGTAATGTATTCCCCTCATACTCTGTGCGATACCGGCCACGCTTTTGAAGCTCAGGAACAACAAACTCCACAAAATCTTCAAAAGAGCCAGGAGATACATGGTAGGCAAGGTTGATACCATCTAAATCTCCCTCGTCAATCCAGCGCTCCAACTCATCGGCGACAGTCTGAGCAGAGCCAACAATTACATCACCCATACCACCGATAGCGCAATGACGAGCAATATCAGCACGAGTCCACTTCGTCGTCTGAGACTGCAAGGTAAAAGGTGTCAAAAAGGATTGAATGGATTCCGTCTTGACATACTCAAGAATCTCGTCCTCATCAAATAGTGAAAGATCAACACCAGACCAACCACCAATAATCCCTTGAGAAGACTCTATATCCACATATTTCAAATAATCCTGATACTTCTGCTGTGCTTTCTCGTCTGTCTCGTCAACTACCACCGAAAGCATGGCAAGAATCTTCACGTCATCACGACGCCGGCCGGCACGTTCAGCCTCATCACGGATACGAGAGGTCACATGCCTAGTCAAATCTGGACGTAACGCAGAAATGAAAATCGCCTCGGCATGTTTTCCAGAAAAAGCCTGACCGCGAGAAGACGCACCAGCCTGAAAAATCACGGGAGTACGCTGAACAGACGGCTCGGTCAAAGAAATTCCAGGAACTTGAAAATACTTGCCCTGATGCAAGATAGGATGAATTTTCTCAGGATCTGCAAAAATCCCGCGCTGACGGTCACGTAGCACCGCTCCGTCTTCCCAAGAGCCTTCCCACAACTTATAACAAACGTCGAGAAATTCGTCAGCAATTTCGTATCGTTCATCATGCTCAATCTGACCGGCAAGCCCCTGATTCTCTGCCGCAGATTGAAGATAAGAAGTCACCACGTTAAAACCAACACGACCACCCGTTAAATGATCTAACGTCGCATAAGAACGAGCCAAAGTATAAGGCTGGTTATACGTCACGGCAGCTGTCACTCCAAAACCAAGATGTTCCGTGACTGCTGCCATCGCCGAAATCTGTAAGAACGGGTCACCTACCGGTACCTGTGCACCATCACGAAGTACGGGTGCAACAGAATCCTTATATACGTCGTATACGCCCACCACATCAGCGATAAAGACCGCGTCAAAAAGCCCTTTTTCGCACACTTGAGCTAAATCTGTCCAATATTTAATGGTGTTATATTCATCGGCTCGCGAGCGCGGGTGACGCCATAAGCCGAAGCTTTGGTGGCTTGTTGTTGTCATATCAAACGCATTGACAACGATACGTTTTTTAGAAGAAGACGGTGTCGTAGTGGGTTGTTCTGTCGTGGCGGTATGAGTTGCCATAAGTTTTTTCCTTTGCGTTCTTAGAGGAGAGAGCCCTCCTCTATGAGGCGTGGCATGTCGAAAACCATATTTTTCGGTGTTGATATGCCCGACGCATAGGCGCCGTATTTGCCGTTGTGATTATTTTGAGCCGGATCTTCATCTGGGGCACCCCGCTACGGAAAGAGGGTTGCCGTCCAACGAGCCAGAGCTTGACGTTGGAACTCGTGATCGCTGGGTTTAGCTTATAAAAAGTTCTTCTTGGTACCCAAGAGCTTCAGTGTTTATTGCGGTGGGTGACGTTCGCTAAGGAATATGACTCTATGCAACGTGATGTGTTCATCTGCTGGCAATGGAAAGTAACGTCTAGATGAATGTGTACGGAAGGTATTACGGTAGAACTCGTCTAAACCATCCAGAGCGACTGAGAGACCTGGCTCTAAGACGTCGCAGCAACCTCGCTTATGCGGTGGTGCTAACGCCAGAAACGATGGGAGTATCGATGTCGTATTGTTCGTCTTTTTCTTATTCAGACCCTCGAAATCAGGTGCAGAATCCGGCAGATGTTTCGGATCAAGAACGTATTGATTTTTGGGCAAGGCAGGCGCGAGAACGTCTTAGTTGGGGGAAGCTATGGGATGAGGATAAAACGCATGAGTTTATTCCTCCTCGTTTAGTAGACGTTCGTGAAGATGGTGTTCAAGAATTTTCTGTTCCAACGATTAAGTGGTTTGAGGGTGGTCAGCTCAACGTTGCCTATAACTGTGTGGATAGGCATGTAGAGCAAGGTTTTGGCGACAAGGTTGCGCTTTTCTTTGAGGGTGAACCTGGTGATCGTGAAGCTATCACTTATGCTCAGCTGCAACGCCGTGTGGCTCAGGCGGCACATGGTTTAGAGCGTTTGGGTGTGGTTAAGGGTGATCGTGTTGTTGTTTATTTGCCGGTGATTCCTGAAACTATTATTTTTGCTCTTGCCTGTGCGCGTATTGGGGCGATTCATTCTCTTGTTTTTGGCGGTTTTTCGGCGGAGGCTTTGAAGTTTCGGGTAGAGGATACTGGTGCCAAGGTATTAATTACAACTGATGGTCAGAATCGTCGGGGTAAGGTTGTTCCGGTCAAGTCGATAGCGGATGAGGCGTGTTCGTCTGAGAATAATATTGAGCATGTGGTGGTGGTGAACCGTACCTCAGCTACCGAGCAGGAAAGACAGAGTGTTCCGTGGTGTTTGGGGCGAGATGTTTGGTATCACGATTTGATTGAGGGTGTTCCAGATACGCATGATTACCCATTGCATGATGCTGAAGATCCGTTATTTATTATTTATACGTCGGGGACAACGGGCCAACCTAAGGGTCTTGTTCATACTATGGGCGGGTATTTGACGCAGACGGCGTATTCTCATGCGTTACTTTATGATTTGTTGCCTGATGTTGTTGACGCTGATGGTGTGCTTCGTCCTGATGAGTTAGCTACTCGTAATGATCGGCAAAAAGTTGCGGATACTGTTCATTGGTGTACAGCCGATTTGGCGTGGGTGACAGCTCATACTTATGAGATATATGGGCCGTTGGTCAATGGCGTAAGTCAAGTAATTTTTGAAGGTACACCTGATACTCCTACTTTTGAACGGCATTTTGAAGTGATTGAACGCTATGGTGTCACAAACTATTACACGGCGCCAACGTTGATTCGTTCGTTGATGGGGGCTTTCCCGCATGGCCCAGAGTCGGGAAAATATGATTTTTCGTCGGTTCGTCTTTTGGGTTCTGTGGGTGAGTCGATTAATCCACAAGCTTGGTATTGGTTACGTGAGCATATTGGTTCTGGTCGTGCTTCCTTTATTGATACGTGGTGGCAGTCTGAGACAGGTTCAACGATCTGTTCTCCTCGTCCGCATGATCCTCAGTTTGCGCCTGAGGGGACTTTTGAGCAGGGTACTCCAGGTATAGCTGTCAAACCAGGTTGTGCTACTCGTGCTATTCCGGGGGTTTCTGTGCGTGTTGTTGATGAGCACGGTGAGCCGGTTCAGACGGGGGCTCAAGGGTTCATTGTGGTTGATAAAGTGGGCCCGTCGATGGCTCGTACTGTGTGGAAAAATCCTCAGCGTTATCTTGATTCTTATTGGAGACATTATGGGGAGCGTGGCTGGTTTTTGGCTGGAGATGGCGCAAAGCAAGATGAGGACGGGGATATTTATATTCTGGGCAGGATTGATGATGTTATTAATATTTCGGGGCATCGTCTTTCGACGATTGAAATTGAGTCAGCTTTAGTGCGTCATGAGGCTGTGGTTGAGGCTGGTGTTTGTCCTGTTGAGGATGAGTTGACGGGGCATCAAGCAGTAGCTTTTGTGACACTTAGTGATGAGGGTAAGGCGTTGTCTTCTTCTGAGCTACGTGAAGTGTTGGAGTTGCATATTCGTTCTGAGATTGGCCCTATTGCAAAGCCTAAAGATGTGGTGGCGGTTGCTGAGATTCCTAAGACTCGTTCGGGGAAGATTACTCGTCGTTTGTTGTCTCAGTTGTATGAGGGGAAACCTCTAGGAGATACGTCGTCTTTACAAAATGATGAGGCGTTGCGGGATATCGCTCAGGTTTTGTCTTGCTCATAAGGGCAGGCAAAAATCATGGTTGTTTCAACAGTATCGAGATGTAAGTGTACTAATTCACTAACATCACATGATTATTTGCGTGGTTGGAGTCTTTCATCCTAAGAACCTCTATGCGAGATGCTCTCATCGAAGAATATCCTTACTATCCGCTTGTGAAAGGGCGGCTTACCGTGTGTGGTAAGCCGCCCTTTCGGACAATGCTACCTGTACTGATGGTCTGTACATGCTGTAGCATGTATCGGTATTTATTGAAGTCATTCTATCGATATGAAACGTCAGAAAGAGGCATGCGTATGCAGGTATGGGATCCAAGCGTGCTCTTTAGAGTGGTCGATGTAGCAGCAGTTGTTGCTAATGGTTTGCTCGGTGGCGCAGTTGCTCGCGCATTCCGCTTTGATGTTGTAGGTTTTATTCTCTTAGCGGTGCTCTCTGGTATGGGTGGAGGGCTAATCCGTGATGTTCTTCTTAACACTGGTTTACCTGTCGCATTGACTGATTCTGCGTATTGGGCGGGTGCTCTCATCTCAGCATTGTTAGCGTACTGTATTGATTTGGGGAGTCGTTGGGCTAACCGTGTTTTAGTTGTTGTGGATTTTCTGGGTATGGGTTGTTGGGCCGCTACAGGAACTATTAAATCTTTAGGTATTGGGCTTCATTGGCTTCCGGCTATTGCCCTTGGTGTGGTGACCGCGGTGGGCGGTGGCGTATTGCGAGATATGATGGTCAACCGTGTTCCAGCTATCTTGGGAGGTAATTCTCTCTATGCGACAGTAGCGGTTGTTGGCGCAGCAGAGACTGCTCTATGTACGACACTTTTTTCTTCTCCTAATATTGGGATGGGCATATCAATTATTTCGTGTCTAGTTTTTGGGCTTCTTGCGCACACGAGGCGTTGGCAGTTGCCGGAGCCTGTTAAGCTTTCTGTTCCTCGACCACGTTTCATACGTAAAAAACCTGAGACTCATACGATTGCTGGTGAAGGCTGGACGCCGGGGAATCCTCTTACCGAGAATTTAGAAGTTATTCCGATGAGCCAGGTCAAAAGAACATCACACAAGTAATGACATACCTGTTTTTAACGGTGATATATGCAGAACCCCGCAGCTAGTCTGCGGGGTTCTGCATAGGGTTGAGGCGTTGTGGGTGGTAAGAGGTTTTAACCGTCGATATCCCTAAATTTTGTAGGTGACGACGTTACTCAAAGCGAGAGCTCCGCCGTGTGCGGCATCTTGATAACGTCCAAAATGAACGTATGCTCCGCGATATGTCGTATCGGCGATGGGCGTAGAACGCGCCCCCGCAACATCAATAATGATGTTTGATGGTCGGACGATAATTTTGCCACGAATATCCTCACCTGCAACAAAAGGTGTACGAGGGCGCAAGGTTACTAGTGGTGTTAGGTGCGCTGATCCAGCGTCAACACGTAGCAGCTGAACGACATCTCCTGAAACGTATGCACCGTTTTCATCGATGACGGATGCACCGGGGCGAATAGCTACGATGTATCCGCCGCCACGAGAGTTTGTGGTATCGAATTTTGCGGCGATACCAAAGGCTGAATCGTCTTCTCGCCCGAAGGCAAGATAACCGTATTGCCATGTTGTTTGAGGGAGGGCGTCTTTCCACTGCATTGTGAAGTTGATGACGTAACTATCAGCGGTGGATGTGCGGTGAGCTAATGGGCCTAGAAGGATAGAGTCGTCATAGGCTTGTTGATGGACGAGTTCACCGTTTTCCCAGCGGGGTAGGTTCACAACGTCTTGTTGTCCAGCCGGTAGCATGCCGTGTAGCCGTCTGCCTTGTTCGAGGGCAAGGTTGGGGCTTGTTGTTCTTCCGCTGAGCCAGAAGGGGTCTGGCGACATGAATCCGCGAACACCTAGGGATGCAAAATGTTCTTGTACCCAACGACGGTGGGTTTCCCAGACGATAACGGGTTTTCCGAGATTGATAATTTGTGATATTTTTTCGTCGCTCATGGAGCTTTCAGTACGTCCAATGACGGTTTCGAAGAAGGGCACTCCCAGCATGTCGACGTTATCTGATGATGCTAATTGCGCAATGTCTTCGAAGGAATCGTGTGCGTCGAAGTAGCACCAGGTGGTGAATCCTGCTTCTTTTGCGTACCGAATGAAGCCGTTGTTGCCGTCGAATTCGCCTTTACCGTTGCGGAACATTTTAATGACGACTTGGTCTTGCATACCGCGGGCAGTTAGGAGTTCTAGCAGCTTGGGTTGACCGGCAGAGTCTTTAGCTTCAATGAAGAGAACAGCGGAGCCGCCTACGGATTGGTAGGGGCCGCCGGCTTCGGTTGCGAGGATGACGCCGAGGGCTTCTTCGAGGGTGGTGATGTGTACGAGGGGTGTGTTAGGTCCGAGGAAGTCTCTCATATCAATGAGAGGGCGTTTAACTTCGGCGAGGGTACTTGTGCTGACGTACCCTGTTTTTTCGGTGGTGGTGCGGCGTAGTGCGTTGTCGTGCATACAGACGAGTTCTCCATCGGCGGTGGTACGCACTGATATTTCTACAGCTTGAGCGCCTTTGAGGATGGCTTGTTGATAGGCGTAGGCGCTGTGTTCAGGGTTGACGTCTCCTGCCCCACGGTGGGCTATGACGAATTGTTCTTGTGAGAGGAACTGTTCAACGAGTGTTGGTTGTGGTTGTTCTTCTGCGGTGTGGTTCTGTTCTTCTGCGTAGGCTGTTGTTGTGGCGGCGCTGAGTCCGAGTGTTGTGGTGGCTCCGGCTACCCAGCGGAGTGCGGTTCGACGGGATAAGCCATGAGAATGTTGTGGTATCGACATGGAGACTTTCTAAAATATGAGGTTATAGGGCCCTTGGGTATAAGGGTAATGTGGTCAGTTAGTTTTTACCAGATACGGTATCTGGAAAGATTATTCTCTCAGATAATGTTCTTGATGAGTTTTATCTCGTGATGTTTTTCTAGTTCAGGTTCTTCCCTGATTATGGCAAGGATTCTTTTGAGGAAAACACAGAGTTACTTATTTGATTCTCAAAACTTTTTTATTTTACCAATAGTTTTCAAAGAAAAATTTTCAGTTTTAGAGTTGATCACGAAAGCTGTCAAAACTGAAACCACGATAATACATCGTGATACTTTAGACAACACTCTGCAAAAAAGTTTCACTATTTTAAAAATCTTTATTTTTGAGCTGACCTGCGACGTCATTGATTTAAAGTTCAATTAATAATGATATTCGTCATCGTGTCGAGATACTCTAGAGAACAATTACCGTATAATCTCTAACGTCAAATATTTAAATATTTGCGACCGCTTCTTGCGGTAATCATCTGTGGACATACCACGTATGAGAATCATTATAAGAATTATTCTCAGAGGTTTTCTTGGGGAAGAGAATCGGTAGTTCACATCTACGCAGGAAGGTGCTGACATACTTTGGGGAAGGTCATGTCAGCACCTTCCACCGCGTAAGAAACAACAAGCATAAAAGACTCATGCTCCTCAACGCAAGAAGGAACATGAGTCTTTTATGTATCTCAAGAAAACTATGCTGTTATTTGACGGCGTGAACTGACCACACCAGTATTAAAACCGGCAAGATGCAAACCCCCATGAAAACGGGCATGCTCAATTTTGATACACCGGTCCATCACGACATGCAATCCAGCCTGCTGGGCAATCTCGGCGGCTTCTTCATTCCACAAACCTAATTGCATCCACACGGTTTGAGCGCCAACCGCAATCGCTTCACGCACCACATCAGGAAGATCCTCATGGCGGCGAAAAATATCAACAATATCAGGAGCTTCAGGCAAATCCGCCAAAGTAGCATACACTTTCTGCCCTAACACCTGTTTCCCTTTCTGCGCTAACAGGGGGTTCACAAAAAAGAGCTGGTAATCGGCAGAAGAATTCAAATACGTTGCCACAAAATATGATGAGCGTGAAACTTTATCGCTCATACCGACAATAGCGACACTGCGACTACGACGAAGAATCCCTAAACGTTGCACAGCAGATGGTGCTTCCCACGTACGCTTCGTAGACATTAACGCACCTCCTGAGCAGAATTACCCTGTGATAATGATTCTTGGGTTCGCAGAATCTTTGCTCCATAATGGTCTTTACCCGTTGCGGCACTCAACGCCTGATCTAAGTCCCATACAATGTCATCAAGGTCTTCTAACCCCACAGAAATACGAATCAAATCCTCCCCTACCCCAGCAGCGTCAAGTTGCTCCGCGCTGAGCTGCTGATGAGTTGTTGATGCAGGATGCAATACAAGAGTTTTTGCATCACCAATATTCGCTAAATGTGAAGCTAACTGAAGATTCTCAATAAAGCGCGCACCAACTTCACGAGCAGAATCTTCAGCGCCTGCAACAACACCAAAGGAAAACACAGACCCAACCCCTAAAGGCAGAAGTTTCTGCGCCCTCTCATAATGAGGATGATGAGCAAGACCAGCATAATTGATATAGCGAATACGGGCGTCTTCATCAAGCCATTGAACAAGGCCTTGAGTGTTCTCCAGATGGGCGTCCATCCGCTGAGCTAAAGTTTCAACGCCTTGAAGCAAGTTAAATGCTGCTTGAGGACTTAAAGACGGGCCAAAGTCACGTAACTGTTCAGAACGCAGCTTCGTTAAGAATCCATATTCCCCAAAGTTGCCCCACCATGAGATGTTGTTATAAGAGGGAATTGGTTCTGTCATTGTAGGAAATTTTCCATTAGCCCAGTTGAAGCGGCCAGATTCCACCACAATACCGCCCAGAGTTGTCCCGTGACCACCAAGGAATTTCGTCATCGAATGAATCACAATATCTGCACCATGTTCTAGTGGACGAATTAGATACGGCGTTGAGAGCGTCGCATCCACCACCAAAGGAATGTTGTGAGAGTGTGCAATAGCGGCAAGACCTTCAAGGTCAGCTATCTCTCCAGAAGGATTAGCGACAACTTCGGTGTAGAGAGCCTTCGTTTCAGGGCGAATTGCATTCTCAAAATCTTGGGGGTCAGTTCCTGACACAAAAGTCGTATCAATACCGAATCTTCGCAAAGAGACATCAAGCTGAGTAATCGTCCCACCATATAGTTGAGAAGAGGCAACAATATGGTCTCCGCTTTGGCAAAGAGCCGCAAAGGTAATGAACTCGGCGGCCATTCCGGAAGCTGTGGCGACAGCTCCAAGACCACCTTCAAGAGAAGCGATACGTTCTTCTAAAGCAGCAACAGTAGGGTTTCCAAGACGTGAATAGATGTTGCCGTATTTTTGGAGAGAAAAAAGGTTGGCGGCATCTTGTGCGTCGTCAAAAACAAAAGAGCTTGTCTGATAAATCGGGACGGCGCGCGCCCCGTGGATCGCGTCAGGGGTAGCTCCGGCGTGGAGGGCACGAGTGCGAAAACCAAAGGTATGTTCAGCCACGGTATCTCCTCAAATGATGTAGTACTGACGGGTCAACCCGTCACAAGACGTACCCCTATCTTGGCTGATGCACATCAGCAATGCACCATCGTGACGGCACATTGCTGATATTGCGTTTTATTGAGTTTTTATCGTTAAAAGTTACGTTATAACCTCACACAGGAACATCATCTAGATGTGATAGTCCGTAGTGTCATAGATATTCAAGAACTTTTGAATACGCTCCGAACTTGAGTTGAAGAACCCAGATGGGGCTCCCTCGTACACTATTTCTCCTTGGTCTAAGAAAATAATACGGTCCGCAACTTTCTGAGCGAACGCCATATTATGGGTGACCACAACTAAAGAGCGGTTCTCTCTCGCCAAAGCAATCAGGACTCTAATCACTTCGGCTTCTAGTTCGGGATCTAGTGCACTTGTTGGTTCGTCAAAAAGTAGATAATCCGGATTTACGGCTAAGGCACGAGCAATGGCGACACGTTGCTGCTGACCTCCTGAAAGGTGGTCTGGGTACGCGTCCGCGCGATGTTTCATTCCTACTTTGTCGAGTAGTTCACTAGCAAGAGCTTCAGCTTTTTCAGCGCTCAGGGTGCCGTTGAGCACGGGAGCTAAAGCCACATTTTTGAGTGCGGTGTAATGAGCAAAAAGGTTGAATTGTTGAAAGACCATCGCAGAGTGTGACCGAATTCGGCGAATGTCTTCCGTCTCAAGATTTTTGCTCAGGCTGACCGTATCAGAACCGATTGTTAGCGTTCCTTCTTCTGGTGTTTCAAGAAGATTTAAGCAGCGTAGCAATGTTGATTTACCAGATCCAGAGGGGCCAAGAATTACGGTAGTTTCACCATCAGGCACATCGAAAGAGAGGTTTTTGAGGATGGTCTGTTCCCCGAAACTTTTTGAGATGTTTTTGACACTAAGCATGGGAACTCCTAATGTACCGGCTACTACGTTTTTCGAGGACTCTTTGCACCGCAGAAAGAGCGGTAAAGATTATGAGATATATCAGTGCAACCTCAACATACATTGCTAATGGTTCAAAGGTTCGTGCCGCTACTTGTTTTCCTGCTTGGAAAAGGTCAATCAAAGAGATGGTTGAAACAAGTGAAGTACCTTTTACTAAGTCAATGAGGTCATTACCTAATGGTGGTAAAGCAATACGTGTAGCTTGAGGAATAACAACATGTCGTAATGTTTGTTGACGTGTGAAGTTCAGCGTTTGTGCTGCTTCAAATTGTCCACGTGGGATAGATGCCACCGCTGCTCTAAATGTTTCTGCAACATAGGCGCCAGTATTTAGACTTAAGGCAACGATGGCTGCCGTCCACGGGTCAAAAGTGATTCCTATTTTAGGTAGACCATAAAAGATGAGGAATAGCTGAACAAGCAGCGGTGTCCCTCGAAAGAACCATACATATCCTCGTGACATCCATTGGAGAAGGAAGAAGCGATGTGTTCTTAGGGCGGTTGCCACCAGCCCAATCAGCAGTGCAAGGATGAAGGAAACAACTGCTAATGGGATGGTGACTTGAATGGTTGCGATGAGTAGTTGAGGTAAGGATTCTGTCCAGAGGTTTAAAAAGTGGTCCATAATTTATGAGTTTTTAGGGGTGAGGTCTATACCCACGTATTTTTCGTAGATGGCTTTAATGTCGCCGTTGGTGAGGTGACGTTCTAAGGAGTCGTCGATAGCTTTTTTGAGTTCTGGTTGATCCTTAGGCATGAGAATTGCAGCTTCTGAGGTTCCGCCGAGTTGCCCGTCAAGAAGTCGAATAGGTGCTTCGGGGTGCTGTTGTTTGTAGATTTGGAAGGTGACAGCATCATTACCGCAGCAGTCTACACGTCCGGAGAGGACTTGTTCGATAGCCTCGTCAAAGCCGGTGACGGTGACGATGCGCGCTCCGGCAGCTTCTAGGAGTGTACGGAAGTTTGAGGTTTCAGATGAGGCTGCGGTATGCCCTGGGATGTCAGAGATGTTGCGTAGTTCTGAAGAGTCAAGAACAGCTACTTTGCCTTCTGAACGAACATAGGGGGTAGAAAAGTCGTATTTTTTCTGTCGTTCTTCTGTTGGGGAAACATTGTTGATGACGATGTCGTAGCGGTCTGCGTCTACTCCTGCGATGAGCGAGTCCCAGAGCGATTCAACATATTCTGCTTTAACACCTAGGTCTTGGGCGATGAGGTCTCCGATTTCTTTTTCCATGCCGACGAGGTTTCCGGATTCATCGTGGTAATTCCAGGGGCGGTAGGTTCCTTCCATGCCGATGCGGATAGTGCCTCGTTCTTTAATCTGTTCCATACGGTTGGTTTTTTGTGCCGGTTGGGAGGATGAGCATGCGGAGAGTAATCCGGCTAGGCTGAGGGCTCCGGTCAGGGCGATGGCAGAGCGTCTGTTCAGGGTGTTTTTCATGGGTTATTCCTCACGGTGTTGTTGATTTTTATATGGGATAGAAATTTTTAGGATGCGTTGAGTGCTGTGGTGAAGTCCTCGAGCAGGTCTTCGTAATCTTCGATTCCTACGGCTACTCGGATAAGCCGTGGGTGCACTCCAAACATGTCAAGGTGTTCTTGGGTGTAAGCGCCTTGAGTCATTGTTGCAGGTAGACATACAAGAGATTCAATACCGCCAAGGCTTACAGCAAAGCTGAAGATGTTGAGGGCTTCGATGAATTTTTGCATATCGTGTCCTTCTGCAAGGATGAAGGAGAATACTGCGCCTTGGCCTTGTGCTTGTTGAGATTGAATTTTTGTTTCTTCTGCGCTTGCAGAGCCGGGGTAAAGGATACAGTCTACTGCGGGGTGTTTCTTGATGGCCTGAATGAGGCGTTGTGCGTTCTCTTGTTGGCGCTCTAGGCGTAGGCCGAGAGTTTTAACGTTTTGGAGTAGACGGTAGGAGTCTGCAGGTGGGAGTATTCCACCGAGAATGAGTTGTGCTTTGTGAAGTTCTTCAGCTAGCTCAGGGTTATTTGTTGAGGCGACTCCGCCGAGGAGGTCAGCATGTCCAGATAGGTATTTTGTGGCTGATTGTACGGTGATGTCGGCGCCGAGTTCGAGGGGTCGTTGCAGGTATGGGGTTAAGAAGGTGTTGTCGACGACGACGATGGCCCCGTTTCGGTGTGCAATCTGGCTGATACGTGTAATGTCGCTGACTTTGAGGGTGGGGTTTGTGGGTGTTTCGAGGAACACCATAGTGACGTTATCTGAAAAGTCTTCATCGGAGAGGGTCGTGAAGTCTGCAATAAATTTGACGTATGCTCCGCGTTTGGGAAGTTCTATGGTGGCAAAGCGGTAGTTTCCGCCGTAGCTGGGCATTCCCATCAGAAGTGTTTCGCCGTTGCGTACGAGTCCTAGTGCGGCGGAGCTTGCTCCCATTCCAGAGGAGTACACGTAGCTGTATTGTGCGTTTTCAAGTTGCGCCAATGTGGTTTCTACGGCGGTTCTGGTGGGGTTTGAACCGCGTTGGTATTCGTATTCTCCGGGTGTTCCGTCGCTAGGTTGTGTGAAGGTGGAGGCTAGATAGATAGGAGGAACTATGGCATTTTTTTCGAGGTTATGTACGGCATGTATTGCTCGTGTGGTGAACCCTGCCATGTTTTCTCCTGAGGTGTAGGCGTGCGTTATCGTTGTGAGAACAAGCCTATATCCTCAGCAGTCAAATTGACGAGTTTTTATGACGCAATTGTTACGAAGATTATTTCCACTAGCCAACCGCGTTTTTTATGGGCAAAAATATATTCCTCCAAAAGTATTAATTTTTTATTGCCAACCTCAGCGCCAAAAACGGTTCCGCGCGTGAATAGCAGAAGGACGAATCTGAACCCACGAAGGACACTGCAAACGCACAGCCCTTTCACAATCAGTCAACGCCACAATAATCGACTCACACCGTTGGTTGAAAGCGTGAACATACCCCTTAGCAACCACCTGCCCCGGAAAATGACGATGCATCTTCGACACAGAATCCGAGGACTCTTGAAGACCATGCCCAGAATGTCCCGGAATATGTTTAACAATCACACGATAATCACGAATCGCTTCAGTGAGTTTCATCATCTCAGCAACAACTAAATGATCTTGAACACCCTCATTTACCCATTTCTCAAAAGAGCAACGGTTATGGGCAAGACGCAAGACAAACGTCAAAGCCCCCAAAGAATCAGTATGAATCACTAGCTGACGCCCAGGGTGATAAAAAATATTAAATGCTGCCAACATGGCAGAAAGCTCACCAGTCATAATATTCGTCGCATCATAATGCAAATGGAAGTAGAAGCCTTCTTCGCTGACACCACCGATACCCATACGACCGCCGCGAGAATACTGCTTGTTCTTTGAAGCGCGGAAAGAACAGTCTGTAAAAACCTCATATACGGGTAATTCTTCTACAGGACGTTCACGTTGGTCTTCTTCTTTCTCCTGACGAGCTATCTCGGCAGCACGCTGAATATGCTCATCCAGAATTTTTCGGTCACAATCACTCGTTAACCGGATATGTAATTCCCCCAAAGAATATGAGTCTTGAGGATTCAATAATTTCTCGATAGGACGATACTGCATAATGGTGCGTAACGTTGGAAACTGCTGAAAAAGAAGCTTCAAATAGCGCACATGAGCAGTAACCGTCACCAAATTATTCTTATAGAGCGCTGGGATGTACTCCCAACATTTAAGAATCGCTCTGCCAATCATGCGAACATGTGCCTCATCGCATGGCTCTAAAAGTGAATGAGAACAAGAGTCCGTCACCGGCTCAATCTCAAGTATTTCTCGATCACCGTTCTCACGGGAAATAAATATCAAACATGACAGCCCTGTATAACATCGTCCTTTTTCTTGAATTGATTCCATTAAGAGCGCGATAACAGCTACTCCTAAGTCTATAAACCCTTCTGGATACGAGGATGTATAGTCTGGGGCTTCCCATGTAAGCGTAGTTTTTTTAATATGTGCTGGTGATATTTTCATCTTCTCCACCTCCTTAAGTTGGAATGTTCCATCATTAAATATGTGGCGTGATGCCATCTGTCGAGCGGCTAACCCGCTCCTTATGATGCGCTGATAAATCGTTAAGATTTTTACTGATAAAACACTACGCAGGTGCAAGAAAATTATTCAATATTTAGGGTAAAGACTAGTAGATGTGCCTCATTCTTAAGGCTTTACGTATGGTTGTTGAGTCATCGCACTATCGTTTGCACATATATCTACACCTAGCTACGTAATATTGCTATCAGGTGTTTTCTCAGCGTTGCGCGTGTATTCAAAACAGGCGCTTGTATCATGAGGTCTAAAAAACAGCGAACAGAACATCGCGTGAACCGCTCTTATGAGAACTTAGAGCAGTAGCTTGTCCTCGAGATACGACAAAGCATATAACCAATTTCTACCCCCTTACGTTCTTTAAAACAGTTATCCCATATATATCTTTTATATCTTTTCTATGTGAACGAATCAACACTTTTTCTCTGCAAGAGCAAAAAGACAGAATATCCGCAGACAGCTATCATGGAATGTCCCACGTGCTGATACGCCCCTCGTCATCAGCCTCAAGCGGTGATAGGTTGATACCCCACACACAAGGAACCAAACACCCATATACTTTAAGGAGCATCATGATCGGCGTGTACGCACAAGCAATCATTAAAACCACCCATGCCCAAGAGTTTGAAAAAATAGCGCAGCACCTTGTTGACAAAGCTCAAGAAGAACAAGGTATGGTCAGCTATAACTTTGGGTCACTAGCCACCGAAGAACAACCGGCAGAACACCGAGAATACGCATTCATCGAACGATGGGAGTCCATCGAAGACCTCGAAACTCATATGGATACTGAGCATTTCAAAAAAGCTGACCAACAATGCCAGCGCCTTCTAGCATCTCCCATGCAAATTACCATCTATGAGCTTCCCACAGCGTCCTAACTGCTGTTAGGCTCTAAATACACCACATAATATGAGCCACATCCCAACCATTCTCATGTTAGGAGCAAAACCATGATTGGTGTTTTTGCCAAAGTATCCATCAAAGCAGAATCTATCGAAGCATTCGAAAAATCTGCACACACCCTCGTAGAAGCAACACGCTCCAACGATGAAGGACTCATCAGCTACGACTTTGGAACTCTCTCAGAAGAAGGCACCGAAGGCGAATACGCCTTCATCGAACGCTGGGAATCTCATGACGCACTCAAAGAGCACATGGGCAAAGAGCACTTCACCACAGCTGTTGGTGAGTGGGAAGAATACCTCGCAGAGCCCCTACAGGTAAGCGTCTACGACTTCTAAAAATTAGCACTGTTCCTCAAGGATGAGAGAAACAGAGCACGAAGAAGGGTGGGGTGGCACAGACATTATGTCTGTGCCACCCCACCCTTTATGTTGAGCTAAAAATATTTTTTAGACAGAAGTCTCGTCGCTGTACTCCGGCGGAAGAATACGCACACCACCCTTATCAGCAGAAGCGGCCATCATGCCATAGGCGCGAAGCGCCTTTGATACGCGACGCTCTCGCGGTTTTGAAGGCTTCCACGGAACAGCACCCTTGCGAGCGCGACGCTGTTCAAGAACCTCGTCCGAAAGGTTAACACGCAAAATACGGCGAGAAACGTCAATCTCAATTTCGTCGCCTGTTTCCACTAGTCCAATCGCTCCACCTGCTGCAGCTTCAGGAGAAACATGTCCGATAGAGATACCCGATGTGCCGCCAGAGAATCTTCCGTCTGTGATGAGCGCACAGGTTTTTCCTAGTCCAAGACCTTTAAGATACGAGGTGGGGTAGAGCATTTCTTGCATACCGGGGCCGCCTTTGGGGCCTTCATATTGAATGACCACGATATCGCCGGCTTGAACATTCTTTGAAAGAATTTCTCGTACTGCTTCATCTTGAGATTCCACAACAAAAGCTTTGCCAATAAAATGGAAAAGTTCTTCATCAATGCCAGCAGATTTGATGATGGCTCCGTCTTGAGCGATATTGCCACGTAGTACAGCAAGTCCACCGTCTTTGGTGTAAGCATGTTCAACAGAGCGAATACACCCGTTCTGCGCATCGTACTCGAGAGATTCGTATTGATTTGCGGTAGAAAATGCTACTGTTGTGCGGACACCACCAGGTGCAGCTTTGAAAAGTTCTTGCGCTTGTTCACTTGCTTTTCCGGAACGAATATCCCATGTGTTAAGCCATTGTTCTAGAGATTCAGAATGGACAGAATGAACGTTGGTGTTCAGTAGCCCAGCACGGTATAGCTCACCTAAGAGAGTAGGAATTCCTCCAGCACGGTGAACATGCTCAATATGGTATTTGGTGGAGTTTGGGGCTACTTTTGCTAAGCACGGGACACGTCGTGAGATGGCGTCAATATCGTCGAGGGTGAAATCTACTTCTGCTTCGTGGGCAATAGCAAGAATGTGTAAGACGGTGTTGGTCGATCCTCCCATTGCGACGTCTAGTGCCATAGCATTTTCGAAAGCTTCTTTTGTGGCGATAGAACGAGGTAAAACGGAATCGTCGTCTTGCTCATAATAACGTTTAGTGAGCTCAACGATGGTTTTTCCGGCATTGAGGAAAAGTTCTTTGCGAGCAATTTGGGTCGCAAGAGTGGTGCCGTTACCGGGTAGTGCTAGTCCGATTGCTTCGTTGAGGCAGTTCATGGAGTTTGCGGTAAACATGCCGGCACAAGACCCGCAGGTGGGGCAAGCATTCTTTTCGATTTGTGCGAGAGCTTCATCGGAGACTGATTCGTCAACGGCCATCACCATAGCGTCAACAAGGTCGAGGCGGTGTTCTACGATGTCTTCGATACCTTCTCCGGATTCCATTGGCCCGCCGGAGACAAAGATTGTAGGAATGTTAAGGCGCATTGCGGCAAGGAGCATTCCAGGTGTGATTTTGTCGCAGTTAGAGATGCAGACGAGGGCATCTGCTCGGTGCGCGTTGACCATGTATTCTACGGAATCTGCGATGAGGTCTCGTGAGGGAAGGGAATAGAGCATTCCATCGTGTCCCATGGCAATTCCGTCATCTACAGCAATGGTGTTGAACTCTTTTGCGACAGCGCCGGCTTCTTCGATAGCGCCGGCGACGAGTTGTCCCATATTTTTGAGGTGGACATGCCCTGGAACGAATTGTGTGAACGAGTTTGCGATGGCGATAATGGGTTTCCCGAAGTCTTCGTCGCCCATTCCGGTAGCACGCCATAGTGCGCGTGCACCAGCCATGTTACGACCGTGGGTAGAAGTACGTGAACGTAATTCGGGCATAGCTCTTCTTCCTTATGTTCTGTGGTGACTGTCCTCAAGTGTACGCCTGCTTCTGGGCAATCATTCAATTTCTTCCCGTGAAGTACTCATATTCCGAGAATATTGCTGCGCTAGTCTTAGCTTCCAATATGTGTTGAGGATACAACAGCTATCCAATTGTCCGTACCTGTAGCATAATATTGCGTTAAAATGAAAAAAATATGTCAAAAACTCTTATATGCCCCAAAGTACGTAACGCTTAGTTAACACGTAGACACTCTTATAAAGCACACCTAAACTTGTGCTGTACTGCCAAGCACTCATGGCTATATCCTTCCCACCTTTTATATGAGTGTTAGCAGCAGTTTTCGACGCATACACACACCATGAAGAGGTAATCGATCGATGGGAAAATATGAGCGTGTTTATCAAGACCTGTCAACAAAGATTGATGATGGCACCTACTCGGTAGGATCCCTCCTACCCAGCGAAAAACAGCTCACAGAACATTACGGAGTTTCACGCGAAACAGCTCGTAAAGCCTTAGCTCTCCTGACCAACCGCGGGTACATCCAAAAAATTATGGGTAAAGGATCCATCGTCATTAACCGACCCCAATATGCGCTTCCCGTATCCTTTATCGCTAGTTACCAAGAACTTGCAAATATCAGCGGTTTTAGCTTCTCTAGCAAAGTTATATCGTGCGGCGAAAAAGTTCACCACCCACCACATATCTTTAGGTCTATTACCCCATCATTCCCCACCGGTCCCTATTACTACCTAGAAACCGTGCACTATATTGATGGGGAACCCTCCATTATTGACCGAAACTATATTCTGTGTTCAGTGGTGCCGAGCATTCCGCGCAACGTTGCAGAAGAGTCCCTCTTCACCTACCTTGAAGACACATTAGGGCTTGCTATCTCTTATGCCAGTAAACAAATCAAAATCGAACCAGCAACAATCGATGACCGCGAACGCCTGAACCTAGCCGCCGGAGAATACGTCGGTGTTACCACAACGGTCACAAGCCTTGAAGACACCACAACATTCCAATTCACCGAATCACGCCACCGCGCCGATAAATTTGTGTACCAAGACTTTGCACGCCGACAACGATTCCACCACTAACCGCTAAGGAGTAGGCGACCTTCGCCATACCACTAACTATGCCGTGGACAGAACGCACCATCTATCAGATATACCCAAAATCTTTTTACGATAGTAACGGCGACGGTATCGGAGATATCCGCGGAATTATCGAAAAAATACCCTATATCGCGTCATTAGGAATCGATATGGTGTGGTTTAACCCGTTCTTCGTCTCCCCACAACACGATAACGGATACGACATCTCCGACTACTACAATATCGACCCAAGCATGGGCACCATGGAGGATGTTGAAGAACTCATCCAAAAACTCAACGCCCACAATATCGATGTCATGTTTGATATGGTGCTCAACCACGTATCAACCGAACACCCGTGGTTTCAAAAAGCACTCGCTGGAGAGAAAAAATACCACGACTACTTTTACATCCAAGCACCACAACAAGACGGTTCGCTACCGACCAACTGGGAATCTAAATTTGGTGGACCAGCATGGGAACCCTTCGGAAAAACCGGGCTCTACTATCTGCACCTCTACGATAAAACCCAAGCAGACCTCAACTGGCACAACCCTAATGTGCGTGAAGAACTCTTTAACATCGTCAACTTTTGGCTCAACAAAGGAGTACGAGGATTACGCTTTGACGTGCTCAACGTCATCGGTAAAGATAAACAGCTCTGCGACGCACCAGCTGGTGTCGTGGATAAGACACTCTACACCGACACCCCACAAGTTCATTCATGGGTCAAAGAGCTACATCAAAAAACCTTCGGACCATATCAAAACGTCATCACCGTAGGTGAAATGTCCTCAACAACCATCGAACATTCTATTGGGTACACCGAACCTAGCCGAGACGAATTATCGATGGTCTTTAGCTTCCACCACCTCAAAGTGGACTACGACAAAGGACAAAAGTGGACTAACACTCGTTTTGATTTTGCGTTACTCAAAGAAACTCTCAACGAGTGGGCTCTTCGCATGCAAAATGGTGGGGGCTGGAATGCTCTCTTCTTCAACAACCATGACCAGCCCAGAGCACTCAACCGTTTTGGTGATGCACAACAGTATCGCCAAGAATCTGCCACCATGTTAGCGACCGTAACGCACATGCTTCGAGGCACACCTTATATCTACCAAGGTGAAGAAATCGGAATGGTCGATCCAACATACTCCCAGATAAACCAATATGTAGATGTTGAAGCACACCACGCCTATCAGAGCCTACGAGCACAAGGACTCAGCGACGTGGAAGCCTTCAACATTGTTCGTACCAAGGCAAGAGATAACTCACGCGTACCTATGGCGTGGGATCACAGCACCTATGGTGGTTTTAGCGACGTACAACCGTGGCTCATGCCCACCCACGCACAGCAGATTAATGTTGCTCAAGAAGAACGTGATGGAAGAATCCTTCCCTATTATCGGAAGCTCATTCAACTGCGTAAACAATACGCGGTTATTGCCCGCGGAACGTATGCCCCCTATCAATTAGAGCACCCAGACATTTACGCATTCTTCCGTGAAGACCACAAACATCGTATGCTTGTAATCACCAATTTCTACGGCAAAAACAGCACCATTAGCGTGCCTGAAGAGTTCTCTCACGCGCAGATACTACTCAATAACCGTGAAGAAGAACCGCAGCTTACCCAATCAACAATTACTCTTGAACCCTATCAAGCTCTCGTGCTTCTTTACTCGCACTCAGCAGATAAAGAACACTAATCGTTCTTCTTCGAGGAGAAGTGTTCTTCCACCCACTCTTGAGCCACTTGTGAAGGGTTTGCTTTCTCCTGCCCAGAGACTCGACTATTCAGATGAATTAAGTCGTCCGTCGTCAACAGTGCAGACACTTCATCAAGAACTTGTGCTGCAGCATACGAAACATGTTGAGCGTTAATAACGGGTATCACTTGTTGAGCTAAGAAATTATTTTTGGGGTCATCAAGAACCACAAAATTATTCTGAGCAATTGCCGGATCGGTGGAAAAAATATTAGCAACCTGCACTTGATTATCTAATAACGCTTGAACGGTTAACGGCCCACCACCATCGTTAATAGGGTTAAACGAGGCTGGAGTGAAACCATATTTTTCTTTCATACCAGCTAACCCATAAGAACGTTCAGAGAACTCTGGAGGAGCACCAATCGAGAGCTGATCTTGATGTTGAGCGAGGTCAGCAAGAGAACGAATCCCATATTTTTGAGCGGTCTGCTCTGTTACCACCAGAGTATCTTTATCTTCTGCCGGCGAAGCCTGTAAAACGGCTAAAGAAGAAGGCAAAGCCTTAGGCAACGCTTGAAGTATCTCTTCTGGAGATGTTGCAGACGTTTGAGCATCAAAATATAAAAGAAGGTTACCCGAATAGTCGGGAACAACACTAATAGTTCCTTCTTCTAAAGCACCAAGGTACGCCTCACGTGCACCAATTGCTGGTTGTGTCTGAGCCGATAGTCCGCGAAGGTTAAGGGCACTTGCATAAATCTGAGCAATAATCTGAGACTCTGTAAAATCTGCTGAACCGACCACAATAGTCTCAGATGGGTTAGCAGTACCAAAAGCAGTATTTCCAGAAAGCCCACACGAAGAAAGCGCCAACGAGGTAACACCCACACCAGCAAGACCAAATATTTTTCGGCGAGAAAGAGAAGCAGTCATATCAACAAAGTCCTAACGAATATGAGAAGAAGTAACGAGCCGTTGCACCAAGCTCAACAGAATATCGACAAGAAACGCTAAGGCAGCAACAAGAACTACGGCGGCAACCATACGGGTGTAATCTCGAACAGCTAAACCATCAATGAGGTATCGCCCTAATCCGCCAAGATTGATATAAGCCATCACCGTAACCGTAGCGATTACCTGCAACGTGGCGTTACGAATACCACCAAAAATTACGGGTAATGCTAGTGGCACCTCAACCCGCCACAGAATCTGCCATTCTGTAAGACCTTGGGCACGAGCAGCGTCCACTGTTGTAGCGTCCACAGAAGAAATACCGGCATAGGTTCCCGCCAGTAGAGGAGCCAACGCAAGAAGAATCAGAGCCAACGCCGGAGCAGTAAAACCAATACCAAGCCACAACGCAAATAACGTCAACAAACCAAGAGTCGGCAAAGAACGTAAAGCGCCAGTTATCCCAACGATAAGAGACTCTCCCTTACCGGTATGACCGACCCACAAACCTAACGGTATGGCGATAGCCGCAGCAATAAGCAGAATAATCCCCGAATAGCTCAGGTGCTCAATGATGCGCTGCCAAATACCACCAGGAGCTGTCCACGCACCCTCAGCAGTAAACCATGCCCACGTTTTATCAAAAATATTCATAGCTTCCTCCACCGTGTCAGCAATGCGCCTGCGCTAGCTAATAAACGGTCCAAGACGAGAGCCAAAAGAAGAGTTCCAATAATTCCTGTCCAAATTTCAGCTGGTAAGTCACGACGTAAACCGTCGGTAAATAGCGTTCCTAAAGACTGAATACCGATAATAGCTCCCACCGAAACCATGGAAATATTTGATACTAAAGCAACACGTAAACCAGCCATCATCACCGGAATAGCAAGTGGTAATTCTACGAACCAGAAACGAGATATAGGACGATAACCCACAGCAGTAGCAGCTTCAAGGGTTATCGGAGACACTGATTCAAAAGCATCGACAGCCGAACGCACCATCATCGCAATAACGTATAACGTCAATGCCACGTAGACGTTAAGCACTGATGTGATAGAAGTGCCCAAAATCAACGGCATCACCACAAAAAGCGCAAGAGAAGGAATGGTATATAGTAACGCAGCAAAGTTGACGACCGATGAACGTCGAACCTTCCCCCAACGAGTACTCTTTTCTGTGGAACGTCCATCTCGACGACGACCTAAAGCAAGACGAGCTAAAGGAATGGCTATAAGAGTTCCGGCAATAACCGGAATCACCGATTGAAGAAGATGTAAGACTAGCAGGTGTAACACATAAGTACTGTTAGAAATCAGCCAGCTCACACACTCACCCCATAACGTCGGTGGCGTTCTGCCTCTGTAGCGTCAAGAACATCATCAGAGTTTAGAAGACCTTTAACGTAGCCTTCATCATCAATAACGACGCCCCAACCTGAAGGTGAAGAAAGAACAGAATCTAAAGCGTCACGTAAGTTACCACCTTCACGATACAGCGAACCGCCTGCAACGAGTCTGTTGTCGATAAACCATCCGGCGGGTTTTCCGTCCTCAACGTTAAGTTTCCACCGCTGCCATGGGGTATTGAGACTATCGAGAGGGTACACTTTGAGCCCCTCTCCTGAGGCGAAGGTTAACCGTCGCATGCCACGGTCACGCCCAATAAAGGAAGCCACAAAATCGTTAGCTGGTTCGCGAAGAATTTCCTCTGGAGAACCAACTTGCGCTAACTCCCCCTCAGAAAACACAGCAATATAATCGCCAAGAAGAATTGCCTCATCAATATCATGCGTTACAAAGATAATGGTTCTATTCAAGGTCTTTTGAAGCCTCAATAACTCATCTTGAAGATCTTTACGCACCACCGGATCTACAGCAGAAAACGGTTCGTCCATCAAAAGGATGGAAGAATCATTTGCTAATGCACGAGCAACGCCAACGCGTTGCGCTTGACCGCCAGAAAGTTCTGAAGGGTATCTTTTCGCTAAAGAACGGTCTAAGCCCACCGTGTCCATTAGTTCACACGCTTTTGTGCGAGCAAGTGAACGACGCATACCGTTAAGGCGCGGAACTGTTGCAATGTTATCGACGATAGTTCGATGAGGCATCAGCCCTGCCTGTTGCAACACGTATCCCATAGAACGACGTAGCTGATAGTCACGGATGCTGTGGTTTGGTTCGCCATGAACAAGAATCTCTCCTTGGGTTGGCTCAATCATGCGGTTAATCATGCGCAATGATGTAGTTTTTCCGCAGCCAGAGGGGCCAACAAAAACCGTGATTTTTCCTTCAGGAATACTTAGATTGAGATTGTTAATAGCGGTAACCTCACCGTATTTTTTGGTGACGTTACGAAACTCAATAGCGTTCTTGAGGTGATGAGTAGAGTGTGTTTCGTGGTGTAGTTGTCCCACAGGTGTCCTTGTGTTCAATGGAGGGTTTTCGCATAGATGAGGGTAACAATCATCTGATATGTGAAACAGTACAATCTAGAAAATTATTCCCTGCCCATCAAGAAAGGTGGGGTTGCTGAAGATACTACTGAGCAACCCCACCTCCTTGACGTTATGATGATGTTCTGCCTTCGACGCGACTAGCCTTAACTAATCTTGATACCACGTATCAAAGATAGTGACAGGGATAGTTCTCTTATGACGAGTGCGCATAAAACGCTGTTCGAGGTTCTGTGCTACAGCGTCAGAGACCGTTTTTCCTTCAAGGTAGTCATCAATATCGTCGTAGCTTAGTCCGAGTTCATCTTCATCGGCACGTCCAGGCACTCCGTCGAGCAAATCTGCAGTGGGTACTTTCTCCCACAGACGCTTCTGTGCACCTAATTCTTTAAGTAATTCGCGGTTCTGACGTTTGTTCAGACCGTATAAAGGAAGGATATCAGCACCGCCGTCACCAAACTTTGTGAAAAATCCCGTGATAGATTCGGCGGCATGGTCTGTTCCAACTACTAAAAGATTTTTCTGACCGGCGAGAGAATATTGGGCGATCATGCGTGAGCGAGCCTTGATATTTCCCTTATTAAAATCGGAGGAGCTCTCCCCTAACGCATGAGCAAACTCTTGAGTAAAGCCATCTACTGCGGGAGCAATGTTATAGGTGATGCTCTGCTGAGGTTGAATAAACTCTAAGGCTTGTTGAGCATCAGCTTCATCAAATTGCACCTTATATGGAAGTCGTACCGCAATAAATTCTGCGGGAGTTCCTTCTTCTGCTAGTTTTTCGACAGCGAGCTGGCATAGTCTTCCAGCAAGGGTAGAATCTACGCCACCGCTAATACCTAAAACAAAGCCCCGAGTATGACTTGCTTTGAGGTAATCACAAAGAAATTGCACTCGTTGGCGAATCTCTTCTGCAGGGTTAATGCTGGGTTTGACGCCCATCTGTTCAATAATTTTTGCTTGTATATCGCGCATAGTCCCTATCGTACTCGTGTGCTTATCCCAACCATAGGGGTTTATCCTCCTAAAGGATGATTTATTCTGCAGCTCCCCCCACCCTCATGGTGAGATAGTTACTATGGTTATCATCGAAAACTCTCAGATTCTGATAAGAAAGAGCAACGCTATGAGCGATCAACACCCCTCGGAGCCGATACCTCCAACCGACGCAACAACACCCATGGATTTTTATGGCAACTATACGCATCAGGCACCGCACGATTCTGAGAATTTCTACGATGCTTCAGGTGTAAAAATCAGCGATAAAGAACGAAGCATTGCCGTTTTATCACATATTCTTCCGATTATTTTTCTTTTCCTTTCTGCCGGCACTCTCAGCATCTTTTCTCCTCTGATCATTTGGTTTATCTATCAAGACAACCCAGATTATCGGTTCGCTTCAGCATCTGCAGCCCGCGCTTTTAACTTTAATCTCACTCTGATGACCATCAATATTGTGGCAATTATTCTGACACTTCTCACCTTCGGATTAGCCATTTTTGTACTGTTCATTACATTGGTCATTACATCTCTTATGCTACTGATTTTCCATATCAATGGCGCCCTTTCCGCTCGCCAAGGCACCATTTATGAATATCCACTACAGATTCGTGTTCTTAAATAATTTCTATTATCAGTTCTACTTGTCATAATAAAATCCATAAAGCAAAGAGTCCTTGTTGTTCATGCTGCAGCACGAACAACAAGGACTCTTATTATCTAGTGGAATATCATTCCACTAGATTGTTTTAGCGTCCGGAGAGAACTCCACGATCGTAACGATAGATAAACGCTGCCATCTGATCACGATTCACTGGTGACAGGGCACGGAAGGTTCCATCTGGCCAACCGCGAGTAATACCCTGCTCTTCCATCCATGAAATCTCCTTGTAGAAGACGTAATCCGTGGAAAGATCGCTGAAAGCAGAAACGCTTGGTGCAGTGTACTCTGGTGATCCTGCCATGCGGTAGAAGAACGCTGCCATCTGATCACGATTCACAGGAGTCATGGGGCGGAAGGTTCCATCTGGCCAACCGCGAGTAATACCCTGATCGTGCATCCATGCAATTTCCTTGTAGAAGACGTAATCCGTAGGAACATCCTTGAAGGGGGATACGCTTGGTGCAGTGTACTGAGGTGATCCTGCCATGCGGTAGAAGAACGCTGCCATCTGATCGCGATTCACAGGAGTGAATGGACGGAACGAACCGTCTGGCCAACCACGAGTAATACCGCGTTGAGCTAACCAAGAAATTTCCTGATAGAAAGGATGAGTCTTGGAAACGTCAGTGAAGTGCGGGTCAAAAGCGGTGATAGGCTCTTCAGCCGATACTGCCATAACCTGTGCACGATCACCGTGAACACCCTGTTTGATGCCGGAGAGGTTTCCGGTCGCGTTATGAGTGAAAAGGAACAACGCCTTATCGTCTTTGTTGGTACCGTTACGGTGAGCTTGGAGTTTGTCGCCCGCTTTGAAAAGAACGGGAGTCAAGAAGTCATCAGAGCTGAACCATAGTTCAGGTGCTACAGGGTTGTAGGTGATGACATCACTCGTATCAACCGGAAGGCTTTCACCGGTTTCTGGATCAAGGTTACCAAGGTACTTGCTGAATGCTTTGACCTGGTAATTGATGGTTACTGGCGAAGAGCCGTCGATACCCAATGCAGATAGGCGGATAGGAAGAACCAAGGTGTTGCTGTCCATAGTATTGGTATCGACGTCACCGAAAGCACCGTTGAGAGGAAGGATATCGAGAACCTCAACTTTTCCGCTAGCGTTTGGTCCTTTAAGCGCCACCACTGGGTAGTCCAAGCCCTTAGGCATCATGGTGTATGCGGTGTAGTCAGTAGTACCATCGTTATTTGTATCGATAGATACTTCAAACGATGCATCAGATGGGGTCAAGGAATCCCATGTTCCCCAAGTAGAGATACCAATACCGAGCATGGCCTCGCTGGGGTCACCCTTTTCAGCAAGAATCTGAGGCAGAGTTGAAGAAGCACCAACGTACTGCAAATCTGCAGACTGCATGGTAGGTCCATTCAGGTCACCGGTGGGAATACGTCCACTGGTGTAACCTAGCTGGAAAGCTCCAAGACCAGCACGGTATCCCTTAAGATCAAGGTTCTTACCACTGATAGTTAGTTCTTTTTCAAGGGAACGTCCGAAGTCAATATTCTCTCCATCAACTTTAAGTGAGGAAGAGGGCTTCGGAGCAATGTGCAGTGGTACACGAAGGTGGCTTTGAGCATCACGAAGCTCTAAACGACCAGAATCAGTAGCAATAAACTGTCGTTCGTATTCGCCAAGCTGCTTTTCAACAGTTGCCTTATCAAAGGTCTTTTCCATGCGATTGCGATCGATATGAGCAGTAATCACAATGGTCTTTTTCTGTCCTGCGCCAACAGTAACAGATTCAGGGTAACTAAAATCTACGCCAGGCATATCAACGCTTGGAGCGTAGGATACCTTGAAAGTGCGCTCAGAAGCGGACTTGTTTTCAACAGTAAGTTTACGCGCGAAAGTTGCGGTATCTTCAGTAACTTCTACAACACCGAATGCGACAGAGACCTGCTGAGGTGAGTCAGCGTTGTACACCAAAACATCGTTGTTGATAGCAGCTAGAGCATCGACACGTCCGCTACCGGTACGCTCCACAGAATAGATGTTTCCTTCACTATCACGAACATCGTGAGTAGCGGTGTTCATGATAGTGCTCTTAACCTGAGCTGGAGTGTAGTCTTTGTGGGCTTCCATCACGAGTGCAGCAATGCCAGCAACATGTGGAGTTGCCATAGAAGTACCGCTCATGGTCAAGGAACCGTTGCCCAACCCGACACCAGCGGAAACGATGCTTGTACCAGGTGCAGCAACATCTGGTTTAACGTTTCCGTAGCTTCCATGGTCACCACGAGAGGAGCTTGTGTTCAATGTGTCAAAGTTGCCAGATTCGAATTGCATAGCGCCACGCCATTCAGGGTTAACCTGAATCTTGAGGTTTCCGGCAGCAGCAGCGGCACGAACCTTTGCTGCACTGGACTTGTTCAAACGAACACCAGGAATGGTACGGTTACCAGCAATACCAGCATTTTCTGCTTCAACAGCGCCGGCAAGGACAACGCCCTTACCGCCAGCAGCTTCAATGTTGTTGAAACGTGTTGCAGAACCACAGGGGAAGGAACCTGGTTCATCTTCCCAGTCAATCCATACCCATTTGCCCGCGAAGTCGACACCGTCAAAAGCGTTACAACCGAAGCGATTATCAGCTGGTGCCATAACGACGTCGCCCATAAGGTCTTCTGGTCGAGCGGCATCATAGTCAAAGTTGACGCTGTAGTCACCGATTAAGTCCATAGGCTTATCAGACCCAACAGTAGCAACAACCTTATCGCCGTGTGCGATAGATCCAACCGAGTTAGCAACGGTCAAAGCACTTGGGGCGTTGCCGGGGTTACCACCAATAGAGTAGATATCGTCAGAGTTACCAGCAGCAACGACAGAGAGGACGCCCGCACGAGTCAGAGCTTCGACAATAGCGTTTTCAGGGTCATCAACAGGTCCGTAGTCAGCGCCAAGAGACATGTTCACAACTTGAGCCATATCGTCAAAGTTGCCATCACCGTTAGGATCAAGCACGCGGTCGAGAGCCTCGCCAGTAAGGTTAGTGCTACCATCACAACCGAATACACGCAGGCTCACGAGCTTTGCTTCTGGAGCAGAGCCAGGACCAATTTGCATATTGTGGACGTCATCCGCAGTGAGTTTGTTATAGTCGCCTTGGAATGTTTCGCCGTCAGAGTTAACACCGTATCCAGCAGCAGTACCTGCTACGTGAGTTCCATGTCCAGCGGCTTTACAGTCTAACGGGTTGTTATCTGGTTTCGGGATGCTTGTTTCAGGATTCCGTGCATCGTAATCATCACCAGCAAAGTCGTATCCGCCCACAAATTTCTGTGGGTTGTATAGTCCTGAACGGGTAGAAGGAAGATCCGTTGAGTTCTTCGCCTTTTGATAGGCTTCCTCAGTTCCAGGGCCACCAAAATCGGCGTGAGTGTAATCAAGTCCTGTGTCAATCACAGCGATGGTGACGTCTTTACCAGTCTTTCCGGTATTAACCCATGAAGCCAGTGCTTTAGTGTCTACGTCAGAAACAGAGTTTGCAGGGAATTTCTGGGTAATAGGAGTAATGCGCTCAACGTCTTTACGCTTCGCAAGCTGTCGAATAGCTTCAGCATCACCAAGAATAGCTGCACCACGAACAGTGTTGTGAGTGGTGTACAGCAATGTCGCATCAGAGTTCTGAGCGACAGATTGCCCTTGAGATTCAACGGCAGAGGCAATTGACTGCACGCGGCCTTTAGCTTCTACCGGCGCTTTATCGCCGTTGAGAACTTCGGCGGGCTGGGTTAGTTCGAATGCGCCTTGGCCTTTGAACTGAACAAAAGCTGCAATTTTTCCTTCAGCTTTTTTCATGGATTCAGACAAAACTTCGTTTGCTGCATCCTTCAGGTTAGTGATAGGCGATTGGCTATTGGACTCAGTAATAACTGCCTGTGCGCCGGGGAGCATGGATACTGCCATGCTGACTCCGGCAACAGTAGCTATACATGAGCGAGCCACTTTCCTACCGAAAGGGTGGTGTTTCATAGAAAACTCCTGTGAATTCAACATTACGCGAGTGACACGTAACACTCATGTTCCCTAGCATTACGGTGCAGGTCAAGTAAGAAACAGTTAATTGCCCATTAAAACGCCTAGTAATTCCACAATATGGAATTTTGGGTAGAAATGACCTCATCTCACCACCACCCACAACACACAACACCAAAAGCAAACTGACTATCACATCAACACGGAATACACACAGCTACACCACAAAGCTATAGCCAGCCGAATAAATCACTGTATTCTAGTACATGGTGTGTTTTCTGAGCCGTATCAAAAAGCTAACAACCCTCAAAACACTTTGAGAATCACAACGCCACTAAGCTATGGACAGCACACACCGCACTGTTCGTGAAATCCGAACGGTGAAGCACTCAAAGGAGCATGACCCAATATGCCAGCAATAGTTATCGTCGGCGCTCAATGGGGCGACGAAGGTAAAGGTAAAGCAACTGACCTCCTCGGCGGAAGAGTCGACTACGTCGTCAAACCCAACGGAGGAAACAACGCCGGACACACCGTCGTCGTTAACGGTCAGAAATTCGAGCTAAAACTCCTACCCGCCGGTATCCTCTCTGAAAACGCAACCCCCGTCATCGGAAACGGCGTCGTCATCAACCCCGAAGCACTCTTCGAAGAAATTGACGGACTCGAAGCACGCGGAGCAGACACCTCAAAACTCAAAATCTCCGCAAATGCACACCTCGTTGCCCCCTACCACCAGACCATGGACAAGGTAACCGAACGCTTCCTCGGCAAACGAGCCATCGGCACCACCGGACGAGGAATCGGCCCCACCTATATGGATAAAGTAGGACGCCTCGGCATCCGCGTACAAGACATCCTCGACGAATCCATCTTGCGTCAAAAAGTTGAAGGCGCACTCCGCCAAAAAAATGAACTCCTCGTCAAGGTCTACAACCGCCGACACGTAGAAGTTGAAGAAATCGTCGAGTACTTCATGCAATACGCAGACCGACTCAAACCCATGATTGTTGAATCCACCCAACTACTCAACAACGCACTCGACGAAGGTAAAACCCTCCTTATGGAAGGTGGACAAGCGACTTTCCTCGACGTAGACCACGGAACATACCCCTTCGTCACCTCCTCAAACCCCACCGCCGGCGGAGCATCAGTCGGTTCAGGAGTCGGACCCACCCGCATTTCACGAGTCATCGGAATCCAAAAGGCCTACACCACTCGTGTGGGTGCGGGCCCCTTCCCCACCGAACTCTTTGACGAGATGGGAGACTTCCTCCGAACCACCGGCGGAGAATTCGGTGTTAACACCGGACGGCCTCGCCGTTGCGGCTGGTACGATGCCGTTCTCGCACGCCAAGCTGTACGCATTAACGGGTTTACCGACTTGTTCATCACCAAATTGGATGTGCTTACCGGTCTCGAAAAAATTCCTGTCTGCGTCGCCTACGACGTCGACGGAGTACGCCACGACGAAATGCCCATGACACAATCTGAGTTCCACCACGCAAAACCCATTTTCGAATATTTTGACGGATGGAATGAAGACATCACCGGAGCAAAAACCCTCGAAGACCTCCCCGAGAACGCCCGCAAATACGTCGAAAAACTTGAAGAAATTTCTGGTTGCCGTATCTCTGCCATCGGTGTTGGACCCGACCGCGATAACACCATCGTCGTCCGAGATCTTATCGACAACGACTAATATTCCATCCACTACGTCAAAGGGTGGTGTGCTGTTCCCCATTTCTCAGGGAACAACACGCCACCCTTTGGCATATTAACAACGACCTTATGAACGACGCGAACCGGAACTCTTCATATCACCAAGCCCCATCACCACGGCACCAGCTAAGACGAGTACCGCCCAAATCCACCAAGCAACAGAAAAACCAGCTACTTGTGCCATCGCACCAACAGCTAAACCGCCTAACCCCGTACCAATATCAAAGTTTGAGTTCCATAGAACAGCTGCACCAGCACCATTTTTAGCCCCAGCATCTGCCAAGGCACGCACCATAGAAACACTCTGCAAGAACCCATAACCAATACCTAAAATAACGGTAGAGACAATAAAAACTGTGGCACGAGAAGAACCTTCTTCCATGCCTGCAGAAATACCGATACCAGCAATACCCACCGAAGAAGCACCCAAAATAGGGGTCATCAAAATACGTGTACCCCAGCGATCAGTCAAAGAACCACCGTATAAACGGGTTGGAACCCCCACCGCCGTCAAACACAATAACGCTAACGTTGCCAGTGCCGGTGTATAACCTAGCTCGGTAGCAAACGTAAAGAATGCTCCGCCAGCGGCAGTAATTAATGTCAAGGTCAAAAGAGCCGGCCAGATTCTAAGAATTACAAGACCAAGACCATCTACACCTTCGCCAGAAGGTTCAGCAGAAGTCTGTTCTTCTACAAGACGCCCTAACTTCCAGGCAAAGGGAGCACCAACTACCGCGATGAGTCCACTGCTGAGCACAAAACCGTACCCAAGAACCTCAATAAGCCACGGCGCAAGAGGAGTAAAAATAACTTGCGGAATAGCGGCAGCTAAACCATATAAGCCAACAGCAGTCCCTCGACGGTGACTAGGAATAAGAATAGACAACGCTGTTGAGCCGCACACCGTCACAATACCAAAACCAATACCGCGCAAAGCAGAACTTAAAAGAACCACCCATAGGTCTGAGCTAAGAGCCTGTAATGGTGAAGGGAGGCCCATGAATAAAGTGCCTGCGCACACTGTGACGGGCCAGCCGATATAGGTTAACATTTTGCGTACCGCAACCAGCTGAGTTAAGACGGTAACTCCCATGAGGGTAGCTGTCACTAAGCCCGCACCAGAAGCACCAGCACCTCCAGCAGTAACCCATGCAGGAGACGCCGGAAGAAGTATTGATAAGCTACTCATCACGGCAGCAAAGGTGGCAAGAATAGGAACCATGCCGGGCATACGAAGAACGTTCTCTTGCATCTTTTCTTTCTATCAGAGGAGTAACTGTCGGCAAAAACACCGACAAACTAGCGTATCACTCCAAAACAATATCTACAGAAGCTTTACGATTGTTGCTATGCCTATTCTCGTCAACACCATCAACCTGCCCGACGGTTCTTCAACTAGTAGCGATTCTTTAGAGAACACGCATTCACTATTACGTGAACAGCCAGAGTCTGTAGCGTTTATTGGAATGAGAGATCCCAGCGTTGAAGAGATGCGAAGTCTCGTTGAAAAATTTGGGATGAATGAGCTCGCAGTAGAAGACTCGATGGAAGGTCATCAACGAGCCAAAATTGACCGTTATGGCGACAGCTATTTTTTGGTGTTACGACCGGCAGTGTACCGTGACCGTGAAGAAGAGATTCGACTCGGTGAAATTCACTTATTCATGGGGCCAAATTTTCTTGTCAGTATCATCAAAGACTACCTACGAGAAGAGCAGGATATTCGTCAGCTCTTCGCTCAAATTGCAGGGCAAATGGGTGGGCAAGACAGCTCATGGGACATGATGCACCTCATTCTTGACGCCGTAGTTGATGGTTACACCCCTGTTATTGATGGTTTAGAGAATGATGGCGACGAAATTGAAGACAGTCTCTTCTCACGTGAAGATGTAGATTCTTCTAAAATCTCACAACGTATTTATGAACTACTCAACGAGGTTGCAGACTTTAAACGTGCATGTAAACCTATGACAACAATTCTTGACCTGTTAATGGGTAGGCTCAGAATGCTCCGATACCGTGATGATTCTGAAGAACAGTTAGAAATTCTTCGCCGTTTCCGAGATGTGCACGACCACGCCATTCTTGTCAATGAACGTCTTGACGATTTACGCAACTCGTTACAAAACGCTTTAGAGGTCAATAGTACCCTTGTCGCAGAACGACAAAACGATGATATGAAGAGAATTTCAGCGTGGGCGGCAATTCTTGTTGCTCCAACGATTATCGGAGCTATCTACGGTATGAACTTTGATAACATGCCAGAGCTTCATTGGAAGTATGGTTACCCGTTTTCTCTTGCACTAATGTTTGGTATATCCATGTTTTTGTGGGGGCTGTTTAAGCGTAAAGATTGGTTATAAAAGAACCGCTCTGTACATATCATAAAATCTGGTTTCATAAGATGATGTTGAACCGTTAACGGTATATCGCATCATCTCTAAGATACTATTCCAGTATTACTGGCTATCGGAAGAATAATGATGAAATTTCTACTCGTTCCCGGATATATGAACTGTACACCGGGGCACTGGAGCCGGTGGCTCTCAGAAACGTACCAAGACTTCATCACGGTAGAACAAGACGACTGGGCGCACCCTGTCCGAGAACAGTGGTTACAACGACTTCACCACACCATCACTCATATCACAGAGCCGTTATTCCTCATTGGTCATAGCTGTGGTGGTGCACTTATCGCCCAATGGGCAGAAGAATACGGGCAAGAAACCCATAGTGCCCCTGTCCTTGGTGGTATTCTTGTCGCTCCTGCCGATGTAGAATCTGCAACCCTATACCCCGACATTAAAGCCCAATCACCATTACCTAGCGGGAAACTCCCCTTACCTATCCATATCATTGCTTCAACCAATGACCCCAACACCACCGTCGAACGCTCCAAAGAGTTTGCCCAACGCTGGGGAACAACTTTAGAGTTCGTCAAAGATGGAGGTCATTTAGATACGCCTGACGGGTTTGGGCAGTGGCCGTATCTTGCACATTTGATTGAAGAACGCTCTGGGCAAAAGTTACGCCCGCATAACTAATAGCTATGATGCGGGCGTAACTGGTCAGTGTGAGTTAGAGAGTTGGAAGAGTATAGAACCCTTCAATAGCTCTTGTCATATATGCCATATCATCTATATGGCACATTTCTCGAGCAGAATGCATAGAGAGCAAGCCAATTCCCACGTCGATGGTTCGGATACCTAGACGGGTTGCCGTAATAGGCCCGATAGTGCTTCCGCAAGGAACATTATTATTCGAGACAAACTCCTGATAGGGCACTTCTGCGTGACGGCAAGCTAACGCAAAAATACCGGCGCCGATGGAGTCTGTTGCATACCGTTGGTTAGCATTGATTTTGAGAAGTGGCCCGTGCCCTGGTTGAGGTCGCACCTGAGTGTCGTGGTGTCCGCTATAGTTCGGGTGGACGAGATGCCCCGCGTCAGAAGATAGACACACTGAGCTTGCAATAGAGCGCAAATATTCTTCCTGAGTTTCTTCACGTGTCTGTGAAATACGTTTAATGACGTCCTCTAAGAAGGGCCCCGCAGCACCAGAACGTGTTTCTGAACCGATTTCTTCATGATCGAACGCTGCCAGCATGACGGTATGTTCAGCTGTTTCGTCGTACCCAGCGGTTACGTAACGTTCGAGTGCGCATAATCCTGCATGCACAGAAGACAGGTTATCTAAACGTCCAGATGCGAGGAATTCTTTGTTGGCGCCAAAGGTTTCAGGGTGTTGGTAGTCGGCAAAAAGTAAATCGTAGCCAAGGATATCTTCTGTAGCGATATCTTCCTCTGTGCCGTGTTCTACGAGGTAGCCGAGGACATCATTCTCTGTTTTGTCGGTTCCCCATACCGGGTAGAGGTTCTGTTGTTTGTTGAGTTGGAGTCCTTGGTTAACGTCTCTATCAAGGTGTATGGCTAGCTGTGGGATACGTGCCATCGCACCAGTTGAGACGAGAACGTTTCGGGTGGAGGCACCATCTTTGACGGTTAGACGTCCAGCTAGACGGAGTTCTCTATCAAGCCAAGAGTTCAGGAGTGCACCACCGTAGACTTCAACGCCGACTTGATTCCAGCCTAATGTTGAAATCGAAGACTGTGGCTTAACTTTGAAGCTAGGTGAGTCTGTGTGAGCACCTAAGATACGGTATTGGCTAAGACGTGTCTTTTGTCCGCCAGCCCAAGCGATGATGGCGCCATCTCTGATGACGAAGGATCGCCCTGTTGCAGTGTTTTTTGGCCAGCTTTCTTGTTCTGAGAGTTCGTAGAAACCAGCTTTTTTAAGGCGTGAGGCAACTTGTTCAACGGCGTGGAAGCTAGTTGGTGAAGCAGCAACAAAACGGGCAAGATCATCTATATTTGTACGAGCATCAACAGTCATGCTTCTATCCTATAACTACTGATACTTTATAGACGATCTTGCCCGTTGTTCTCAGAGGAAGATCTATCGTGGGATAGATCTTCCGCGAGTCATAGCAACACTGAATGTTTGTGTATTGTGGATACCCATTTTGCGTGCTGAGAGCATCACAATGAGCACGATAATGAGTTGTATGCTCAAAGCTCCGAGGAATTCTCCTGCTGTGGAGCCTTCCTGAGCGAAGGGGTCAGCTAGTCCAAGGCTTCCCATGAACATGACCCAAAGGTTGTTAACGACGTGCAGTGCGATGCCTGCTTCAAGACCACCAGTTTTCCATGTTAGGAATCCGGCAACTAAGCCCATGGTGAGTACGGACATTTGCGCCCAAAAATCGTATCTGTGGCCGAGCATAAAGAGTACGGCAGGTAGCGTAATAACGATGATGGGGTTACGTATCCACCGTCCGAGGGTTTGCATGAGGTAGCCGCGGAAGACAAGTTCTTCTGCGTAGCATTGGATGGGGGTAATCGTAAAGATGAGGACGAGGAGCCATACAAGGTTTTTACCAGGAGATTCAACGTCTGGGGCTTGGACGCTTTCGCCTAATGCGTTGATGAGCATGGGCAGTACGATGTATCCGATGATGGCGATAGCGAAGCAGAAGCCCATCCAGCTCCAACGGATTTTTCCGTAGACGGAATGTACTAGCCCCCAAGGTTTTGGTCCGGTTACGAGCCGTGCTAAGAACATGGAGGGATAAAGAAGCGCGACGGAGCCGAAGACTAAAGCAAAGATGAGGGGGTCTTTGAGTGCAAGGCTCTGTAGGCTTTGCAGGTTAAGGGCGATGTTTTGCGGTCCGAGGATAGAGGCAAAGGCTATGCCGAGGGCTATGGAGAATCCGAGGTAGAAGAGTCCGCCGAGGAGGCCTTCTGCAAGGGGTGACCACCAGCGGGTACGGGGGTCGGCGTGAGAGAGACGGTGGTATGCGAGGGTACGTTCTTCTACCGGTACGTGGTAGATAAAGGGTTGTCCGACAGCGGGCTGGGGTGTTTGCTGTGGTGCTGGTTTGTGTGAGTTTTCCTGCTGGTTTTTTTGTTGCCAGGGTATGTGGATATTCTCTCGATGAGGTTGTTGTTCTACTGCCATGTTTCTAGCCTAATTTTCCTTGTGTGTTTTTTCATCAGCCTTAGGGAGTATAAAGCGTTTTATTGGCGCGTTGTGTGCCCTATTGTGAGGTTGTTATTCTTCTGTTTTTAGGTTTTTATTGCATGCGAGTTGGGTATATAGCTGATTTGGAATATGACGGTTTTGTGGAGGGTGCAGCCTTTTCTTTCACGACGATGCCATATTCTTTGAAGATATTTGAGGCACAAAAAATGGTGCGTTCACTGTCATGAATGCACCACTTTAATTTAATGTTATGGACTGTTATACAAGTGGCTTATTTGTAGTTTTTAGAGAACTGTATATCCAAAGCAGTACGGCGCTAAAGAGTGCCGTAATGGGAATTGCCGAGAGGATAAGCCCTAGCGGTGCAATATCTTCCAGACGGTCAAGGGAACCGTGTACAGCGATACCAATCCACATCGGTGAAATATAGAGTCCAACAACACCTACCCAGGAGAACACCAACGCGCTCATTCGAACGGCTGAGGACATCTGATCGATAAATAGAGGGAATGCATCCACCCACAGAGCAATTGCTAGTAGCGGCAACCATGTGTTGTGGTGAGACCAGCTAATGGGAGAGATAGAGACCATTAAGAAGGCGTTGAGTGCTATCTGTGAGATGAGTAGTTGACGTTGTTCTAGACGGTAGATAAGCCATGCTGTACCTGCCATGAGCAATGCAATAAGCCCGTAGTGTAAAACTTTGAGTAGTATCCCCGAACTTAGCCCAAAGTGCATGAGCCAGCCCTGAATAGAGATGTTATCGAGGTAGTTCGTGTTTCCGACACGGGAGGGGTCAGAAACCGCTGAGGTCCAGAATTCGATAGCTTCTTGGGGTAGGAAGATGAAACCAATAATGATAGTTGTTAGGAAGCTTGCGCCTAAGGTCATAATGCCTTTGAAGTCTTTACGCATGAGCAGAATAAGCCCAAAAGCCAGAGGGGTAAGTTTGATACCACCCGCTATGCCAATAAATAGTCCGCGAGGAATACGCGTAGCTGGGCGGATAAAATCCCAAAGAACAAGAAGCATAATGAGCGGGTTAATCTGTACAAGCCCTAAACCACGACGCCAAGGGCCTGAAAGCAAGATGATGGCAGCAAGCAAAGCAATGGTGCCGTATCGTCCGAGGCGGTGTTGAAGAGGTAAGGTACGCCCTCGTTTTTGCACATAATTGTAGATAAGGGTTGCAACCCACCATGCAACAGCGTAGGCGAGTATCATCATCAGGAAAATGCCTACTTTTTGGGGTAAGAACGCAAAGGGTAAGAACAAAAGTGCCGCAAAGGGAGGGTAGGTGAAAGGCAACGCAAAATCTGGGCCAAGGCGCAATAGGTCAATGACGTAGAGTTCTTTGTCGAAACCTTCATTATGAAAAATGGTCATTGCCCCAGAACGGTACACCGAAAAGTCTAGTCCACCGATGGTCAGCGAATACATGAGGTTACCGATACAGACGACGGCTAACGCTGCATATGCGTATCGTTGCAACTGCGGTGTGTTTGGCCAAGATTCTCGGGGTGATATTTTCATGGTGCTCCGGTTCTGAAAGGTAACGACATAAAGGGTATATATTACCGTTATTTAGTAGTTTCTGAGGAGTTATTTTTTGTTGAAGTTGCTACCAAACGGGTGCTTCCATGACGATGTGGGGTCTTTTGTGCTGGTGGTTTAGGTGGCTTATTTTCTTTAGGTGGTAGCGCTGCAATGATAAGGCTGACTTCTATCACTAGTAGCAGTAGCGCAGCATAGTACAAGTAGGGTGAGGGGTATAAGCTGGTGAAACTTGTAGCGAATCCTACGACTGTTGCCAAGAGAGTTAAGAGCGCTAAGCCGAGTATGGTGAAGTGCCCCAATTTATACTTATCAGCAACTTTAGGGTTACGGAATACAAGGTAACTTTGTAGCAGGATAAAGATAATGGGGAAGAATACTTGACCTGTAATGCCCATAGAGTCATTGGTGTACGAGAACATTCCCATTGCCTGAGTAATCAAGGTGGCAACAAGAAGTAAGGATGCTGGCAAAGATTTCACGCAGGCTAGTTTACATCTTTTACTCTAGGTTGTGCTCTGATTTTTTTAGGAGCCTTATAATCGCAAGTAAAGTCACCACTTTTGGGTATAAAGGATGAGACGTTGACGCATCGAGGTAATCAGCCAGCACAAACTTTTCTCACGGGGGCTCGCCCGATTCCTCAAGATTTTATTAGTCAGGCGTCAGGTCGAGCGACATGGCACCGTAAGGTTGGTCGGCCAGTAACATTTTGGTTAGTGGTTTTGCCGTTCGTGCTTCTTGCGAAGCCTTGGGTTCCATCTTTCTCGTGGCTTGTTGTTCATATTGTGACGTTGGGACTCATTACAACATCGATTATGGTGTGGAGTCAGCATTTTACAGAGGCATTGCTAAAGAATCGTTTACCTGATTCAGCTCGGTTATGGCAGGTACGTCGTATTTACACGCTGACCGTAGCAATTTTTGTCATTATTGCGGGGATGCTGAATAATATCTTTGCGCTGACTTTTATGGGTTCTTTAGCGGTTGGTATTGTTCTTGCTTGCCATGGTTTTTCTTTACTATGGCAGTTGAAGAAGGCTCTGCCAGCACGTTTTAAATCCACTGTTTATTTTTATATTGTGGCGGCATGGATACTTCCATTAGGTGCCGTATACGGTGCTTTATTAACGTATCCTCCGGTAATTCATCGCTGGTATGCGCAGCTGCTTCTTGCTCATGAAGCGATTAATATTCTTGGTTTTGTGGGTATTACCGTTGTTGGTACGTTGATGACGTTATGGCCGACGATGTTGCGCACCAGAATGCACCCACAAGCAGTACGTTTGTCACTGGTAGCTTTAGTGATGATGAGCTTGTCGGTGCTCATCATTTTGTTGGGTGCATTCATTGGTGTGCACTATGTTTCGGGGGCTGGGTTTGTTCTTTATGCTGTGGCTATTGGGTTGGTTCTGGTGTTGATGGTTCAAACCTGTGCTGCTAAAAAGCCGGTTGATTATTCTACCGGTTCGGTGTTGTGTGCGGTGTTCTGGTTGTTTATTGCGGTTGTTGTGGCGTCATTTTTGGTGTTGAATGCTTCGTCTTTTGCTGATGTCAACATGCGCGTTTTGACGCCCATATTTGTTGCAGGGTTTTTATTGCAGGTTCTTTTAGGTTCTATGACGTATCTTTTTCCGGTGCAGATTGGTGGTGGGCCTTCTGCGGTGCGTTCCGCTAATGCTATTTTTAATCGTTATGCGTGGGTGCGGATTAGTGTTATTAATCTGGCGTTATTGGTCTCTGTTGGTTTTGAGTATGTTGAGCGTCCTCTTCCTCCATTGACGGCGAGTTTAGGGGTGTTAGGATTCTGCGCTTTTATTCCGTTAATGGTTCTTTCTGTGAGGGCGTCGGTTAGGGGGCGTGCTCGGCTTCTTGAGGCTCAATCTCGCGGTGAGAAAGTGCAGTTTAGCTTGGAACAGACGACTCAGCAGATTCCGGCTATTGGTCGGGAGGTGTCTGTGGGTGTTGCGCTGGTGATGTTTGCGCTTATTGTCGATGGGTTATTCTTTTCATAAGTGTCTAGTTCTTATTCGTGGTGGTTTTGTTTCCGATGTGGTTCTTCCTCGTCGTACGTCAGAGAAACGCTCACGATAATTTGGGTTAGTGTATCTAAGCAGAGATTTACCTCGAATTTTAGGTTAGTCTAGTATCCGATGACTGCAGATAAAACTTCACGTTCTCCTTTTATAGTCCGCATCTTCTCTGGCGTGCTCGCTCATTGGCAGGTTATTGCTTCAGCGGGTTTGCTGGCCGGCGGTGTGGCTGGTCTTGCCGCAACATATACAGATTATTGTGGTGAGACTGATTTGACGTATGCTCCTGTGGTGATTCATGAAGATCTTAAGCGAGCTTCTGAAGAGTCTGGTATTCGCACTGGTTTTCTTGCGGCTCAGTTAGAGACAGAATCTCATTGGAGAGTAGAAGCCTCATCTCATGCCGGCGCTCAGGGGTTAGCGCAGTTTACACCTGATACTTGGGAGATTTGGGGCCAGGGCGATATTTCTAACCCTCATGCTTCGGTTCGCGCTCAAGGCAAGTATCTTGCGTATCTGAAAGAGCGTCTTGCTCCTTTAGCTAAGACACCGCAAGAACTTCAGGATTTTGTTTTTGCTGGATATAACGCAGGCCCCGGAGCTGTCGAAGAGTACCGTGGAGTACCGCCGTATGGTGAGACTCAAAATTATGTGAAGAGTATTAATAAACTTGCTTCATCAAAGTACAAGGTTACTTGTGACCCGGATCCACATTATTCTGTCGAGAAACTTAAATATCGTCAGTAATGTTCACTTCCCGGTATCTTCTTAAACGTTAGTTTGCATAGTGTATGGTTTGATGCCGTACAAGAGGATATTGAATAAGTTCTTTGCCGTTGGTATCGCAGGAAGACATCTCTATAGCATTGATACAGCTATTGTCGTATGTTTTGTAATAGTAGATACCACGGGAAGTATTACAACACGACGAATACACCGTATATTCGCATTCTCTTTGCTCATTAAAACAAGAACCTTTAACCATGCCGACGTTATCGAGAATGTGGAAGAACTGGCTTACAGCCACTGTTTCTTGCTGGTTTTCTGCTGTTTCTTGCAATATTTTTAGATGATTCAAAGTGCTAGAGCGCAAGAAAACAGCTTTGACGAACCGTGATGCTGGTGAGCTGTCGCCAGGTAGTCCAAAACCGCCGAAGCCAACACCCACAGGATTCAAAGGTTGTTCTGGTGCAACGTTATTCGCAGGCCATTCCGGCGTGAGATTAATATAGTTTTTGATGTTTTCAAGATGGTAAGGAAATGGCGGGTTATTAGTCAGGACGCCGAAGGGATTATCGTAAAATTTTAGCCCTTCAGTGGTGGATTCTATAACTATTGATTTTTGTGAGTCGCTGACCATCCAGTGCAAGGGTGCTAACGGCATATTTTGCGCAAAAGCAATATGGGTGAGGTTCAGGTTCGGCAGCACAACTTTTAGCTCATCTACACTTGCGTATCTGCTAAGAACCCAAGGAATTAGCTCGTAAGGTGAAACATTAGTTTTCTCGTGGTGAGGCTCAAAATAATGTGCATTATCCGGAAAATTTAGTCCAGCAATGCTGAGACCTTTTTCGTTGCTTGCTTCAGCGTATAGAGGGTAGTTGTTCACAACGGTGGCCATACCAATCATGCAGTAATGCGTTGGGGAGGAAGAACCGTCGGTGAAGTTGAAGGTGTAGTTTCGTGGAGTTATGACGACATCTTCGCCGAATCCGCAATTTAGGTCTAGGTTCCTCCCGTAATAGGTCTCTCCGTTGACGGAAAAGGTGAGGGCCGTACACATGGCTATTGTCTCCTGAAGATTTTAAGACGTTATGTGAGAGGTGTTAGTGGTGCATATGTTTATGACGAGAAGTCACTCATGAGGTGTGCGTAATCGGTAAAGAGTCCGGTTACTCCCCAGTTCACTAATTCGTTAGCGCGAGCGCGAGAGTTTACGGTCCATACGTTGATATCGTATCCTGCGTCTCTCATCTGTTGGGTGAGTTTTTCTGTCATGACGCTATCTTCTGGGTGGATAGCGTCTACCTCTAGCATTTGGACTACCGATAACCAGTCTGGTTGTAGCATTTCTGCGGTAAAGAGCGCCGCTGTTTTATGTTGGGGGGAACGACGCGAGAATTCGTTGAGAAGCACATGGTTGAAAGAGCTGACGAGGACTTCTCGTTCGGGATTGAGTCGTTCAAGTTCTGCGATAACGGCGTCAAGTAGCTGGTAACTTCTTTCTGCGCCTTGTTCATTGGATTTAATTTCGATGTTGGCGTTAAGGCCTTCGGCGTTCATGAGATCAATGAGTTCGGCGAGGGTGGGTATTTTTTCTCCACGGTATTTCTCGTTGAACCATGAGCCTGCGTCAATGTTTTTGAGGTCTTCTTGAGTGATGTCGTAGAGGGTTTTGGTGCTGTTGGTAGTGCGTGCTAGTGAGGTGTCGTGCATGAGTACGGGTGTTCCGTCGGCGAGGATGTCGACGTCTGTTTCGAACCATGTCACGTTGTGTTCACAGCATGCTTTGATAGCACTGAGGGTGTTTTCGGGTGCAATTCCAGAGAGTCCACGGTGGGCAAAAATACGAGCCATAGTGACAGAGTACATAGTTTTTGCTGGAAAAGAGAAGTTTTTATGAGCATCTATTTTTAGTGTTTAACGTTTTATGCCCTCCTTCGTGGCTTGAAGGAGGGCATCGCTCGTCTTTGCATGCGTGTGTGGTTTTATATAAACGTCTTAGGTCGCGTTGTTTCACCGGTTGTGTTGTCAACTTGAGCAGAGGTGAAATATTCGCTCCATGTGTTGTGCCCTAGGACGTGAGCTTGATGCTTCTTAGACCATCCGCGCAGATGGGCTGCAAAGGTTGATGATTCATTGAAACGGCTTAGGGTTGCCGTTAGGGATATACAAAGAATCCAACTATCCTAAGGTAGTTGAATCTAAGATATTATCCTACGGTCTTTTTGTACGTAGTTTAGGTGACAGCGTGGGGTTCTCTTGTTCTGAGGTGCAGATTCTTTGGGGAAGGTTTTAAAAAAAAAAATAGTGCGCTCCACCGCAACATGACCTTATTTTTGGTATTGCTGAGGTAGAGCGCACTATCGAGGTTTATCGGTTGAGCACTTCTGCTAAGCGTCGTACCCCTTCTTCTAGTACGGCAGGTTCTACTGAGGAGAATGCGATACGTAGTTGGTTTGCTCCAGGGTTTTTTCCGTCTACGGTTTCGTAGAAGGCGGCTCCGGGGACAAAGACAACGCCGTTATCTATTGCTGGGGCTAGCGCGTCTGTTGCATCTTTCCATGGGCTGTTCTCAGGTAATGTAAGCCAGGTGAAGAACCCTCCGCTTGGGGTGCTCCAGCGGGTTCCTTCAGGCATGTATTTTTCGCAGGCGTTCAGGACTGCTTCGCATCGTTGTTGGTAAAGTGATGCGGTTTTTCGAGTGTGTTCTTCCCAGAGCCCGTCGCTCATGAAGCTCAAGACGAGACGCTGTGAGAGCACGGAGGGGCAGATGGTGACTGCTTCTGCTGCAATCTGTAAGAATTTACGGATGCGTTCTGGGGCGATCATCCAGCCGACGCGTACACCGGGAGAGAAGACTTTAGAGAAGCTTCCGAGATAGAGCACGTTCTCTGGGTCATATGAGTAGAGGCAAGGACGTCGTGTTCCGTCAAAGGAAAGCTGCCCATAGGGGTTGTCTTCGACGATGAGGATGTCGAGTTCTCTACATACACGGGTGAGTTCTTGACGTCGTTCTTCGGAGAGGGAGACTCCTGTGGGGTTTTGAAAGTTAGGGATGGTGTAGAGGAATTTGATGTCTTTTCCCTCGGCGCGAATGGTTTGCACCATTTTTTTCACTTTTTGGGGGTCAAGGCCGTTTTCGTCTACGTCGATTTGGCGAACGTCGGCTTGGTATCCTTCAAAGACGCCGAGTGCTCCGGTATAGGTGGGTCCTTCTGCAAGGATGACGTCTTGTGGGTTGACGAAGAGTTTTGTTGCAAGGTCTAATCCCATTTGGGAGCCTGCGGTGATTTGGATGTCTGAGACTTTTGGGTTTGCCCCTTCTGTTTTCATGAGGGTGCAGATGAGTTCTGCAAGGGGTTCAAGACCAGCACCGGAACCGTATTGTAGGACTTCTAAACCTTCTTCGATGATGATTCGAGAGGCTCTTGCACCGAGTTCTTCTAGGGGCAGGAGGTTCAGGTCTGGGTTTCCTCCTGCGAGGGATATCATGCCGGGGCGCATTGCGACTTCAAAGACGTCGCGCACTGCTGATGGTCGGAATCCTCCTGCGCGTTCAGCGAAGTGTTGCATGAGTCGTGCTTCTTCGGTGTTTGCGCCGTCGAGTAGTTCATGAATTTTTACCATGGGGGTGGGGTTTCCTATTCTTTGTCGCCGTAGCTGATGGGGGCTTCGCCGTAGGCTGGTTTTCCGGTTCCGGCGTTGGCACCTAGTGCGTGGAGGCTGATGAATTCGTAGACAACGTGTGCTGCTGCTATTCCGGTGAGTTCGGCGTGGTCGTAGGCGGGGGATACTTCGACAAGTTCTGAGCCGACGATGTTCAGTCCGCGTAGTCCACGCAGTATTTCGAGTAATTCTCGGCTGGTGATGCCTCCGGCTTCGGGTGTTCCGGTGCCTGGTGCGTGTGCGGGGTCTAGTACATCGATGTCGATGGAGATGTAGAGTGGTCGGTTTCCGATGCGTTTTCTGAGGAGTTCAACAACTTTTTGCACTCCGAGGTAGTAGACGTCTGCGGAGGAGACGATACCGAATCCGAAGCGTCGGTCGTCGTCGAGGTCTTCTGTTCCGTAGAGTGGTCCGCGGGTTCCAACGTGGCAGAGGGCGTCAGTGTCGAGGAGTTCTTCTTCAAATGCTCGACGGAAGGGGGTTCCGTGGGTGTATTCTGCTCCGAAGTAGGTGTCCCAGGTGTCGAGGTGGGCGTCAAAATGCAGTAGCGCAATTTTTCCGTGTTGGCGGTGCATATTACGTAAGTTTGCGAGTGCTATAGTGTGGTCTCCGCCGATGGTGATGAGTTTTGCCCCGTTTTTGGTGAGTTCTTGTGCGCCGGCTTCCATTTGCGCCAAAGCTTCTTCGATATTGAAGGGGTTTCCGATAATGTCGCCAGCATCGGCTACTTGCGCTTCTTTAAACGGTGAGATGTTGGCGGCGGGGTTGAAGGGGCGTAGGAGTCGGGAGCATTCGCGGACGTGGTTTGAGCCGAATCGTGCGCCGGGGCGGTAGGAAACGCCTGAGTCCCAGGGCATTCCGGCGATAATGATATCTGCGTTGGGTGTTTCGTCGAGGCGTGGTAGGCGGGCGAAGGTGCCGAGTCCTGCCCAGCGTGGTACTTGTGCGGCGTTGATGGGCCCGATGCGTTCTACTCCGTCTGTGCCTGTTGCGATGACGCGTTCTGCTTGTGCAGAGAAGGAGGGTTGTACGGGGATATTGGTTTGGTGTGTCATGTTTTCTCCTGGTGGTGTCTGTGGTGTTGTGTGGTGCGGTTCTGTCTTTCCCACTATGCAATAAATTGATGGAGTTGTGAACTACCCCATAGGTTTTTATTCATTGGTGAATATTTATTAGTGAGCTGGATAACTTTTCATAAGGCTAAATGCCTCATAAACAATCAGTGTACTTATACACTTGCTTCAATACACTGTATCGATATTCCATAAAAACTATCCACCTCAAAGACCCAACCACCGTCACCAAGGAGCTGTTTGTGACCACAACAACCCCGCGCCACAATGCAGGCTACGCCATTCTAGCCACTCTCAAAAATTACGGTATTGACACCGTCTTTGGCATCCCCGGAACACACAACCTTGAGTTCTACCGACACTTAGAAGAACTCAACATCACTCCTATTACCACCCGACACGAACAAGGTGCAGCCTACGGCGCTGACGGCTGGTCACAAATCAAAGGATTACCAGGGGTTGTCATTACCACCTCCGGACCAGGATTACTCAACTCTCTTTCTGGCGCAGCCACCGCATACGCAGAATCACGCCCCATGATCATTCTCTCCCCCGGCAGACCTGTCGGCCAAGAATACCGTGATATTGGGGCACTACACGAAACAAAAAATCCCACCGGAGCAGTAGACTCCATCGTGCAATTTAGCCGTCGAGTCAGCTCTGCAGAAGAAGCCGTCGACATTATCCATAACGCATTTCGTTCTTTTGCACATGAACGCCCCCGCCCCATTCATATTGAGGTTCCCCTCAATATCCTCGAACAAGAAGTTGACCTCCCTAACGCACTACTCCAAGCGCGCCCACTAGGAAGCCCACAACCAGCACCCGTAGAAGATATTGAGAAAGCTGCCGATATTCTCGCGAACTCTTCACGCCCACTCATCGTAGCCGGTGGCGGGTCCCTACCAGCAGCAACATCAATATTGGCGCTAGCTGAAACTCTTGAAGCACCAGTTATCACATCCGTCAACGGCAAAGGCGCGATTCCAGAAAAACACCGCCTGTCCTTAGGCGCAGACCTCCGTCTATCAGCGGCACACGCTTTCTGCCGTGAATCCGATGCCATGCTCATCATTGGCTCTAAAATTGGTGAAGCAGAATTATGGGATGGAGATATCCACCCACAAGGGCCTGTGATTCGCGTTGATATTGAGCGTTCTCAAATGCTGTGCAATATCGCACCTGATATTGAATTACCAGGTAATTCTGCAGCAGTAGTTCCCCAATTATTAGAAGCTCTCAAAGAGCGTGGAGTGACCCAAGGCACCCGAGAACAACGAGATTTACAAGAAGTTTTTGACGCTCTTGATAATGAGGGGCGAGCTATCGCACCAGAGCTTGCAGAACTCAACGAACGCATTATGGAAGTTCTTCCTGAAGACACCATTATTGCCGGCGATTCTTCTCAGGTAACTTACATGGGCACCACAACGTTCTACCGTGCACCACAACCTCATTCTTTGCTCTATATGGCAACGTACGCCACACTAGGTTACGGCTTACCTGCAGCAATTGGAGCTAAAGTTGCAGCCCCTGAGCGTCCTGTCGTCTGCTTACTCGGTGACGGCGCGCTCATGTTTGCAATACAGGAACTCATGACGGCAGTCGAGCAGCACCTCGATATTGCAATTATCTGCGTGGACAATGGCGGGTATGGAGAAATTCGTCAGAATGAGCGTGATCGTGGCATTTCAGATGTTGCGGTTAACTTGGTTCAGCCAGATTGGGTTAAGTTAGCTGAAGCGTTTGGTGCCACCGCGTTTTCTGCTACTGTCGATTCTTTGGCAGACACAGTAACAGAAGCTCTCAACACATCTGGTCCCTCATTAGTTCACTTGAAGATTAGTGAGACATTGCGCTAATTTTTAGGTACGCGCAAGGCGCTGGATACAGGAGGGAAATCCCCGCGAGGGTTTCCCTCCTGTTGTTTTTTATGGGAATGATTTTTATGGTGACGAGCGCACCATTTTGAGCGGTGAGTCATTTTTGAGGAAACACAGAAACACACCTGGTTGAATCGTTATACAGATTAGTGCATACTTTATATACATTGCACGTTACTCAGACCACATTTAGTGTCTGCGACCTATGGAAATGAACTTCTTATGAATATCCTCATTATTGTCCTCTATCTCATAGCACTCGTAGCATTCGGCTACCTCGGCAAAAAACGAGCACATAATGCAGAAGACTTCCGTGTAGCAGGACGCAGACTCGGCCCCGTTCTCTACACCGGCACCATGAGCGCACTCCTTCTCGGTGGAGCCTCCACCGTTGGCGGTGTAGGACTCGGCTATACCTACGGAATCTCAGGAATGTGGTTGGTAACAGCCATCGGCGTTGGAATGCTACTGTTGAGCCTTATCTTCGCCCCTATCATCACCCGCGTCAAGCTATATACCGTCTCACAGGTACTCACCTTGCGGTATGGCGTGCGCACCACCCAAATATCATCTATCGTGATGCTCGCGTACACCGTCATGCTCACGGTCACTTCTACAGCTGCATACGCATCGATCTTCCGCGTGCTCTTTGATGTAGACCGCACATGGGCTATTCTTCTCGGCGCTATCATCGTCATCGGGTATTCCATGCTTGGTGGCATGTGGTCCATTACCCTCACCGATATGATGCAATTTATCCTAATGACCGTCGGCGTATTTTTCCTCCTCCTCCCTTTCTCTCTACATCATGCAGGAGGCTGGGACGGTCTACACCAGCGCCTTGATGCAGAGTTCTTTGCCGTTGGCAGTATCGGCACTGAATCTATCATCACCTATTTCGTCATTTACACGTTCGGTCTCCTCGTTGGACAAGACATCTGGCAACGTGTATTCACCGCTCGCTCCCCAGAAGTATCCCGTTGGGGCGGCACTGCAGCAAGTATTTACGTCATTATTTATTCTGTAGCTGGAGCAATTATTGGCATGTCTGCACGCGTCATCGAACCTCATATTGAGCATCGCGATGATGTCTTTGCGACTCTCGCTCAAAACTATCTACCGATTGGAATAGGCGGCATCGTCCTTGCAGCTGGTGTGGCGGCTATGATGTCCACAGCTTCTGGTTCACTCATCGCCTCAGCAACTGTTGCCCGCGTAGATGTTGTACCGTTCCTGTTAGGAAAAGATTCTTTGCAGAACTCCGATGAATCATCTGATAGCGCTCTTGTCGCAGACCGCTGGTATGTTCTTGGATTTGGTGTAATCACCACTGTTATCGCGCTCTTCCTCACCGACGCTATTACAGGGTTGACGATTGCCTATGACATTCTTGTCGGCGGTCTTCTGGTTGCGATTCTTGGTGGCTTACTTTGGAAGCGCGGAACAGGAACCGCTGCAGCATTATCCATGGCAGTCGGCTCTATCGGCGTTATTCTTGGCATGATGATATACGGTGTAATGGCTAACGAACCGATTTATATCGGTCTGGTTGCTTCTTTCATTGTCTATATCGTGGCTTCACTTCTCACAAAGCCTACTGATCCTCAAGTGGCTCAGCGATGGCAAAAACGTATCCGTCAAGGTGCGTAGCTATTACGAAAGAATCCTTATGGTGGGTGTTTTCAAGACATTGAATGTAGTGAAAACACCCACCATTGTTATATCGTGCAGGTATCTACACGATATGCAGATTTTTGCCCCTTAGAATAGGGCGATTTTCGGTGGGGCGGGAAAGATATGATTTAGTTCCTCAATATCAGATTGGTTTAGTGCCACTTGGGTTGATTGGACATTCATGTGTATTTGTTCTGGTGTCGTTGCTCCAGCAATCACAGAGCTGACGGTATCTTGAGCTAGAAGCCAGCTCAGAGCAATTTGTGCTTCTGGCAGTTCTCGTTCACGGGCGAAAGTGAAGAACTGTTCAAGTTGTTCCCACGGCGCTTGTCGTAGATATTCTTTACGCGAATGAGACAGCCGTGAGCCTTCTGGCGCTTGCTGATGTTGACGGTATTTTCCTGTGAGTAGACCGTTTGCAAGTGGGAAGTATGGCAGTACCCCAAGTTGTAGTTCTCGCGCTGCAGGGATAACTTCCAGTTCTGCTCGACGGTCAATGAGGTTGTAATGATTTTCTGCTGCGACGAAACGTTCACATCCCAGTTCTCGAGCAACATATTCGGCTTGAGCTATTTGCCAACCAGCCTGATTAGAGTGAGCAATGTAGCGTACTTTTCCTTGTGCGATAAGGGTGTCTAATGCACGAAGTGTCTCGTCAATTGGGGTGATGCCATCGGGTGTGTGGTAGATATATACGTCAAGGTGGTCTACGCCAAGTCGTGTCAGGGAATGTTCTACTGCTCGCATAATATACGCGCGAGAACCGCGGGCGCCGTAATCTGCACCAGAGGCACCGTTCATGTCCATACCAAATTTAGAGACGATTACCATGTTTTCTCGTTCTTGAGTCCCAAGGTATTTGAGCGCTTGCCCGAAGCGTGTTTCAGCTGCCCCCGGAGTTTTTCCATAAATATCAGCAATGTCAAAGAGGTTGATTCCTGCTTCTCGTGCTGAGCGGAGGACGGTATTAGTACCTTCTTGAGTTTCTGTGGGTGTTCCTGCACGTCCGAGGTTGTTGCATCCTAGTCCAATGGCGGAGACAGTGAGCCCAGATTGTCCTAATTGACGGTATTCCATGGTGTTTTGCATAGTTCTAGGGTACGCATATTCATGTTTGCTGCGGTAGCAGTTCTGCAATGTTTTAACTGCAATTACACGTGTCTCTCCTCTAGACTTAGGTTGTATGAGTACTAAAATTTCAGGAATTAATACCGAATATTTTGACCAGTCGGTAGCCCCTTCAGAAGATTTTTTCCGCCACGTTAACGGACGTTGGATTGACAACCATGTTATTCCCGCAGACCGCTCTAAAGATGGCGGTATGTATACTCTGCGAGATCGGGCAGAGGAGAATGTCCGTGAGATTATCGAGCAGACAGCTCAGCAGGAGCCAGAGAGTCGTATCGGCATCCTCTATCAGGCGTTCATGGATACTGAGACCATTAATAAGGACGGCATTTCTCCTATTCTGAGTGAAATTGATCCGATTCTTTTAGCGTCAACTCGAGAAGAGCTCTTTGATGTCAATGCTCGTGCTTCACGTGTGGGGGTTGGCTCTTTTATTGGTTGGTACACTTCTATCGATGTTCAGAATCCTGAAAGATACGTTGCGTATCTGATGCAGTCTGGTCTAGGGCTTCCGGATGAGAGCTACTATCGCGAAGAGAAGTATGAGCAGATTCGTCGCCAATATCAGGAGCATATTCGTCAAGTCTTTTCTCTCAGTGCCCTCGATGAGCGTGTTGGCGTTGAGGCTGAGGACATTGCTGAGCGCATTATGTTGTTGGAGACTAAAATTGCATCTCATCATTGGGATAAAGTCACCTTACGCGATGCTCATAAACGCTATAACCCTTATGATGCTTCTGCGTTAGAGGGTGAGTTCCCTGGTTTTGCTTTTTCTCGATGGTTTGAGCTTCTTGGTTCTTCGGCTGAGCAATTTGGAACGGTGATTGTGGGGCAGCCTTCGTATCTTCGCAAGGTGGCTCAGCTATGGCAAAGTGTTGATCTTCAGTCATGGAAACTCTATTCGTTGTGGAAGGTGCTTCTGGCTCGGGTTTCATATCTTAATGACGAGTTAGTTCAGGCTCATTTTGAGTTCTTTGGACGAACACTTTCAGGTACGGAGGAGTTACGTCCTCGATGGAAGCGCGGAGTGTCTGCGGTTGAAAGCTATTTAGGTGAGGAATTAGGGCAGAAGTATGTTGCTCAGCATTTCCCACCGGCGCATAAAGAGAAGATGCTCGTTTTGGTGCAGAATCTTATTAAGGCGTATCACCAGTCTATTAGTGAGCTACCGTGGATGACAGAGCAGACTCGTGGTCGCGCGCTTGAGAAGTTGAGTCAATTCGTGACGAAGGTTGGTTACCCTGATAGTTGGCGTGATTATTCTTCTCTTGAGCTTGTTCCTGGTCAATTGTGTGAGAGTATCCGTCGTGCTTATGCTTTTGAGACGCAATTCCATCTTGACCGTATCGGGCAACCGGTGAATAAGGATGAGTGGTTGATGACCCCTCAGACGGTTAATGCGTATTACATGCCTCCGGCAAATGAGATTGTGTTTCCTGCGGCGATTCTTCAAGCACCTTATTTTGATCCTGAGGCTGATGACGCCGCTAATTATGGTGGTATTGGTGCTGTTATTGGCCACGAGATTGGCCATGGTTTTGATGACCAAGGGTCTAAGTATGATGGCACCGGTGCGTTAAATAATTGGTGGACTGATGAAGACCGTGAAGAGTTTGGGCGTCGAACACAGTCTCTTGTTGATCAGTATTCTCAGTACACTCCTCGCGGGCTTGATGCTGAGCAGTATCGTGTCAATGGTGAGCTGACTCTGGGTGAGAATATTGGTGATTTAGGCGGTTTATCTATTGCGTTGAAGGCATATCGTATTGCGCTTCAAGAAGCTGGTGTTAACGATATTAGTCAGGCACCTGTTATTGATGGTTTTACGGCTTTACAACGTGTGTTTATTGCGTGGGGGCAGGGCTGGCGCACGAAAACTCGCCCTCAGCAGGCGCAGATGTTGCTTTCGACGGATCCTCATTCTCCAGATGAGTTCCGTGTTAATGGTGTTGTAAAGAATATTGATGATTTTTATGATGCTTTTGATGTTCCAGAAGGTAGCCCGATGTATCTTTCTGCGGAGGATAGAGTTCGCATCTGGTAGA
>NZ_JBLXXV010000005.1:0-131348 GCF_048512995.1 Rothia sp. P6271 | reverse complement strand
TGCATCTCTGTTGCAAGAGTCCAGTACACCGTATCGACGTTAGGAACCATGAGGAAACGCTGAAACATTGTAATGTTTACGATAGCTTCTTGAATGGTAATATCATGATTTTCAGCTCCTACCGTAAACAGAAGAAAAGTAGACATTAAAAGTGCAACCCAGTAAGAGGGATATAGTCGAGAGAAACGGGATATAACAAAGTTCTTTGCAGTTTTCCCCCGAATAGCTGTTAACAAGATAACAAAACCACTAATCATAAAAAATAATTGAACGCCAAGAGCACCAAAAGAAAATTCATAAGGAGATTTAGGCTGAGATGGGAAAAACTCGTTATAAGGAGACCCAAAATGTCCTATAATAACACCAAGAATCGCTAAACCACGAAGCCCGTCTAAAGCATAGAAACGACCATTCTTATAGTCCTGAGGATTAAGATATTCAGGAGGTTTTTTATGCTTCATAAATTATCCTTGTATTTCTGCCTAATTTTATTCAATATCGTATTTAATGCCAACTACTCATCATAAGCCATTATTCAAAGAATGATTCTCGTGCAGCTTTTCACTTAGAGAATCACTCTTTGATAGTTGAATTATAATGATTTATATTTTTGTTGTTCTTCTTGCTGTTGATAATATCCAATAGCATCTTTAGGCTTCAACAGGTAGGAAAGACCAAGACCGACCGCAATTGCCCAAGGAATAGTCAGAATAACCTCACCAAGACGCCAGCTACAGATAGCAAGAAGAACGATAGCCGCCTCAGCAACGATAATACGTTCTTTACCTTTTTGATGTTGCTGTTTCCAAAAAACTGTGGCCAAAAGAGTAACGAGCAAAACCGCAAACATCCAAATCCACCCACCTTCAACGAAGAGAGTATAGAAAGAGTTATGAAATAACCATCTACGGTCACCACCAGGCAAGAATACATACGCTTGTCCAAAACCTTGACCATGCCATGGTGTCTGAGCAACTTTTTCTAGCGTTGCTGCGTCAATACGTGCACGCAATAAATCACTACCATCACGGTTTGCAAAAACACCAGCGTGAGCGTAGTTTTCTGTCAGGTAGTCCACCGCCCATACGATAAATATAGCTAAGACAGATTTTGCGAAAAGACCAATTTTTTTGCCAAAGGTCAGCCATAAAAGTGCAAACATATACCCAGCAAGAGAGGTACGTGATCCGGTTTCCCAAAGTAAAACACTAAAGAGTATAAAAGCCAACAGTTTTTTCTTCTTATCATCGAGGTACGTAAAAAAGAGCAAACCAATAAAAGCGTACCAAAGCCCGGAAACGTTCTTATCACCAAGCCATCCGGTTAAAAATCCGGTATAGGCATCCGGCGCAATACCTGCATAATATGCCCCTGCATTGAATAACATACCCGTCGCAATACCAAACACTAGTGAACGGGCGTCAATCCTTTTATCACCGATAAAAAGCGCCAAAAAAATCACAATAGAAATACGGAAAGTTCTTCGTAAAGTCTCATCTACTGTCGAAATACCAAAGGCTACAGAGCTTATAGCACTATAAGCAACAGCTAAGACAATGATAGCGATAAATAGATTAACCCTAGGATCTTCATAATGCGATTTACGCATTGAAGCATGAGCGACAAGAACAACAGAGACAATAGTCCCTAGAGGAATACCAAAATACGTTACTCCCAAAACAAAAATAAACAAGCCATAAATGAAATCCGACATGACAATGCTGCCAACACTCTCTTTGAGATGTTTTGCTTCGGCAGTAAGAGCACCGTTCATACGTTCAGAGAGGGAAGCTGCACTCATGAGGAACTCACTTTCTGATAGATGTTCACGATATTAGCTGTCATTTCTTCTGCACTAACCCACTGCTGTTGAGAGGGTTTTTCAGCGTGTGCTTTTTGAGTAAGTTTTTGGGCAACAAGCTTGATGACGTCTTCACGGTTATCTTTAGTAATAGCAGGAACAAGATCTTCAGCGACAACAATCTCGCTGTTTCCGCCAACATCGGTGGCGATAGTTTTCATTCCAGCAATATGAGCGTCAATAAGTGTATATGAAAGATTTTCCCATACTGATAGCTGAACTAGAATATCGTGTTCTGCCATGGCTTGGACAGAATCCACGAACCCTGGGAAATGGACTTTCGTCTCAATTCCAAGGATTCGTGCCTGATCTTCTAATACCTCACGTAATGGGCCGCTACCAGCAATAGTTAAATAAGCATCAGTGTTATGTTCAGAAAAATGAGCAAACGCTTCAAGCAGTACGTCAAGACCTTTCTCTGAAGAAAGACGAGAAAGAGAAAGCACTTTTATATTTTGAGATGTTCGCTCCGTACGATAGCTTTCTAACTGCTTCAAAAGATCAGTACCGTGAACACCGTTCAGAACGACGTTCGCACTAGACGCACCCCATTTACGGCGCATCTGTTCAGCCGTCGAACGGGACACCGCAATCGCAGCATCTGTACCAGCCAAGCGAACACGATGGATTCCTGCCATTAAACGAGAGCGCCACGAGCTCCCATGATATACCTCATCGTTACCAGCAATACCATGCTCGGTTGTCACTAAAGACGGTACACGAACGCTTTTCTTCACCAAAGATTGCAATTTAAGACTCTGAATCACAGCACATGCCACAACATCAGAGTATGCAAGATGTGAGTGAAGGATACGAGGCTGAACCTGTTTTATTGCTGCTAACAAAGATTTAAAAGAGGTAGCAAAACCGTAGTCAGGGCCATACTGTGCGGTAATAACCTCAGTTCCTTGCTTTTGAAGCTGACGGGTGAGTTCACCTTCAGGTGCAAGGACAATCAGCTGATAGCCGGGTAGCCCGGCACGTGCAGAATCTACAACGTGCCGGGCTACTCCACCAAATTCAGGAACCGGAATTGCCCAGAGAGCAACCGGCAACTGGGATGTGTCTTTTAGAGCCACTTTTCAAGCCGATCTAGAGCGGTAAAGAATCCTTCACCGTTGTTAATATGGCCCTGCCAAATTTCTGGAATAAAGGACGACTGAGGAGTCAACTCACGAAGCTGTTTACCGAGAGCTGCCCAGTCAACATCACCTTCACCCACTTGAACGCCTTCACCGTCGACACCTTTGCCATCAACCAAATGCAAATGGATAGAGCGTGGTGCCAAAAGCTCTACCGCTTCAGACAGCGGAATCTTCAAGAAGTTTGCAGCCAACATGGTGTGTGAGATATCGAGGCATAGCGCAGTGTTATACGTATCTGAGAACTCTGCGGTGTCTTGAGGGTCAAGGAAGAGGTTATGGTATTGCTGCCCGCCCATCAACCAAGGATAAGGCGGCAGAGTTTGCGCCGCGATACGAACCCCAGAAGTATCTAGTTTGCCAAGAGCCTCACCAATACGCTCATACTTATCAGCGCGTGCAGAAGCAGGGATATGTCCGTCCTTAGTAAAACCACCCATAGTCACGACCATGACAGGGTCATCATCTACGGTGAAGTAACGGGTAAGGTCACGAGTAATATCGATGGTGCGTTGAACCTCAGCGATGGAACGCTCCCAAATATCTTGGTCACGGGAGGCGAGGTCTACTAAGAAATCACCAGCAAAGAGGTCTGGCAAGTGAGTTGTAAAGCTCATGGGAAGCTTCTGGTCAAAGACATCGTCGATGTTGATTTCAAGGTCTTTATAAGAGAAATGGAACTCAAGAAAATCAGGCTTCGAGTCTTCGATGAGGGGCTTGTAGTCGTGGTAACGGACAGGAAGACCCCAAGGACGGTCAAAAGTGAAGTCTCGACGAGTTACAAGGTCATCTTTAAGATCCCCTTCAAAGAAGAAAGAGCCTGCTTCAACGTCACGTTGCATAGTACGTCCGACAAGTTGCGGCAAGCAGTTCGGCTGGAGACCACGGCCAGGAGATTTAACAGCAACATCAGCTTCTGAAACAACCTCACCTTTGGCAATATCACGAGTTGCGACCAATGATTTTGCCAAGTTAACGCGGTTCATAAGCTCACCGGTAGAGACTTCACGAGGAGCTGCTGTTCCGATAGCTTCTTCTACTTCACGGATTTGAGTCACCATTGCAGTGAATTCTTCTGGAAGCAACGAGACGGTGTGGTCGTTGCCTTCAAGAGTTTTATCAATAGTGAAGTGCTTTTCAATAATTTTTGCTCCGCGTGCTACAGCAGCGACCGGAACGTGATACCCGCGTTCGTGTCCGGAGTAGCCGACGAGACACTGCCCAATTTCAGCAAGACGATCCATATATGCAAGGTTGACGTCTTTGAACGGTGCCGGGTACGCAGACTGGCATTGTAAAAGAGCGTACGAAGCTCCACGATTCTGTAGGAGTTTGACCGACTCACGAATTTCTTCTTCACGGCTCATACCGGTAGAAACCAGCATGGGTAGACCACGAGAAGCAACGTCTTCAAGCAGCTCATGGTTTGTGAGGTCGGCAGAAGCAATCTTCATGCCTTGGATACCGTAATCGACAAGAGCCTGAACAGAAGGTGCGTCCCAAGGGGTGCACATAATGTCCATATTGTGTTCTTTGACGTGGTCAAAGACTTCGTACATCTGGTCAACAGACAATGAGAAACGTGAGAGCAGGTCAAGGGTATATTGTACGCCGAGGTCTTCACCTGCAGATTGAGAACCTGCTTGACGGTATAGCGCATCCATATCACGTAGCTGGAATTTCACAGCGTCTGCGCCGGTTTCTACTGCAAGGTCAACAAGACGCTTTGCTAAATCGACATCACCTTGGTGGTTGTTTCCAATTTCTGCGATGATGAATGCTGGGCTGTCTTGGGTAATCTCATGTTTACCGATACGAAGAACATCCTGTTCATTCATAGCGATAGCGATAAGGTGTCCTCGCTCATCGACGAGTGGAAGATGGGAGATACCTTTAGCGAATTCTGCCTTGAGAGCTGCAGTATCGGTGCCAAAGGGCACACTGTGAACGTTCTTATTCGCAACCTCAAGGGCAGAAGTTTCCAGAGATTCGGTGGGATGAGCGATCAACCAGCGACGGAAATCTCCGTCAGACAGAGCGCCTTGAAGCACGCCGGACTCGTTTACAAGAAAGATGATGCGCTGTTGGTTTGCAGAAATTTTTTGTAGAGCGGTGAGAACGGGATCCTCAGAAAACACTACATAGGGGGTGGTATTACGTTCGATAATCATGAGGAGCTACTTTCGTTATGGGTCTTAAGAATCTCGTTGAGCTGGTATTCGGCTACAGCAAAGTCAATAGGTGCGTCAATGTCAACACCTTCTACCTCGTCGAGTAAGAAAAGCTCAATGTTCTCGGCAAGACGGTTATGGTACTTTTCGTAAATTTCGGTGGCCGTGATATACATTGAGCCGTTTTCACGGTAACGGTAGGTTTCGCGGGTCAGTTCTTGACGGCGGGGACGAGCCATCACCTCATATTGAGCTTGCGGTGGTTCTGTAGCAGTCCAAATGAAAGGACCGATAGGAATGACTCCCACCATAGAGTCAGAATCAGAGCTAGCAAATTGACGGACGGCACGTTCAAGAGTGCCAGGTAAACGAACAGGGCTCGTTGCTTGTAAAAGCATCACAGCGTCAGGGCGTCGTCCCTGCTCTTCGACAAACTCGATAGCGTGCTCGATAACAGGCTCAGTAGCCGTAGTATCTTCCGCTAAATGAGCAGGACGCATAAAAGGAACTTCAGCCCCATATTCACGAGCGATATCTGCGAGTTCGTGGTCGTCTGTTGAAACGATGACGTCCATAATGTGTTCTGGTGCCAGAGCTTCTTTTGCTTCAAGAGCTTGTTCAATAGTCCATGCAACCAGAGGTTTACCTGCGATGAGTTTGAGGTTCTTCCGAGGGATTCCCTTAGAACCTCCGCGCACAGGAATAACGCATAGAATGCGCATTATTTCTCCAATTTTTCTGCGATGATGCGAGCGATAGTATCAGCGGGTACAGTACGCGGTTGAACCGGAGGTTCAGTGGGAGAATCGCCCCAACGATTCATGCCGTACCGTTCCCAAAACTCAATAAGCCATGGTTCTGGTTTAGGGTGATACACCCAAGAAGGAATACCTCGAATAGCAGCTTCTAAGACTCCCGTCGAGAAGATTGAAACGACTGGATGAGTCATCTCATTAAGAGGGATTGCGGACGTGTCCACAGTTATTCCTCGTTGTCCCCATAATTTATGAGTTATTAAAGACAGTTTATCCTTTTCCGAAGGATGTGGGCGATAGATTGCACCGTGATTTAGACAGAATTTATACCCAGCCCGAGCAAAAGATAAACGCGGTAGCTCAGCGCCATGCATCTGCCCTAAAAACACCGGAGTAGAATCAATACTCTCAATATCAACTTTTGGTTTCTGCGCTGCTTCATAAAATAGTTGAGAGCCTACTGTATGAACAGTAATATCTTCTCTTCCCGAGCGCCAAAAATCACCATCAGCATCACTAAAAGCTAATAGAGTTGAGTTTTCTGGAAGTGGAGGGGCAAAAGGCGTCATCAATCCGTGCTGAACAACGATAAACTCCCAGCCCATCTTCTGAGCATTACGATATATGGCAGCACCTAGGGGAAGGTAATGCCCTGCCGCTAAAACAACCTTAACGCCACGTTGTCGTGTGAGAGCATCAGTATCTAGTTCTTGAACCCGCCACGAGCCAGATGGAAGGAACTCTTCAACGTTCATAGGAGCTATCACTGCTACACGAGGATTCTTCAGATATTCCACAGGGCGCAGCAAAGAAACAACCGAAGTAGGAGAAGTCGATTCAAGAACAATCAAGAGCTCAGGTTCAGGATGATTCATATGCAGAACACCTGAAACAGCGCAGGATACGATGTTTTGTTCTTGACGTCCCTTCAGCTTACGAAGTAGGTTTTTTACTCGTTGTTCTGGTTTAGAGTTAGCTTGCCATTGTTGCCAAGCAGACAAATCGCGAGGAAATTTTAAAGCCATAAAGTCTCCAAGACTTTGACGCGCTCATCAAATGTATGTTCTGCTAACGTACGGCGTTTCCCTGCCTCACGAATTTTCTGAGCCCACTGTGGGTCAGCAACGATACGTCGGCATAACTCAATGAGCTCCGCGGTAGAAGAATACGTCAACACTTCAGTCCCTGGCTCATAGTATCGAGTGACATCATCACGATCAATAATTTGTAGACCCCCAACACCAGAAGCCTCAAAGGTGCGCATCGTAAAGCCGTCTTGGTCTCCATGAATGTTGAGTGTTCCGGGTGACGCCGCCATCACACCGTATGCCTGAGAACGATCTAAATCGCGACCAGTCGGCAAACCGGGGTCTTTAAACTGACGAGTTCGTGCTACATCCCACCAGTGACGTGACCATTGTTTACCATAAGCTCGAACTGGAATACCTGCCTGATAAAGAACCTTAAGCATACGTTCACGACCCTCATAGCGAGCACCGACAAAACTAATATGTGTTTCCTTTGAAGGCGCAATCTTCATGTGTGAGTCATAAGCTAAAGGAACATCAATAGCATCAAAACCACGAGATTTTAGGTCTTGTACGTCGGCAGGACTATAACTTGCGATAGGACCGATGTGGTGAAGTAACTCATCTGTATAACGCATACGACGAAGCTCATCATACATCCAGGTACCATAACGAACCCCTGAACGTTCAAGAGTCTCCCACCAACGGTGGCCAAGCTGGTCACCTTTGACAACCAAGACAATGTCTGGTTTTTGCTCCGAGAAAACAGCAATAGCTTTCTCCGTAACCTGATGCTCTAGATTCTCTGGACGAAAACGTTCAGGAAGATCATGCAAGATTTTATTCGTAATACGTTCTTGAATATTTCCAGGAGCATCATAAACGTGGGTGACAACTTCATAGCCTAGGCGGACGATAGAATCTCGAATTGTCATCCAATAACCATGGAACCCAGGAGAAACTAAGAGTAATTTCGGTTTAGTCATTATGCTCTGCAAGACCCCGCTCAGTGAGTTCTTCTAGAGCAGTCTCCCATGCAGAGCTATCTGCACCAGGAGCTTTCCAAGACTTCTGAATAAAGTCAGCGATTGCTTCACGTGCACTCCAACGCGCCTGAGGTGCGCCCAAAGAATACGCATAAGACATATCAGCAAGAGCATGGTCAATATCGCCAGCTCGTTTGATATCTACGTGTTCGATTATCGCTTCAGAACCGCCAGGAACAGCGTCAATAGAATACTGAGCTAGTTGGTCTAAGGTAATACGCTCACCTGAACCAGCGTTAATAATACGGGGAGATTCGTCAAGCGCAGGGAGGTTTGTTAACGCCCAAATCAGAATATCTGCGACATCTTCTACATGGATAAAGTCACGGGTTTGAGTACCATCCCCATACACAGAAAGGTTCTTACCTTCACGAAGGCGCGCAAGAAAAGCCGCCAATACGCCGGTATAGGGGTTATGGAGGGCTTGTCCCGGACCGATAACGTTCTGTGGGCGGACGATAGTTGCCGGCACTTTGCCAGCAACTACCTCACGGACGATATCTTCACCCTCAGATTTAGTTTCACCATATACAGACAATGGTTGGTGAGGATCTGACTCTTTAGTTGCACGCTTGGCAGAACCTTCTCCATAAACAGCTCGTGAGCTCAGCGAAACAAGAGGAGCGTTCCATTTAACGGCATATTCTGCTGCATATCGGGTACCGTCAACGTTCACGCTACGGTAACGCTCAGTTTCGTACATAGACTGAGCTGTTCCGGTCTCAGCCGCAAGGTGAATAATGGCATCAGCACCTTCAAGGTTCTCCCATGTTTCGGGAAGCGCCACATCACCAACAATAATCTTTCCAGGGAACTGCGCTTTTTCTGATTCGATATCTTGATGCACTTGCTCTAACAAGCTATCGAGCGCAACAACTTCATGTCCTTGTTCAACAAGTTTTTTTGCAGTTTTCAGACCGATAAAGCCGACTCCGCCAGTTAGTAGAATTTTCATGTTTCCCTAAAATTTTATATAGATAAGATACGAGTATTTTTAATTAGTTTAGAGGTTTAGCAGGAACACCGGCAACCACTGCCCTAGCAGGAACATCTTTTGTCACAACAGCACCGGCACCAATAGTGGCACCATCACCGATTGTGACGCCAGCTAGCACTACCGCGTTCTGTCCGATGAAGACTTGATTTCCAACCCTAATTTCACCACGAGAGACAATCTGAGATAGATCCTCACGGCTGTGTTCTCCAGAGTTGATCATGACGTTATCGGCAATAACGCATTTTTCACCAATTGATACTGGTTTAACAGCATGAAGGTGCGTTCGATGCCCGATATATGTTCCTGAGCCGATGGATAAAGTCCCACCAGATTCGGCTTGCAACCAGCTGCCCTCATAGATAGTGACGTTTTCACCAATACAAATGGAATCAACACCACGCATTTTTAGAGGCGAGATAATAGTGCTGCCATGACCAAATTTTTTGAATCCTTTGGCGTAAAGAGTCTTTGAAAGAACAGCAGATACATGCCAGCGAACAGAGGGGACAGACTCAATAATCTTTTGAGCAATATTCATCTTCTAATGGCCTTTCAGATAACTGAGTTCTTTAGAAAGAATACTTTGCGCATGAACATCCTTATTTCGTAAAGAACGCACAATGTTGACGAGAAAATTAGCGTAGCTAACAGCAGTTAGGGAACGGTGAAGTTGTTTTTTAAAGCCCCATTTTTCTGCATATATAAATCGAGAGTCAACCAGCCAACCAATACGTTTATCGTCAGCAGAAGAGCCACCGCCGACATGTTCAACGCTCACTTCTCCGGCAAAAATAGATGGTACGCCATTTTCGGTTAAACGTTTCTGCAAATCGACTTCTTCACTATTCATATAAAAACGAGGGTCGAATCCCCCGATAGCACGGAATGGTTCAACAGGCAGGAGCATGCACGCACCCACCACCCAATCAGTGTGAACAGTCTTTCCGGTAACACACCGAGTATCGTGCCCTACCAGGCGATGCCACCAGGTAGTCCCCTTAAAACGGGCAAGAGGTGTAAACCATTCAAAAGCGTGATGGAAAACAGTCGGGAATTTTCGTCCTACCCACTGACCTTTTCCATCGTGGTCGACAACCTGCGGGCTATATACACCTACCCCAGAATGTTCCTTTTGGGCGAGCATATCTGCAATAAAAGTTGGCCCAATCGTTAAATCGCTGTTAAGAACAAAAACCCAATCAGATTGGGCAACCTCAATACCAGAATTAACAGCTTTGCCAAAACCACCGTTGAGCTCACGACGAACGACGGTAACGCCCTCTAAATCAGGAAATGGTGTAGGGGAACAATCATCTGAAACAATAATCTCTAAGGGACTAGAAAGCTCTTGAGATTGTAGCTGCTCGATAAGAGGCATCGTATCGGAAGAATCGCCGTAGAAGGGAATAACTACTGATACGGAGGTAGTTTTATTCACGTATTTCCTAGCTCTAACTATTTCATTTCTTTCTTAGTTCATACTAGCCTAGAAAAGAAGTACGACAGTCTATCCTCTAACGAGAAATTCCTCATGAAAATCGTATGATGAAACATATTCATGGAGTTCTCAATTTATCTCCTAACAGAACTAAGGTGACAGAAAAATCTCGTTATGATTTCTATTAGAGACTTCCACTCCGTTGAGTTTGAAGATCAACCTCTACCACACTCGTCATTTCCAAACATATAGGGGTTTCTTTTGTCTGCAGAAGAAGAGAATGAACGTATTAGTTCCTACACAAAGCGCAATACTGGTTTAGCAAAAGCTCAAAACTTTGTGAAGTATCGTGCACGACAAGTAATAGCTAAATGCATTAGCGTCGTGCGAGTTGGGCCAGAAAAGGTGTATTTAATACCCCGTATTGCGCGTGGAGGGAATTGGCTCTACGAATGGATGAAAGCCCATGCTGAACGTCAAGAGACAGGCAATGACGTCTACGTCGTACAGATGCCAGGTATGGATGTTTGGTTAGAAGAGTTCCCCCTCCTTAAAGATTTCACTCTTGACGCTCAAAAAATACGTTTTCGTTCACTTCGTGAGACAGGAATGCATCAACGCATCCGCGAACAATTTACCGAGGAACAGATACAACGTTTTATCCAAGAAGTCCTGCTCTCTTCTGAGAGCTTTCAACAAAAAATTGCTCACGCACAAAAATATGTAGGAGAAGACACCCTCGTTATTAACGTGCGCAGAGGAGACTATTATTCACACCCTCATATCCATAAAAACTTTGGGATTGACACCGTTGCCTATCTTCATGAAGCGACACAACAAATGCTCAAAGTTCATACCCCAAGTAATATTCTTGTCACCAGTGATGACACTCAATGGTGCGCCGAAAACCTCGGATTCCTTAAAGATATTGCACCAACACAATTTGAAAAAATAGGTTATGGAATGTTCGGGGACTTCGCTGCATTATCAGTATCACGTTACCTTATCCTGACCAACACGACCTTTGGTTATTGGGGTGCTTATATCGCTACAGTACGACAAAAAGCCCAAGTCTGGGCACCAAATGTGCATGAGTTAGAACAAAGTCTTCGCCAGATCCACTCTCAGCCCCCTTTTCAGCACCAGCAATCATGGATTTCGGTTGCCCCAACCGACGGGTATCGTAGTTGGTTAGAAAGCGAAAGATAAACACATGTCCCATATCAAACATCTCTTACAGCAACTCAAGCATCGTGCTTTTTTAGCTCGTACTGATGTTCAGAAAATTCGTCAGGCACGTCGGTTAAGACAAGACTCAGAGTTTGCACAGCAGTTACAGAACATCCAAAAGCGCTTTGAGCTACCAGCGCTCCCCTACACCTCTGGTATATGGGCAGTAGCCATGGTCAAAAATGAACAAGACGTTATTGTCGATTCTATTGAGCACCTCTATGCTCAAGGAATCAACCAAATACTCGTTGTTGATAATCTTTCTACCGATTCTACGTATGAACTGCTCCAAGAACTATCTCAAAGGTATCCTCTTATTGTTGGTCGAGACCACGAACCCGCATATTATCAGTCAGCAAAAATGACTGTTCTCAGTGACCTTGCGTTAGCTCATGGTGCACAATGGGTTGTTCCCTTTGATGCAGATGAGTTCTGGTATGGAACAGACGGAACCTTAGCAGAAGTATTACAACGATGTGCCCATAGTTCTGGCATTATGCAAGCAAGCATCCATAATCAATTTCCTCAACCTGACGGAACATGGCTCATTGATACGCAAGCGCACCATGACGTTAAAGTTGCTTTTAAACCTACAAAATACAGTGTTGTTCAGATGGGTAATCATGCTGTTCTTCGTCCAGGTGTTCCAGAAACAAAAAAACTCATGATTGTTCATCGTCCGTGGCGTTCTTTAGAACAATTTACTCGTAAAATTCGGCAAGGGGCTCGTAGTCTAGAACTAACTAACCTGCCTCAAGAGCTTGGATACCATTGGCGAGTTCTCGGAGAATCCAGCGATGCAGAGTTAGAAGAGTTATGGAACAAGCTAGTAACAGGTCAAGAAGTACCTGAAGTTGTTGCGTGGAGACCAAAAGGTGAGCTGGCTACGCTAAGCGTAAAAACTCCACAAAGATGGTCTGAGATATCAAAACTCCTTAGTTAACAGTTAAAGCGATGGGTGGAAAACAAATTAAGTTGTTTTCCACCCATCGCTTTAACTGTTCGTACTAGGGGAATGAGGTTATCCTAGTTGTCCCAATTTTACGAGATTAGCAAATTCAGGATTATTGATTTGCACTTCTTCGAAAGTGCCAACGCTCTTGACCTCGCCTTGAGATAAGAACACTAGCTGGTTGACGTTTCTTACCGTTGAAAGACGGTGGGCCACAATAATGACGGTAATCTCTTGCGCAATTCGATTAATCGTTTGAGTAATGCGATGTTCAGTCTCATTGTCTAAAGCCGATGTTGCTTCATCAAGAACGAGCAAAGAGGGACGACGATACATAGCCCGCGCAATACCTAGACGTTGTCGTTGCCCACCAGAAAGACGTGCTCCGTGTTCACCAATCATTTGGTCAATGCCGTGCTCCATAGAGTTGATAACGTCTTCTAGCTCTGCGATACGGATGCATTCCCAGACACGGTCAATGTCAATTTCTTCTTCTCGTAGGCCGAAAGCGATAGCTTCTTTAATCGTTGAGTCACCTAAAAACACGCTCTGGGGAACGTACCCTACTCGAGAGAACCATTCTTCAGGATTTTCACGAGTAGATTTTCCGTTACACAAGACGTCACCTTGGTCAGGTTCAATAAGCCCCAGAATAATATCGACAAGAGTAGTTTTGCCAGAACCCGAACCTCCGACAAAGGCAATGGAGGTTCCTTGAGGGACAGTAAGGTTGATATTGTTCAAAACATTCTGATGTCCGTCAGGATATTTGAAGTTAAGGTTTTTGACTTCTAAAGCAACAGGAATAGTTGACTCATTTACTCGGGCAAAACATCCGATAGGGGGATCTTGGTGGATTAAGGTTAGTTCCCCATTTTTTGAGATTGATTCTAAATCTTTTTCAATAATCTCAATAGCTTTTGAACCTACTCGGACGTTTCCAACGGACGCGACGAGTCGGGTAAAGCTAGGTAGGACACGAACACAAGCACCAGCAAAAAGTATTAAAAACGCTGCTGAGGAAGAACCCTTTTGGCTCGTCAAAATACCAAGTAATAGGGCAATACCGACAATGAAGATAACCTCTAACATATATTTAGGGAGGTCTTGATAGAAAGTTCCTCGGCGTGAGGCTTCTACTGCAATCAGACGTTTATCTTGATAGCGATGTACGTAACGTGCAGTTACCCCATGCATACGGTTTTCACGGAATCCAACGATTGATTCTAAAGCAGCGTTCATGGCACTCACCGAGGATTCCATAATCTTAATGCCTTGCTCAGTATTTTTTTTCTTCAAGAAATATTGCAAGACAAAAGCGAAGAACCCAAAGTAGGCAAATGCGATTAAGGCAGTTCCTGGCATCACCGCAAGTAGCAGAACCATGAGGACCAAGATAGTGAACAGCTCACCTAACGCCGCCAGAATACCACCAGAATATATTGCGTATGCTTGACCGGTAGCGTCATTGATAGTGCGCAGAATTTCGGCGGTTGTTCGGTGACGGTTCACAAGATATGGTTCGTTCATATATCGGTGCAACAAGCTCACAGAAGCTGCAGTTTGCTGGTGTGCAATAAATCCGGAGCTCCACCATTTAATAGCTAAAGATGCAACACCTTTAAAGATGAATGAAAAAACAAGAATAATACTCAGATAAACGATAAGCTGTGACCTTCCAGGGTTACCTAAAATATCTGAGATAATCGCTAGATACCCTGTAATGTCGCTACCTGTCGCAAGTTGAATAATTGGCATAATCGCGGCAATGCCAACCATATCGAAAAGGGCAACGAGGAATAAGCCTAAGACATTGAGCATGAGAAAAATAAATTTCTTCCCAGGGAAGAGTATTCTCATACGTTGGTATATTTTTTTCATAAAGAATGTTTTCCTCTACTCCACGTTGTAATAATTCTTTGCAGGGGTTTCTCTACCACATGATGCGCAGCCATTGCAACGATGATAGATAGAGTCAAAGCTATGAGCGTTAAGACTAGCCCACGAAGTCCTCCCCCTCCGTGTGATTGGACCCATGGAAGTGCCCAAAGGTTAACGATGACAAGCTCGTGAGCAAGGTAGAATGCAAAACTTATTTCACCTAAATAGGCAAAAAGTTTTGTAATTTTTGAGGTTCGGTAATCGGGCTGTTGTTGGTGGACAATATCTGATATCGCAAATGCACCTATGATAAGGGCAAAGACGGGTGCTAACAAATAACTTGTTATTGACTGTCCTCCGGAAAAATATGAAGCAAGTAAGTAAATAATTCCTAAAGTTAAGCATAAAATTACGACTAAGAACATACCTAGTGCATTACGGTTCTGCACTAGCAATCTAATCACTGAAGGGGAGGAATAATTCATTTTCATCACAAACAATGCCAAGAAGATACCGAGAGCAAATTCTCCGGAACGGAACAGAGGATTCGCATAGATGACCACATCTGCATAATTTGAGAGAGAAGAAATATAACTTCCAAGAACAGAAGTTAGAAGGTACCAAGAGATGAGTAGGTAACCAGCTTTTTTCTCGTTTCCTTGATACGCAATCTTCGTAAAAATAATAGGGGCAAGCATATAAAAGAAAAATTCGCAGCTCAAAGACCAGCTCACACCGTTAAAAGCAAAAATAATATCCCATTGTGGAATCCAAGCCTGAACGAGGAAAATATTCGGGATGAGCCCTATTGGATCACGGTTGATAGATACCGCTGGAAGAATTAAGGCTATACAAAGGAAAAGTATGTGCAAAGGATAGACACGGGCAAAACGTCTCCAGTAAAAATCACGATACCCCCGTTCTGGAGTATATGACCAGGTAAGAACAAACCCTGATAAGACAAAGAAAAGAGAAACTCCAATATATCCTAAAGAAGTAAAAGAATTCGTCCGCATCCAATTAGTTGTGTGCACAATGTGGTAGATAAATACGAAAAAAGCCGCAGGCGCTCGTAAAGCCGTCAACGAAACAAGATTAGTGCGATACGTCATGTATGGTTTTCCCTACCCCTATATTTTGTAGATGTTCTCAAATAGAACAGTCAAAGATAAAATTTTAGCCTGTGAAAGGTTTCCCCTTCCAAAAGTTTCCCTACTTATATATGGCTATAACTCAGTATAAATGGGCTATCGACATTACAGGAACGCTCAGACTGTAAAGTTAGCCACGAAATAAGGGCTTAGCCAAATTCCTACATTCTAAAACAAATAACAGGGCAAAAGAGTCTGAGCTCCCCTACCCTGTTATTGGTTACGTTTGAAACAAATATTTAGTTTGAGCGTCCGTTAAAAAGACTGGTTACTGATCCTTCGTCGAATACTTCCTTAATCGCTCGAGCAAGAAGCGGAGCAATAGAAAGTACTGTGAGGTTCTCGAATTGGTGGTCTTCTCCCACAGGGAGGGTATTAGTCACGACCACTTCAGAAGCACCTGATTGTGAGAGACGCTCAACTGCTGGATCAGAGAATACGGGGTGAGTTGCCGCAATAATTACATCTTTTGCGCCGTTATCGGTAAGCACCTTCACTGCGCCAGAAATGGTTCCTCCGGTGTCAATCATGTCGTCGATTAGAACACAGGTACGGCCTTCAACATTACCGACAACTGTTTTTGATACAGCCTTATTAGGAACATTGATATCACGAGTTTTGTGGACGAAAGCTAGAGGTGCACCGCCGAGAAGCTCTGCCCACTGCTCAGCGACTCGAACTCGTCCAGTATCAGGAGATACCACAGTGATGTTGCTGATATCTTCAACCTGTTCTCGTACGTGCTCCGCCAAAAGTGGAATGGCCATGAGGTGGTCGACAGGTCCGTCAAAGAATCCCTGAATCTGCGCTGTGTGCAAGTCAACGCTCATGAGACGATCTGCACCAGCAGTTTTGTATAGGTCTGCAACAAGACGAGCAGAGATAGGTTCACGTCCCTTATGTTTTTTATCCTGACGAGCGTAGGGGTAAAAAGGTGAGACGACCGTAATAGAACGGGCAGAAGCACGTTTAAGGGAATCAATCATGATGAGCTGTTCCATCACCCACTCATTGATAGGAGCAGGGTGAGACTGAATCACAAAAGCATCTGCACCACGAACAGATTCCTCATAGCGCACGTATGTTTCACCGTTCGCAAAAGTATATGCGGAAGTAGGAAGAACCTCACATCCGAGTTCTTGAGCAATTTCTTTGGCGAGTTCGGGGTGGGCTCGTCCTGAAACAAGAACCATCTTCTTTTCGCCGGGATTAGTAATTGCAGTCATTTTATTTATTGCTCTCCTCGGAAGAGTTTTTCGCTTCTGCACCCGCAGCTTCAGCAGCTTCAGCCGCCTCCGTACCTGCGCGGTTTTTGACAACCCAGCCTTCGATATTACGCTGGGGAGCTACGTTAACAGCTAGCGCACCGGCAGGAACATCCTGTCGAATAACTGTTCCGGCGCCGGAATACGCGCCGTCGCCGACATTAACCGGAGCAACATACATGTTATCTGAGCCCATGCGAACATGTGATCCGATAGTTGAGCGGTGTTTATTGACGCCGTCGTAATTGACAAAAATAGAGGCGGCACCGATATTGGAGTGGTCTCCGATGGTGACGTCACCGGCATATGAGAGGTGAGGAAGTTTTGAACCTTTACCGATGGTTGCATTCTTGGTTTCGACGAATGTGCCGATTTTACCAGATTCGCCGAGAACAGTTCCGGGACGAAGGTATGCGAAAGGCCCAACAGTAGCATCATCGCCGATGGTTGCTTCTGAGCCATGAGTGCGTGACACTTGAGCATGCTGACCGACAATAACATCCGTCAGGGTGGAATCAGGTCCGATAATGGACCCAGTTCCGATACGCGTTGTACCGTGTAGCTGTGTGCCAGGAAGAATGGTAACGTCTGACTCAATTTCTACAGTGGAGTCAATCCATGTATTTTGAATGTCTACGATAGTGACGCCGTTACGCATATGAAGCTCTAGGGTACGGTCGTTAAGTTTTCGTCCAAGCTGAGCTAGCTGTACACGGTCATTTGCACCTTCAACTTCCCAGCGATCTTCAATCGCAAGGGCGGCGGTGCGATGTCCTGCTTCACGAGCGATGTGAAGAACATCTGTAATATATTTTTCGCCTTGCGCATTATCGGTTGTTACCTGTGCAAGAGATTCACGAAGAACTTTAGCGTCAAAAGCATAGATACCCGAGTTAATTTCGGTGATAGCCAGCTGTTCGGGGGTAGCGTCCTTCGCTTCGACAATGGCGGTAACTTCACCAGCCTGATTACGGACGATACGCCCATAAGCACCAGGCTCATCAAGGTGCGCAGTCAGAACGGTAACCGCGTTATGATCTTTTTCGTGGAAAGCAATTAGCTCTTGCAGTGTCTGGGCACGCAAAAGGGGAACGTCTCCGTAAGTAACTACAACAGTTCCAGAAACTTCCCCTTGTTCGTCAAGACCAAGTAAACCAACTTCAACAGCACGACCGGTGCCAGGAATGTCATCTTGATCTACAATATGCACGTCACTGTCGAACGCAACAACGTGTTCGGTGACGCGGTCTCGTTGATGTCGAACAACAACAGCTAATTTTTTAGGATTGAGTTCACGAGCCGCGGCAATTGCGTGCTCTACCATTGAACGCCCTCCGATGCCGTGCATGACTTTCGGCTTCTCAGATTTCATGCGAGTCCCAGCCCCAGCGGCTAGAACAATAACAGCGGACGGGGCGAGTTTTTCTGCGATATTCACAGTTTAGGACTCCTCGAGGGTGGGAAACGGTTACTTCAATGTAGTTATCTATATAGCTGAAGTTAACCTTGCTCCGCCACTAGGACTCGAACCTAGAATAACGGCTCCAAAGGCCGCTGTGTTGCCTATTACACCATGGCGGATTGTCAGTATTTTCTCGGTTTGTAGACCTTGAATCAACCAGACGATTCACTATCATACCAAAGCTGAGCGAATATCAAAATTCCCTCGCTTTGATTTATCCCACTTTTATTATTCTTAGTGTCCTAGCCACGCAATAATCACTTCAAGAGATTTTTCGATTTCTTTCACAGCTTTCTCTGCAGCTTTAGGTCCACGACGATAGGGGTCAGCGATATCGTCTTTAGCGAGGGGTTCGCTATCGTGCTGTTTCATATAGGAAATAGGGTCTGAACGACGTCCAGCGCCCTCACGCAGGCGAGACATCTCACGCAACAAACGAACTTTAGAACGGTATTGCGGCCATTCCTGCACGATCCAGTCAAGATGGGCACGCTCCATCACCAATACTAATTCCGACTCAGCCAAGAGTCGGGTATTAATCTGCTTTGCTTGATGCCCAAGATACGGCACTCCACGACGGTCTAGTTCTTTGTCAATATGTGAAGCGACTGAGCTTCCAACAACAGCACCAGTTCCAGCACTATCAAAAATCCACGGCGAATCAGAAGGAACCATAGACTGCGCAAGATACTGAGCAGAAGCACTACGCGCGATGTTTCCGGTACACACAAAAAGAATCTTTTTTGCGTTATCAGGAACCTTTCGCGGAATAGGCGCGGCAGGAGTAATCGAAATCTTAGGAGTCTCCTCCGAGATAGTAGAAATCTGTTCCGTAACTGGGCTGGGAGCTTCACGCGTGACAGGTGAAGGAACCTCATGCTTGCGCCGTTTGTTTCCCCCCAAGAGGTTCTTCAGCGCACCTAAGCCAAATTTCGCCATGCTCCTCATTTCCTTAAGATACGTTCTTGTGCCAATAAGATATTTTGACTCAGAGTCTAATTTTAGCAAGACTTCTTTAACGCAACCGACTAATCATTACCTGTCCCCTAAACAGTGTATTGCCCATCGTTTAGAAAATACTCACACTAAAAACACTCTTCCTGCATTTACTTAAAGCGAAGCATAAAGACCGCAAGCTATGTAGGCTATATATGTGGCACATTTACTTGGCGGAGAATCACTCCATTTAGAGTTTCCTACACGCACTATTTTTGAAGGTATCACCGTAGGCGTTAACGAGGGACACCGTATCGGCATCGTCGGCAAAAACGGCGACGGAAAGTCAACCTTGCTATCCCTTCTTGCAGGACGACTACAACCAGATAGTGGGAAAGTAACCGTCCGTTCTGGAACACGCATCGGATTTCTTGCCCAAGCCGATACTCTCAACAATGAGCACACCGTCGGTGAAGCAATTGTTGGCAACACTCCAGAATACGAGTGGGCATCAAACCCTAAAATTCGTGATGTCATTAACGGCCTCGTCAATGACCTTGATTGGGATGCTAATGTCTCTTCTCTCTCAGGAGGTCAACGCCGGCGTGTCGCACTAGCCGCACTATTAGCTGGAGATTGGGACGTCCTCATGCTCGACGAACCAACCAACCATCTCGATGTAGAAGCTATTACGTGGCTAGCAAACCACCTCAAAAATCGGTGGTCCAAACACGCTGGTGGATTACTCACCGTCACACACGACCGATGGTTCCTTGACGAAGTATGCACTGACACATGGGAAGTGCATGACGGAATCGTCGAACCATTTGAAGGTGGTTACGCAGCTTATATCCTGCAACGAGTCGAAAGAGACCGACAAGCAGCAGTTACCGAAGCAAAACGTCAAAACCTCATGCGTAAAGAACTTGCGTGGTTAAGACGAGGTGCACCGGCACGAACCTCAAAACCAAAATTCCGTATTGAAGCAGCCAACGAGCTTATTGCCGATGTCCCTCCCCCACGCAACACTATCGAACTATCGCGGATGGCAGTTTCACGTTTAGGAAAAGACGTTGTCGATATCGAAAATGTTTCTGTCAGCTACCCTGAACCAGAAAACCCACAGCAACAAAAAGAAGTCCTCAAAAATATCACTTGGCACATTGCGCCAGGAGAACGCACCGGAATACTCGGTGTCAACGGTGCCGGAAAATCAACGCTTCTAGGACTAGTTACGGGTGCCGTTACACCGGTTAGCGGAAATGTAAAGCACGGAAAGACCGTTAAAATTGCTACACTTACTCAGCAACTAGAGGGACTCAAAGAAGTTGAACATGACAGAGTTTCAGAAGTAATCTCTCGTAAAAAAACCTCCTATGTTGCCGATGGAAAAGAGATGACGCCTGGGCAGCTTCTTGAACGTTTAGGATTCACAACAGCACAGTTATCTACCCCTGTTAAAGATTTATCAGGTGGGCAGAAAAGACGCTTACAACTTTTACTCATTCTCTTAGACGAGCCAAATGTCCTCATCCTCGATGAACCGTCTAACGACCTTGATACAGACATGCTCGCAGCCATGGAAGACCTACTTGATACCTGGCCAGGAACACTACTTGTTGTCTCACACGACAGATATCTTATGGAACGTGTAACCGACCAGCAATACGCCATTATTGATGGAAACTTCCGCCATCTACCCGGCGGGGTTGAAGAATACGTGAATCTTTCTGCTGTGGGAAAGGGCGGAAGCTCTGCTGGAAACGGCTCTGGAGCATACGCACTCCACAAAAATTCTGCAGAAGATGAAAGGCAATCCAAAATTTCTGGGGCAGAACTTCGTGCAGCTCAAAAAGAGATGAACCAGATAGATCGTAAGATGTCTAAACTCAGTTCAGAAAAAGAACGGATTTCTTCCATCATGGCAGAACACGACCCTACCGATTTTGCGGGGTTAGGAAAACTACAGCAAGAAATCAGTGAACTTGACGCTGCCATCGAAGAGCTGGAGCTACGTTGGCTCGACCTCTCCGAAATTCTTGAGTAGTTTATACTCAGTACATCCGCATTTGATACGAACTTTAATCACCGTTTACCAAAGGGAAAATATGAAAAAAATTCTCAGCACATTACGCACTGAGTTAGGGCAAATAAGTTACTCCTTTAAACAGCGTAATAACAAAGAAAAAATAAAAGCTCAGTACAAAGCTATTAAAGGTCTGCAGTGCCATTCCACTTTGCCGCCTATAACTTTTAAAAGAAAAGAGCTATGGGCGGTAAGCGTTGTTAAAAATGAATTAGATGTACTTCCCCTAGTTATCGAACATTTTTTTGCTCAAGGAATAGATAAAATTCTTATCGCTGATAATCTTTCAACCGACGGCACATGGGAATATCTTCAAGAAAAGGCCTCAACCGATCCTCGAATATTTATTTATAGAGATACCGTTGTTGAACATACTCAATCAGAAAAAATGACGTGGCTATCTCATATTGCATGGCAACGTGGCGCACGATGGCTTATTCCCTTCGATGCTGATGAGTTTTGGTATGCTCCACAGACAAGTCTTAAATCGTTCCTGAAAAATACAGATTCTTCTGTTGTTCATGCTCGTTTTCACCACACTGTACCAATTGTTGATTCACCACAAGATCTCAAAAATACAGAACTGATCATGGATACCGCGAATTCTTTCCCTGGAAAAGTTGCTTTTAAAACACATCCAATAGCCGTTATCTGGCCTGGCAATCATAACGTTGCCCGTCTAGGTAAACAGTCTTGTGACTTAGACATTATCCACGTCCAGTATCGAGGCGTGCAGCAGATTGCGCGTAAGGTTCGCCAAGGGACAGAAAGCAGTAAGCTTACAGGTGAAGACCTCTCATGGTTTGCCCCACATTGGGAAGCTGGTAGCAAGCTTAGCGATGAACAGATTCAACAGGTATGGGAAAATATCTCTTCAGGAAAACCTGATGAAAGAATTAAGTTTGCGGCTGAGGGTCCGATGAAACGCGGCAAATTCTTGCAATGGACTTCATGGAATCAACAAGAGTTAGATAGTATTCGTCCCCTTAACTAGATATTTTTATTTCGCTTTATTCACCGCCGTTTTCGAGGAATTATGTCCCACGCACAACAGGTATCTTCTGCACAGATATCAAAAAACCCCAAACAACACGAGCACAATGGATTGATACAACACGAGGAATAGCTGTATTTTTCGTGATATACCGTCACGTCCTTCTATTTATCCAACATGATATGGCTTATTTGTACCACGTTGGATTCTACTCTTTGATGATTTCCTTATTCTCTTCAGAATGCCAGCACTGTGCCTTGTCTCAGGCATATTTCTTTATAAGAAAGTTACGAACCAGCTGATAAATATTGGGTTAATCGAGTAGCACGCTTAGGATATCTCTACATTGTATGGAGTCTCTTTTACGCTCTTATGCAGGTCGTTCTTGTCTCGGTTAGAGCAGAAACCAACCTCACAACCGAACTTCTGCATTGGGCTAAAGTCACGTTAATGCTTCATTCAGAATTGTGGTATTTTTTTGCACTCATGCTTTTCTACGCATATTGGCGTCTTACCCTTAAAATACCTAAATCTATACAGTTCCCAATACTACTGACGATTTATTTCCTCTACGCGACTGACATCATCAAAACTAGTTCGTGGGGTTGGGACCACTGCCTCCATTACCTCATCTATTTCATGATTGGTGCGTGGTATGGAACGAAAATACTCAACGTTGTTCCTAAAGTTTCTGTATTCCAGGGAATAATGTTAACTGCCGTTTTCTTCGCCTCATTTATGGTTTATGCAATCTGGGGTTTCCGTACCTATTTCCCATGGGCTGAAGCCTTTGTGGGCCCTATAGCACTGGCGTGGTTCATTTGGCTCTGCGACCAAATCGATAAAATCAACGGCATTAACAAACTCACACGTTACTTAGGGTTCAGAACTTTACCCGTTTACGCCTTACATATGGTTATCCTCGACTTTGTGGCAAGAGCTACGCTGGTAGTCTTTGGTCTACAGTTCTCCAAACTAGAAGATCTTCTCTTGCCTTGGGGAATTTCTATTATGGTGACTCTTATCTGTCTTTTCATTTGGAAGATGACATATAAAGTGGCTCCTTTCATGTATGACCTGCCTCGCAGGTTCTACCGGTAAGAACCTAAATGGGGTGTGCGAAACTAAGAATTTTCGTACACCCCATTTTTATGTTATTGAATGTATGCAGCGATAGCGTAACCGCCGCGTCTTCGCAAAGACGATGCAAGTTTTTGAGCTTCTTCTGCCGAGTCCATGAGCAAAACAATGGTGGGGCCAGAGCCTGATACAAAACTTGCAATCAGTCCTTCGGACTCGATTCCTAATACCTTCGTTAGTTCTGGAGCTAAGGTACAGGCAGGTGCCCCTAAATCGTTACGGATATACCGTGAAATTTCATAGAGACGAGCAATAGGAGCTGTATCAGCAACCAAAGCTTCTAAAAGACCGTCGGGAACCGCTAAAACATCTTCTGCAGGTGGATAGTCTCCGTGCGTACGGCCCCTGTCCAACTCATGAAAGACGGTTGGTGTAGAAAGGCCTTGGGCTGAAGAAACCAGCACAACAGGTAAAGGCTCCACGGTAGAAGGCAGCTCCAGCGGTTGAAGCTGATCTCCTACCCCACTTCCAATAGCAATACCTGAGTGAAGGGCAAAAGGAACGTCAGCACCTAGAGATGCCGCAATACGATGGTATGTACCATCAGATAGTAATGACGTTGTCATAGAACTTTTGAGGAGAAACTCATCTACAGCGCGAATTGCTGCTGCAGCGTCAGCTGAGCCACCGCCCATACCACCAGCAACAGGAACAGCTTTCACTAAGTGAATACGAAAGGCGATGTCGTGTGTTTCTAGCCCATGTTCGTGAATAACGACCTCAGCAGCACGATACGCAAGATTACGAGAATCTAGAGGAACAACAGATAGGTCGAACACCCTGTCTCGTTGCATTTGGTCTAGTAATGATTCAGAGGCAACTTCTGCACTGAGCGTTATGCCGGCATTTTTAGTGCTATGAATACTAATAGTTTCTTTTAATGAAGTCGAAGCGTACAAGCTGGCAACAGGATGATAGCCGTTAGCTTCGGGGGCACCTACAGCAAAATACATATTAACTTTGCCGTATCCATAAGCAACAACTGATGTTTGGGAAGCACTCATAGGTTCTAACCTCTTCTGCCCTTAGTGAGCTTGTCCGCGAGTCATTAGTCCGTGGTCATAGCCAAGATCGCGAGCTGATTCGGCGATACGAACAAAATCATGAATAGAAAGCTTCTCACCACGCAATGATGAATCAGTCCCAGCATGGTTAAGGATCTCTTCAGCTTGAGCCGGTGAACCGGCCCAAACACCCAAGGCAGCGCGTAGAGTCTTACGACGTTGAGCAAATGCCGCATCGATGATAGAAAAAACTAGTTCTTGACGAACATCCGATAAAGGTTGTTCACGTCGAGTAAAGGATACTAACCCAGAATTGATTTTAGGGGCAGGCCAAAAGACATTCTTACCGATAATTCCAGCCTGAGAGACTTCACAGAACCAGTTGGCTTTGAGCGAGGGCACACCATAAATTTTTGAGCCAGGCACTGCAGCAAGACGTTGAGCAACTTCTTCTTGAACCATGACCAGAGCATGACGTAACGAAGAAATATGGGTGAACAAGTGAATCAGGATAGGAACAGCAACGTTATAGGGAAGATTTGCAACCAGTGCAGTAGGGTTTTGCTCAAGCTGGTATACCTTCATTGCGTCGCTGTGAATAACGCTAAGATTTTCTGCCTTTTCTGGCCTGAACCGTTCTATTGTGTGTGGGAGTTGTTGTGCTAATGGAGGGTCTATCTCAACTGCAACAACAGCAGCGGCAGCGTCTAGAAGGCCGAGGGTTAGAGACCCAAGTCCAGGCCCGACTTCAAGGACAGTTTCGTGAGGGTCAATATGTGCTGCTGCCACGATACGACGAATCGTATTCGGGTCAATCACAAAGTTCTGTCCTAAAGTTTTTGTGGGGCGAATACCAAGAGTATCTGCAAGTTCACGAATCTCTTGAGGGCCTAATAGTTGCTGTTCGTTCACACCGTTTATCTTAGCAATCTATGCCAAGAAGAACATAATGTTGGCAGGATTCCCCCTATTTCATAGCAGGGTTTATCTTAGTTTGTTTTCCCATGAGCCGTAGACAGTATGTGAGTTTTGGGTCAGTAATTCGCAGAATTGTTCAAGCTCAGATTCTCTGCGTTCTGCCATGAAACGTACCGTATAGTTCGTCATATAAGAGGCGTTAGGACGTCCACGATAAGGGTGAGGTGTCAAAAAGGGGGCGTCTGTTTCGACCAGTATGAGAGATGGGTCTGCTATTTCTAGTGCTTTTTGGATGCCATGAGAGTTTTTGAAGGTGACGGTTCCTGAAAAACTCATATACCATCCTTGTTCCATGCAGATTTTAGCTAGATGTTCATCACCTGAAAAACAATGAAAAACAGTTCTCTCGGGTGCGCCTTCTTCTAGGAGGATACGTACGACGTCCTCATGAGCGTCTCTATCATGTATTTGCAGTGCTTTACCGTATTTTTTAGCGATACGGATATGCTCTCGAAAACTTTCGTGTTGTGGGCAACGTCCGTTTTCTTCCGTTCGGAAGTAATCTAGTCCGCTCTCTCCGATGGCGCAGACTCGTGTCTGTTGAGCTAAACGGTCGATGATGGCTAAAGATTCTTCTAGCTTCCCCTGTTGGTGTAGGCGTGGTGCCTCGTTGGGGTGCAAGGCGACAGCAGCTAACACTCGTGTATCCATATTTGCTACGGCTAATGAGTAGAGAGAAGACTCAACGTCACAGCCCACCTGAACAACATGTGATACGCCCAGAGCCTCTCCTGTATCTAAGGCGTCGCGAACGCTAATGTTGACATTTCCATCGAGTAGATCCATGTGGGTGTGGTTGTCGATAACAGGTGCGGGTAAGGGTTCTGGCGCGGGAGGGAAGACAAGGTTGCGGGTGCTTCCGTTCGTTCCGGTATTTGATCTGCGTCCGGTGCCTTCTCCTGTTTCGACGTTGTGAAGGTTGTAGTGTGAGCTTTCGTATGCTGGTGGTGTTTGCCCTGTTGTTAGGTCTGGTGTGTTGGTGAAGATGCTGTGTTGGGTTTCTTCGGTGGGGAGGTGGATACCGAGTTTTTGGGCGTAGTGTGTGAGTTCTTCGGTGGTGAAGTCTCTATCGTTAGGTTGAGTTTTTGAGGTGCGCATTGGGGTCTCTTTTCAACAGTAGATAGGGGTTGTGGGGTGTTAGTTTCGTGAGGCGAGGGTGGCGTTGTATAGCTCTTTGGTTGAGAGGCCGTGTTGTTTTCCGATGTGTGCGCAGGCTTGTTTGAGTCGCATACCTTGGTCGACGAGTGTTTGGACTTGGTCGACGAGGCCTTCAGGTTCTGGTGTTTCTGGTGTTTCTGCCCCTGCTACTACGAGTGCGATTTCTCCGCGGATGGTGGTATTTTGTGCCCATATTGTCAGTTCGGCAAGAGAGTTGCGGAGGATTTCTTCGTGGAGTTTGGTGAGTTCTCGGCAGATAACGGCTTGTCGGTCTGGGCCGAAGGTTTCGCTCATGTCTTGTAGCGTTTTTGCTAGGCGGTGTGGGGATTCGTAGAAGATCATGGTTCGTTCTTCGGTGGCTAAGGAGTTGAGGCGTTTGGTGCGTTCGCTTCCTTTACGGGCAAGAAACCCTTCGAAGGTGAATCGTCCGCTGGGAAGACCAGAGACTGCTAGAGCGCTAAGTACGGCGGAGGGTCCAGGCGCGACGGATACGGGGAGTCCTTCGGCTGCTACGGCTTGGGCTGCGATGTATCCGGGGTCTGAGATGGTGGGCATTCCTGCATCAGATAGGAGGAGGACTGTTTCTCCAGAGCGTACAGCGTGGATGATTTCTTCGGTTTTTTGTGTTTCGTTGTGGTCGTGGTTGGTAATGATTTTTGCGTCGGTTTGGAGTCCTAGTCCGCTGAGTAGCCGGCGGAGGGTTCTGGTGTCTTCTACTGCGATGAGGTCTGCTGTTTGTAGGTAGTGTTTGAGCCGGTCTGTGGTGTCAGAGAGGTTTCCGATGGGTGTCGCTCCGAGGATGAGAGTTCCGGAACGTTCAGATGTTTTTGCGGTGTTGGTTTCGGTGTTATGTGTCATCGGGGTGTTGCCCTTGTCTTCAATGGTAATGAGAGATTTGAGTTTATATCCAGCGGTTGAACCACATTCTCCAGCGCCAGTGTTCGTAGGGAATTATTTCGGCGGTCCATATGGGGAGGTAGAAAATGGTGATGAGTAGTGCAGTGATAACGAAAAGGGCTACGATAATCAGGCCTTTTTTCTTGCGTTGTGGGGTGTCGTTGGGGCGTCCTAGTGCTAGTCCTAGTGTCCCTGCAAGTAAGAGTATGGCGTAGGGTTCAAAAGATAGTGCGTAGAAGAAGAACATGGTTCGTTCTGGGTATGCAAACCATGGGAAGTAGCCGATAGCAAAGATTGCCCAGAGGGTGAGGAATCTCCAGTCTCTTTTGAGGATGATGATAAATAGTGTGAGTGCCATGGTGACGATGAAAGACCACCAGATGAGTGGGTTTCCAATGTTGAGGATTGCTTCTGAACATTTAGCGACTGGGCATCCGTTTTCTCCGAGGTGGAGGGACTCGTAGTAGTACGAGGTAGGGCGTCCGAGAATGAGCCATTGCCATGCTGGTGATTGGTAGGTGTGGGGGGTATCTAGGTGGGTGTGGAAGGAGTACGCAGAGACGTGGTATTCCCAGAGGGAGCGTAGCGCTGGGGGTAGCCAGAGCAGTCCTTCTGTTGGGTGTTTTTCTGCCCAGTGTCGGTGGTAGGCGTTATCGGAGAGGAACCACCCTGACCAGGTGCTGATATAGGTGAGGAGTCCAATACCGATGATGGAGAGGAAGGCTCGTATCCCGTCGTCGAAGATACCGCGTATCCACCATTTTTTGATACCGAGTAGTTGGCGTGCACGGTTGTCCCAAAGGACGGTAATAACACCATATATTGCGATGAAGAATAGTGCGTTCCATTTTGTGCCAACGGCTAGTCCTGCACAGATTCCGGCGAGGATACGCCATGGACGGATGCCTATTTTAGGTCCGTATTGCAGTAGTTTGTTGGTGGGTTCTCCCCCGTTTTGTTGGGCGTTGTGGTGTAAGGCTTGAGCGAGTTTTCTGTGTGATTGTTCTCTGTCGAGGAGGAGGCAGACGAAGGTGGCAAGGAGCCAAAACATGAGGAAGATATCGAGTAGGGCAAGTCTTGATTGGACGATAGCTAGCCCGTCGATACCTAGTAGTAGTGCGCTGAGGCTTGCGACGGTAACAGATCGGAAGATGAGCCATCCGGCGAGGGCGATGAGCCCAACGCTGAGTGTTCCGGTGAGTGCTGCTGCGAAACGCCATCCGAAGGGGTTGTTGTCTCCGAAGAGTGCCATTCCGAAGGCAATCATCCATTTTCCAACTGGCGGGTGAACGACGTATTCTGCGGTGTCTCGTATTCCGGTGGGTGTTCCGGCAACGAATGTTTCGTTAGCGTGTTCTGACCAGTTTCTTTCGTATCCGTAATGGAGAAGGGAGTAGCCGTCTTTGACGTAGTAGGTTTCGTCAAAGACGATGGCGTTGGGGTGGGCAAGGTTCCAGAACCGTAGTGCTCCGGCAAGGATGACGATAAGGGTGGGGGCAATCCAGCCGTAGCGTGGTAGTGCAATGTATGCGACGTGGAGTCGGGTATACAGTTCTTCTAGCTTCCAGCCTTTTTTTAAAGCTATGGGTGTTTGTGGGGCTGTCACTCTTGCTCCCTGAGATTCTGGTTCATGGGGTGTTGTTTATCCAGCTAGTTTTTGGCGGAGTTCTTGGCGTTCTTGTTTGCGTTTTTCTTCTTGTATTTTGCGGTATGTGGTGGGCCAGGTTATGGCTGCTAGAGCGGCGATAGTGCTCAGGCATAGGGTGCAGAATACGAGTGCTGCGTCAACCCAAAATTGTGGTGGGTAGAGTCGGATGAGGGTGTCTGATTCTCTAAATTGCCAGTTTCCTTGGGGGAAGAAGATGTGGTGGAATTGGGTGAAGAAGACGTCCCATCCGGTGATGGCGATAATGGCTAGCACGGCGAGGATTAGTGCAGTGAAGAGGTTTCCGTACCAGATGCTACGGCGGATGATTCCTGGTGCTCGAAGGCTCAGGGTTCGTGCGCAAAGTAGTGCGCTGATGATGCTCATGATGGCAAGAACGGTGAGTGTGAGCATGAGGTGTTTGACGTCCGTCATGTGTTGCACTTCGCTGTCGAGGAAGAGTTTTTTCCCTTCGAGGTTTTTGATGCTGCTGAGGTAGCTAGCTGGTGCGAGGTTGAAGATGTAGTCTAGCCCGTAGTTGCCGTAGGTTAGGCGGTCTTGTGTGTCGAATCCGTAGCGGTCTTTGGGGAATGCGGTGCGGTGGTATTCAATCCAGAGGAAGGTTGAGGAGGCTACGAGTTTGAGGCTGAGGAAGAAGGTGAGTAGTGGTACGCTCAGCCCGATAAGTGTTGCTCGTAGGGCGAGCAGTTTGGGTTTATCTTCGACGGCGGTTTCTCGTGTGTTGAGGCGTTTTTGTTGTTGTTCTGGATTTTCTTCTGCGAGCGCTGCACGTCGGGTGTTGCGTTGTGGTTGTTCTTGGGTGTTGTGTTGTGTGGGGGGTTCGGTTGTGGTGGTTTCTTTTGTGGTGTGAGTGACGGGTGGGTCGGTGTGTTCTTGGGTGTTGTGAGGTACTGGTGTTGGGGTGGGGTTGGTGTGAGGTGCTGGTGTTGGGTGTTTTTCTGTTGACCAGGGTGTGGAGGTGTTAGAGTTTTTGTTTTTTTCTTGGATTTCTTGCCTGCGAGCGGAGAGTAGTTCTTCGGCGTTAGCTACCTTTTGGGAGATAGCTGGGGATAGTTTTGCCCATTCGTTCCGTCGTTGCGGAGGGGTTGTCATTTTGTAGCTCCTGCTCGTGCGCGCTTATTTTTGCTGTACTTGCAATAAGTATAGGTCAGCTCAGATAGTATCAAGTCCCTCACCGGTGTGGGGTGAGGGACTTGATGTATAAGGTATTTTTTACCAGTTGCCGACGTATGATTCGTCGTCGTAGTGTTCGAAGGGGATGTTCCAGTCTCCATAGCCGTCATCAGGGTCGGCGTTGGGGTATCCGGTGTTGACAGTTTCAAGGATGTCGCCGACACGGAATGTGTCGAAGAAGTATTTTGCATCTGCTGGTAGTAGTCCGATGCAACCGTGGGAGACGTTGGTGTTTCCTATGTAAGGGTATGCGCTAGGTAAGGCTTGGTGGACGAAGGCTCCCCCTGCGGTGATACGTGAGACGTTTGTAGCCCAGAAGGGTTCGTAGTAGTGTGGATCGCCTTTTTTGAGTCCTAGTGAGGCGGAGTCAAAGAAGTATTTACTAGCTTGCTCCATAATAACGAGCTGCCCTGTGACGGAAGGCCATTCTGCATCGCCCAGAGTGATGGGAGCTTGGTATATTTGCTCATCATTAACATACATGGTGAGTAGTTTGGTGGCATTATCAGCTAACGCATACTGTTTGTTTCCGGTATAGAAAGTTCGCTTGATGTTTCCGTTGCCAATCATTCCTTGGCCGAAGTCGATACCGAGAATATCGATGTTCACTGTGACGGTAGAGTTTGGCGCCCAGTAGTTTTCTGGGCGATAGCGTACCATCTGGTCGGAGTACCAGCGGAATTTTCCGGGTTGTTCTTTGTCGGTGGTGACGGTAATAGCTTTTTCTATGGCTGTTTTGTCGATGACAGGTTCTGAGAATCTGATTTCGATAGGCATTCCGACACCGTAGGTGGCTTCGTTGATGATGTTAGTGTTTGCGTCGGCCTCATATGCAGCGGAGACTGTGGAGAAGGTTGAGCTTCCGCTAGTTTTTCCACCTTCTGGGTCTTCGGCTGTCCAACTGATAGTGTACTTATTTTTAAAGTTGAGGTTTTCGGTGGAGGTCCATACGGTTTTTTCTGCGTTGTATTCGCCGTTGATGGATTCTCCCTCTTCATTTTTGAGGTTAACTTTGTTGAGTGTTCCTCCGGTGGCTGTGAGTGTTACCGGATGGGTAGGGTTGTATTCAGTAGTATCTGCTACAGGGACGACTTCTACTGTTCCTGTAAATTTTTTGGGGCTGGGGCTCGTGCTTGGTGTCGGGTTGGTTGAGCTATTTGCCTGTGATGCATTATTTTTGGGTGCTCCACATGCACTCAATGTAGCGATTCCGAGTAGTGCCGCCGATGCACTGAGGAACGGGCGTCGAGTGAAGGCACGAGAAGAGTTTGGTCGTGTTTGACTCACGAAGTTTATCCACCTTAGTTACTGTATTTGTGATTACTGAAGAACATACGACGGTGAGAGACTTACCGAGAGTTATGCGCGTGAATATCCGCCATTTTTATGTGGCGGTATCTTGCGCTGGGGTTGAGGTGAGTCTGTGTGTGTTGTGGTGGCGCAGGCTAAAACTGCACTCGAAGTTAACAGTCTACTGATAAGTAATTTGATATGTAAAGTTCGAAACTCATAAAAGCAGCAAGATTAGTCTTGTACGCTACGCAGTGTTGGGTATGCGTTTTCAGCTTTTTGAGGTTCTTGAGTGTGGTTTTCAGGACTGTCTAGACGCATCACGTCCCACCCTTGAGGTGCGGTGAGTCTCTCTGCGTGGAATTCGCAGAGGTCGTAGGCGTGTGGTTCACGGTGTGCTGAGAGCGGACCGATAACTGCCGTTGATTGGCTGTATGCATAGGTCAGTGTGAAGATTGCTTCACGTTGGCAGGTCTGTCGTGAACAAAGGCGAACTTGTGCCATCACAGCGTTTCTCTTTTCTGCTAAATAGTCTGTTTACGCAGACGACGACGTTCGCGCTCGGATAGTCCACCCCAGATGCCAAAGCGTTCGTCATTATCCATTGCATATTCTAGACATGCTTCGCGTACGGGGCATTCATTACAAACGCGCTTTGCGTCGCGTGTTGAGCCACCTTTTTCAGGAAAGAACGCTTCTGGGTCTGTTTGTGCGCAGAGCGCGTCTGCTTGCCAGGCGAGTTCTCCGTCGTCGCCTTCAGTGCTGTATAGGCCAGCGGCAGCTTCCCAGAGGGAAAGCGCTTCTGCAGAGAACGGGTCAAGGTTCTTTTTTTGCTGTGGAGGCTGTTTTGCTTTTTCTTTAGCGTCGGCGGCAGCTAGTAAAGCGTTTGCTCGTTCTTCAAGGTATTGAGCGGATTGCATAGTATAACGTTGGGGCTGTGTTCCGCTATATTGCGATTCGCTCCCGTAGTTGCGGTGAGCATACAGACCCATTTTCGTCCCTTCCGTGTCCCTATATCGTGGAGGTTTTCTATTGACCAATCTGCTGATTCTTGATTGGCGTGGTTTATTGACACTCATACACTGTATAGCTCGCAACGATGCTGAAGCAAAATCAAAAGTGCAATAAACCTTGAACCTAATTACACGCGTGTAATACCGGTTTAGTCAAGCTGAGAGCAAAAACTTTTATATTTTATTCACTGAAACAGCGTCTTTTGTGCCCTCAATGTGGTATCTACCCTACTGTGTTATGCGATGTTTTTCCATATCGACTAAAAAGTATGGCTCTTATCTCAAAAGTTAAGTGATATACATTATGTTTTGAGGAGTTTTTCGCTAAAGTTATGTGCATGCTCACCCAAAACCCTTCCCGTAACTATTCTTTTGAAAAATTTTTCACCACCCTCAAAGCACGTCAAAGCCCAGCTCTCATCTGGTATAGCGACCATTCCGAACGTATTGAACTTTCTGGGCGAGTTCTCGAAAATTGGGTGAGCAAAACAGCAAACCTTCTCAGCGAAGAATGTGAACTCGATAGCTCAGAGCCAATACACATCAGCACCACCACTCATTGGCGTTCTATTATCATCGCGCTAGCGGCTCTTCGTATTGGCGCACACTTGCATTTCGTACCGGAGGAAGAAGACTGCGCAGACATTTTTTGTACCGACAACATCGACGAACTTCCTAAGAGCTCTGCTGAATACCGTCTACTCGTGGAAAAAAGCCCTCTAGCCCCACGCTTTATGGGTGTTCTACCCGATGACACCATGGATTATTGCGCTCTTGTTCGTTCTTATGGCGACGTTTACCATGGACTTTCAACGCCGTCTCTTACGGATACAGCGTGGGAGAATACCAGCTATCAGCAGCTTCTAAACAGTATTGTTCTCACACAGCAAGAACCGTTATCGGAACAGGCCTACGACATTAGTGCTCCTCCCATGTTCAACGCTAATTACCTTCAACAAGTGCTATGTTGTCTTTCTCAGGCAAAAGCCGTTATTCTACGGGATCCGACTGTTCACTGGGTTACAGAAGAAATCCATCGTATTCATCATGACGAAAAAGCGGTATGTTCCCCTTGGCTCTAGGCATTTGTTCACGAATGAATTTCATGAAAAGACATTTTTCGCTTCCTTGCAGAAAAAGAAGGTAGCCTTATGAGTGTGAACTCTCCCATCGTTGGCATTGTTGGTGGCGGTCAGTTAGCGCGTATGATGGCAGCTCCCGCCCATGAATTAGGTTTTCGTCTCAAAGTTATGGCAGAAGACGAAAACGCGTGTGCGCGTCAGACTATCCCCGAAGCACCTGTTGGTGATTACACCGATTACACACAACTGCTCAATTTTGCGCGGAACGTTGATGTATTAACCTTCGACCATGAGCACGTCCCGACGCATCTCTTAGAGAAACTTATCGACGAGGGCGTTAATGTTCAGCCGCGTCCTCGAGCTCTTATCTATGCCCAGGACAAGTTACAGATGAGGCAGGCAGTTCGTCATCTAGGGTTAGCTAACCCACCGTGGGCTGAGATACGTACCCTTGAAGAACTTGTGAGTTTTGGAGAAAAACATCAGTGGGATATTGTGCTCAAAACTCCGCGCGGTGGGTATGACGGCAAAGGCGTTATGGTCATTAGTTCACCAGAACAAGCACGCAGCGAAGAAGTCTTGCAATGGTTCTCTCAGCTTGAGAGCAACACCGCCTTTTCATCTCTCTTAGTTGAAGAGAAAGTTCCCTTCACACGGGAGTTATCAGCTCTTGTTGCACGCAATGACAGCGGAGAGATCCGTCTTTGGGATATCAGTGAATCACGGCAGGTCAACTCCGTTTGCGATGAAGTCATTGCCCCAGCTCCAGCATTATCCGAGCACCTAGCACAAAAGATACTCGATACCGCGCAGACTCTTGCCCGTGAACTTAACGTAACGGGTGTTATGGCGGTTGAGTTATTTGAAGTTCCAGATTCGTCAGAGGGTTTCTATATCAACGAGTTAGCAATGCGCCCGCACAATACTGGGCATTGGACTCAAAACGGATCAAAAACTAGCCAGTTTGAACAACATTTACGTGCGGTGCTCAATCTTCCGTTAGGAGACACACAGCTGACAGAATCTAATGCTCTGATGAAGAATATCCTCGGCGGTACTTACGAGAATATTGGGGAGCTTTACCCGCAGGCGTTAGCGCTTGAGCCTCAAGCAAAAATACATCTTTACGGTAAAGACGTCCGCTTCGGACGAAAAATTGGCCATGTTAACATCACCGGCACTGAACAATCATTATCTCAGCGACAACTAGCCGCCGAAAAAATATCTCGTCTCTTCCGCACAGGTTTAGAGACACCCACCTCTTCAAAGGAGTAATATCATGCTCTCATCGTACGAGAACACCCAACCAGTTATTGGTATCGTTATGGGTTCTGACTCTGATTGGCCGGTCATGGAAGAAGCTGCTGCTGTCCTTGAGGAGTTCGGTATCGCATATGAAGCTGATGTGGTTTCGGCTCATCGCATGCCTGAAGAAATGATTGAATACGGGCTCCGTGCACATGAGCGCGGTATTCGCGTCATTATTGCCGGAGCTGGTGGTGCTGCACATCTTCCAGGAATGTTAGCTTCTGTTACACCGTTGCCTGTCATTGGTGTTCCAGTACGTTTAAAAAACCTTGAGGGAATGGACTCTTTGCTGTCTATTGTGCAGATGCCAGCGGGTGTTCCGGTAGCAACGGTATCTATCAATGGTGCACGTAATGCTGGTCTTCTTGCTTTACGGATTTTAGGTGCTGGCGTTGATGATCAGGCACAGCAGATTCAGGCTGACATTAGACAATTTGCACAGAATCTCAAACGTTCCGCACAAGATAAGGGTACAGCTCTTCGAGCTAAAGTTTCATCACGCACCCAACAGCAAGAAAATGATTCGGCAGAGGCATTACCAGTAGAAGATTTACCGCGTGATAAACCTTATGCGCCCTAATGATTCTCTTCAGGATGTTGGAGGGGCCTCATTGTTCTTTTCTCTGATTCTTCATTAAATGTGGGATAACTCAGCTGGTATAGAGTGAGCAAAGAGGCCTATGGTTCGGTATGCTGAAAACCATGAGTAATATCCTGCAATCAGATATTTGGGCAAAGTTCCAAACAGCAAATGGTCACCAGGTGTTCCGTGGTAGCGGAGATGGGTGGAGCTATCTTGCCACGCTAGAAGGTGGCAAAACTGGACGATACCTCTACTCCCCCTATGGGCCTGTTGCCGATAGCGCGGAAGCTTTTGATGAGGCAATCGCAGATATGAAGAAGGTTGCTGCCGAGAATAAATGCTGGTTTATTCGTGTTGAGCCCACGCAAGAAGCAATTTGGGGTTCTCGTTCGGCAGAGACGTTCTTGTCTGCACGCGGTTTTAAACTGTCTCCACGGCAGATTCAGCCCGGACATACTCAGATTATTGATTTAGATGTATCTGAAGACGAGCTCTTGCAACAGATGCAGTCTACTAACCGCAATTTGCACCGTAACATCCATAAAAAGGGTATTACATTTGAGGTCTCGCATAATCCTGAAGATATCGATATTCTTACTAAATATCTAGAGCAGACAGCGCAACGTAATCAGTTTAAACGTCAGCAAGATGATTATCTTAAACGTGTTGCTCAAACTCTTATGCCAGAAGATGCTGCTCGCCTGATTATTGTAAGAACCGCTGAAGGCGAAGCTATTGGGGCAACTTTCGTCTACGATTCTGACGATACACGTACCTATGCGCATACTGGAACTTCTTGGGAGCACCGTAAGCTACGCATTAATAAGCCTCTTGTTTCGTGGATGATTATGGATGCAAAAGAAAAAGGTCTCAAATACGTTGACTTGTTCGGAATTGCTCCTAATGATGATCCAAACCACGAGTGGGCAGGCTTTACGGAGTTTAAGAAGTCTTTTGGTGGACGTTCAGTTGCGTATCCTGGAACTTGGGATTTACCCGTCTCTGCGGTAGGTTACCGTGCTTACGAAGGTATCCGCGCTGCTCGTGAGGGTCTTCAACAGCTGAAGACTAAAGTTGCTGAGGTTCGTTCAGCTCGCCAAAAGTCCTAGGCTCTTGCGCTGAAGTATTCTGCTCAAAGTTTCTTAACAGACTGCGGGTGGGTGGAAATATAGTATGGTTTCCACCCACCCGCAGTTTTTTGCTCATAGAGCCTTCTATTACGGTTATCGGCGCACGCTTGCTTTACGTTGAAGGATGCGTTCCCAACGTTCTAAGTTATGCTCTGCGTCGATGATACGCACGGTTCCTGATTTACTACGCATAACCAGTGATTGGGTTGTGACAGTGTTTCCGTTGTAGCGTAAACCGCGAAGGAGTTTTCCGTCGGTGATTCCTGTTGCCGCAAAGAAGCAGTTATCGCTGGTGACGAGGTCGTCTGTTGTCAGTACACGGTCAAGGTCGTGTCCAGCTTCGAGGGCCTTTTCGCGTTCTGCATCGTCGATTGGAGCAAGCCGTCCTTGAATGATTCCACCGGTAGATTTAATAGCACAGGCAGCAACGATTCCTTCTGGTGTTCCGCCAGTTCCCATCATGAGGTCTACGCCGGTTCCTTCACGGCATGCGGCGATAGCACCGGCGACATCACCATCAAGAATGATTCGGGTACGGGCACCAGCGTCACGGATTTCTTGAATCAGTTTTTCGTGGCGGGGGCGGTCAAGTACACAGACGGTGAGCTGGCTAACTGGTTTACCTAACGCTTTTGCGGTGAGGTGAAGGTTCTGTTTAACTGGTAGTCGTAAATCGACAAGTTCTGCAGCCTCTGGTCCAGCAACGAGTTTTTCCATATAGAACACGGCAGATGGGTCGAACATGGAGCCGGCTTCTGCAACAGCAATAACGGATAGCGCGTTATCCATTCCAAGGGCGGTTAGTCGGGTGCCGTCGATGGGGTCTACGGCAATATCAAAGGACGCTCCAACTCCTTCGCCAACTTTTTCGCCGTTAAAAAGCATGGGTGCTTGGTCTTTTTCTCCTTCACCGATAACGACAGTGCCGCTGAAGTTGACGGTAGATAGTCGATAGCGCATAGCGTCTACGGCTGCACCATCGGCAAGGTTTTTGTCTCCTGCTCCCACCCATGGGCCACTTGCTATAGCAGCAGCTTCGGTTGCACGCACGAGTTCTAGTGCGAGGTTTCGATCGGTGTGGTAAGTATCGTTCTGCGCCAGCTTTTCTGACATGTGCCCTGACCTTCGAGGTAGATGATATGTACTCAAGATGTGGTCATAGGTCAGTCATTACGTCATCGTCATGACTGGTTCCCTTTTTCCGTCATCATTCTATAAGCTTAGTTCCATATACTGATTATTGTGATTCAAATTGCTAAATTTTTCTCTCTATTACCTGAGTTTTTCTGAGTGGATAAGGTTGTCTTGAGGTTTTTTATGAGGAAGATAGGGGAAAATAGTTAGGTGAGCACAGAACAATATCCTTCATCTCAAGACACTGTTTCTGCCGAAGAATCTTCTGAACCGGTAGTTCCCCTCATTACTCAGAAGCAGGCACAACGTATTCATGCTCCGGCTCGAAATATGATTATTTCGATGGCGGTGATGATTCTTATTCTGATTCCTATTCTCTGGTTATCCCCTGCTTTAACGTCCAATAAGAATCATTACAATCCACAGGTTGATTTAGATTCCACTGCATATCTGTCTTCTCAAGAGGCTGGTTATCCTGTGGCTGCACCAGAGCTAGACGGATGGCGTTATAACTTTGCCCGATGGAAGAGCCACCAAGCAGATGGTATTAGCTTCTGGAACACCGGTCAGCTTACTGCTCAAGCAGGGTACATTGAATTGATTCAAGCCGAAAATACTAACCCTACGTGGATTGCGCAGCGAGTCAATAATGCTGCTGTGCAAAGAACGCAGGAGGTCGCTGGTGTGCTCTGGGATGTTCGCGTGTACACACCTAAAGATGGTGAACCAACAATTTCATACGTAGGTACTGTTTCAGGAACAACCGTCATTCTTAATGGACAAAGTTCCGAGGACGAAATTATTCAATTAGCTCAAGCTGTTATCGCTTACGAGAAGAACCCTACAAAAACTGCTGAACCGACGTCATCTTCAGGTATCCAGTAAGACGGAGCAGCATCAGTGTTCGGGAAAGAAGAATGATGAACAGTAATGAACAAGTTTTTACTCCGCAGCAGGCTCTTGAACGGTTACTTGAAGGGAACTGGCGTTTTGTACACGGTCGGGTGGAACACCCTAATCAGGATGCAGAACGTCGCAATGATTTAGTTAGTGGACAGTTCCCTTATGCGACCTTGTTTGGTTGTGCTGACTCTCGTATTGCTGCTGAAGTAATTTTTGATCAGGGTCTAGGCGATATGTTTGTGGTACGAACGGCGGGGCATGTGATGGAAAGTGCGATTACCGGCTCTTTAGAGTATGCGATTGCACATTTACATACTCCGTTAGTTGTTGTTCTTGGTCATGATTCTTGTGGAGCTGTTTCGGTCACTCAAAAGGCTTTGAAGACGGGTGTTTTCCCCGGTGGCTTTATTCGTTATTTGGTTGAGCGAATTATTCCTTCAGCAATCTCTGCCCATTTGTCGTCTACTCCGAGTGTGAATGAAGTAGTTCGGGAGCATACTGTTCAGGTGTCAGAACGTATTTTGGAGCAGTCACGTCTTATCGCTAAGGCGGTTGATGAGGGACGTACAGCTGTTGTGGGGATGTTTTACCATCTTGCAGATGGCAAAGTTGAGTTGGTGTATTGTTCACAGAATATCGATAAGAATGCTGCGATGAGGTTTTTAGCTTAAGGGTTTGTGTGGTTCTTAATTTTTGGTTTTTTCTTGTCAAAAACCCGCAAAGTGAGCTGTAAGTCACTTTATGGAAGCTAAGCTGGTAGTCATGGCTGAACATATCGAATACCGTATTGAACATGACACTATGGGTGAAGTGCGCGTCCCAGCACAGGCGCTGTACCGTGCACAAACCCAACGAGCAGTAGAAAACTTTCCTATCTCAGGGCAACGTTTAGAATCTGCACATATTCGCGCTTTAGCGCTCATTAAAAAGGCTGCTGCTACTGCCAATGAAGAACTAGGTGTTCTTGATTCCCAGCGTGCTCAAGCTATCCGTGAAGCCGCCGATGACGTCGCAACCGGGGCATACGATGAGCACTTCCCTATTGACATTTTTCAAACGGGATCGGGAACCTCCTCTAATATGAACACCAATGAGGTTCTAGCAACTCTTGCAACACGTCGTCTCAAGGAGCAAGGTCTTGAGGTTCACCCCAATGACCATGTCAATGCTTCACAATCTTCTAACGATGTTTTCCCTACATCGGTTCATGTGGCAGCTACTTCTGCTCTGATTAACAATCTCATTCCAGCTTTGGATACGTTGGCTTCATCTTTAGAGCAAAAGTCTGAGCAATTCAAAGATGTTGTGAAATCTGGTCGTACGCATCTTATGGATGCAACCCCCGTAACGCTCGGACAAGAGTTCTCTGGTTATGCCGCACAAGTACGGTATGGCATTGAGCGTGTCGAAAGTTCTTTGGCGCGTGTTGCAGAAGTTCCTTTAGGCGGAACTGCTGTCGGTACGGGTATTAACACTCCAGAAGGTTTTTCTGAACGAGTCATTGAGCTACTTGCGCAGGAGACTTCTTTACCGATTACTGAAGCTCGTAACCATTTTGAGGCGCAAGCAAACCGTGATGCTCTGATTGAAGCCTCGGGGCATTTGCGCACTATTGCGTATTCGTTGATGAAAATTTGCAATGATATTCGTTGGATGGGTTCTGGCCCTAATACGGGTCTAGGAGAATTGCAGATTCCAGATTTGCAACCGGGCTCTTCTATTATGCCCGGAAAGGTGAACCCTGTTATTTGTGAAGCAGTGATTCAGGTAGCTGCTCAAGTAATTGGTAATGATACAACGATTGCGCTTTCGTCTACCAACGGCGCATTTGAACTTAACGTTGGTATTCCCGTCATGGCTGCTAACCTTTTACAGTCAATTCGTCTACTCTCTAATGCTTCAACGGTGATGGCGTCCAAGATGATTAATGGTTTAGAAGCTCATGTTGAGCGCTCTCGTTTCTTAGCAGAGGCTTCGCCGTCTACCGTAACCCCGCTCAATAAATATATCGGTTATGAAGCTTCTGCGAAGATTGCCAAATATGCGGTAGCTCATCAGAGCACTATTCGTGAAGCTGTATTAGCTCTTGGATATCTTGAGCGCGGAGAGATTACGGAAGAACAGTTGGATCAGGCGTTAGATGTGATGAGCATGATTGGTTCTTATCGTTAGTCTTTTAATTCCGTTCAAGACGCTGAGCATGATATGCCGTTGGTGCAGGTACACAAGGTATCTGTATCAACGGCATATTGTTTTTTCTAAACGTTGAGGGTCTTTTTTATTCTGAGATTTTCAGTTCTTGACTCTAGATGTTCTTAGGAAACAGGTCTATCGTTAATAGTAAGAATACTGATAAATATTGAGGGGTTTTCCGTGAAGTTAGCAGAACAGATTGTCCAGCAACTCATCGACGCTGGGGTTAAAAGAATTTATGGTGTGGTAGGAGATTCTCTGAACCCGATTGTTGATGCAGTACGAGCATCCGGCGGTTCAGATAATGGAGGAATCGATTGGATACACGTCCGACATGAAGAAGTTGCAGCTTTCGCCGCTGGGGCTGAAGCACAACTCACCGGCAAACTAGCGGTCTGTGCAGGTTCCTGCGGCCCGGGAAATACTCACCTCATCAACGGGTTATACGACGCGCATCGTTCTCAGGCTCCAGTTCTTGCTATTGCCTCGCATATTCCTTCGGGACAAATCGGCACCGGTTATTTTCAAGAGACCCATCCCGAAAGAATCTTTGAAGAGTGCTCTGTTTATAACGAGATGGCTGTCTCCCCCGAACAAACATTACGCATTGTCAATTCAGCTATGCGTCACGCAATTGCTCGGAACGGTGTTGCCGTCGTCTCTATCCCCGGCGATATTGCTTCAGAAGATGCCGTCGAAGCAATTCCCGAATGGGGTACTTTGTGTCGAGCAGCCTTAACACCAACCTCTGAGACGCTTGAAGAAATTGCAGAACGCATCAATAAAGCACAAAAAGTCGCTATTTTTGCCGGTGCTGGGGTGGCTCAAGCACGCGAGCGCGTGATTGAACTTGCCGAAAAAATCGGTGCTCCTATCGGACATACGATGAGGGGTAAAGAGTTCATTCAATACGATAACCCGTACGATGTGGGAATGACTGGGCTGTTAGGTTATGGGGAGGCCGCTGAGGGTCTTAAGGAAGCTGACCTGATGTTGCTTTTGGGTACGGATTTCCCTTATGACCAATTCTTGCCTGATACTGAGACGATTCAGATTGATCGTCGTGCTGAGGTGATGGGCCGACGTACTAATGTGGGGTTGCTTGTTGAAGGCGATATTGAGACAACTCTCAACGGTGTTCTTCCGTTGGTTTCGAGAAAAGAAGACCGTAGTTTTCTTGAGAATCTTGTGAAGAAGAATCAGAAGATTATGGAGAAAGTTGTCAATGCTTATGCGAAGGATCCTAATACTTCTGCGCTCATTCACCCCGAATATGCTGCTACAGTACTGGATGAAGTTGCTGCTGAGGACGCTATTTTTACCGCTGATACGGGAATGTGTAATGTGTGGACGGCTCGTTATATTACCCCAGGTCCGAAGCGTCGTCTTTTAGGTTCGTTCTTGCATGGGTCGATGGCTAATGCGATGCCGATGGCATTAGGTGCCCAGATTTCTCATCCTGAACGTCAGGTAATTTCTGTCTCGGGTGATGGTGGTTTGTCGATGCTTCTTGGAGACTTGCTCACAGCCAAGATGTATAACCTGCCGATGACCGTGGTGGTGTTTAACAATTCGACGTTGGGTATGGTCAAGCTTGAACAGTTAGTTCAAGGTTTTGAGGATTATGGTGTAGACGTTCCTGAGGTTAATTATGCTGATATTGCTCAGGCAATGGGTTTTCAGGCTCAACGTGTTACGAATCCGGATGATCTTGAGGGGGCGTATCGAAAGGCGTTAGAGCATCGTGGCCCATCTTTGGTGGATGTTGTGACAGATCCTAATGCTCTTTCGATGCCTCCAGAAGTTGAGGCAAAACAGATTATTGGTTTTGCATCGTCGTTGTCGAAGATTGCTCTCAATCGTGGTGCTGGTGAGGCTGTTGCTATGGCTCGTTCGAATCTGCGTAATATGAGTGCTTGGAGGCAGATTCTTTAGGTTTGTGAACGGTCTTTAGCGTTTTAGACTTGTTCGTAGCCGAATCGGACGCCGTCTTGCCAGTGCAAGGCGGCGTCTATTCTGTCAAGCATCCTTGGGGAGCAGAGTTCTTGGGCTTCTTCAAGACTCACCCAACGAACTTGTGTGCTTTCTTCGTCGTTGACGCGTTCTTCTCCACTGATGTAGTGGCAGTAGAAGGTGTGGTCAAGGAATTGGCATTGGTCACCGTTATTGAAGGTGTGTGGAGGGTCTGCTTTAAGCTGTGCTAAGGCGATAACTTCGATGCTGACGTTCGCTTCTTCTTGAGCTTCTCGGCGGATGGTTAGGGCTGGGTTTTCTCCGGGGTCGACGATTCCGGTAATGGGTGTCCAGGCTCCGGAGTCACTTCGTTGAACCAGCAGAATCTTTTGGTCGCTTTGTCGTTGGATGACGGCTGTTGCGCCGGAGAGCCATAGCATGTCGTTGCCAATTTTTTCACGTAGTTTGGTGATGAATGATGGTGTTGGCATAGTGTTTTAGAGTCCCTTTGATTTTTATAAAATGGTATTTGGTAGTGGGAAAAGTATTGCAAGTATGGTGCCAAGGAGCATAAATGGACCAAATGCTATGTGTTGTTGTGGTGTTTTGGTACGTAGGAGGAGGATAGCAAGGCTATAGATGCCACCGAAAGTGAAGGTGAGCAATGTTGCCCAGCATAAGGTCAAAGGTGAGATAAAGCCGGTGAGCGCTCCAAGGATTCCAGAGAGTTTGACGTCGCCTAGGCCCAGTCCACCGCGGGAGAATACTCGTAGTACGTAGTAGAAAAGTGTTAAGAGCACGGCTGAGTAGAGGGTATTTTTAACGCCGATGATGTTGTGTTCAAGAAGGTAGACCGCTATGAGCGGTAGCATAATCGTCAGGTATAGCGGAAGAACGATACGGTTAGGTAGTCGGTGTTCTCGTATGTCGATGATGCTCAGTTCTATAGCTCGATAGATGAAGTATATGAGGGTTAGGCTTAGTATGGTTCCTTGCGTGTTACTGAGCACTGTTCCACGATGAAAGTATTCGACGATGATATTCAGCATGGTGGTTCTTCTATGGTGTTTAGGAGCCGAAACGTCGTTGTCTGAGCGCGTAGTCGGCTAGGGCGTGAACGAAGTCTGTTCGAGTAAAATCTGGCCAGAGCGCTTCACAGAAGTAGAACTCTGAGTAGGCAGATTGCCAGGTGAGAAATCCTGAGAGGCGTTGTTCTCCAGAGGTTCTAATTAAAAGATCGGGGTCGGGTAGTCCACGGGTGTAGAGGTGTTCGCTGATATCTGAAGTTTCTAGTTGTTGCACTAGTTCTTCGAGAGAGGTTCCTCTCTGCTGCGCTTGTTGTAGAAGTTCTTTGACGGCATCGACGATTTCTTGTCTTCCACCGTATCCAACGGCAATGTTGACTTGTAGTGTGTTGATGTCTTGAGTTGCTTCTATTGCTTTGTTGATGCTCTGTGTCAGAGTTTTTGGTAAGGCGTGAAGTCTGCCTACTGCATGTATTTTTGCAAGGTGTTTGTGGGTGAGCTCTTCAAGGAGGTTTTCGATAACGTCGAGGAGGTCTTGTAGTTCTTCTGGTTTTCGTTTGAGGTTTTCAGTGGAGAGCATGTAGAGGGTGACCATGGGGACGTTGAGTTCTTGGCACCATTGGAGGAAGTCGATAATGCGTTGAGCTCCACGTTGATGCCCGTATTTGGTGTTTTTGCCTTGTTGCGCGGCCCATCTTCTGTTGCCGTCGACAAGGACACCCACGTGTTGTGGAAGTTTCTGGGGCGGAATGTTCTGAAACATCTGAAGCTGTTCAAGGCTTTGAGTTGATGAGGAATCTTCCACCTATAGCTCCTTATGTCATATTTTCTTCTGGTTTGAGCAAACAACGTCTTCTTTCATCGTACCGTGCTGAAGTCGTTCCACAATGTTTATTGCCTCTTGTCCTTAATGAGTATCGCAGAGATAATGGAGGAAACCACATTTTTAGGATTGGCGTTCACCAGTGACACACCGTTCATCTTCTTCAACTTCTTTATCGTCAGCTACTTCTCATCGTCCTTTTGAGAAGAAACCTCTTCTGCGTGGCTGGATACATGCCGGTTTTTCTCCCATTGTTTTTATTGCGGGGATTGTTCTTGTGGTGCTCTCTGGCGGTGGTGTTTTAGCAGTTGCATGCGCTATTTTCTCGTTGACGGGTGTCATACTTTTCGGTGTTTCTGGAATGTACCACCGAGGATATTGGGAAGATCGGGTGCGTCTTCTTCTCAAGCGTCTTGACCACGCTAACATTGCGCTGGTTATTGCCGGAACATATACCCCGTTTGCGTTTACGCTCCTTAACGGCCCAAAGCGTCAGATTCTTTTATGGAGTATTTGGGGCTGTGCCTTGGGTGTGGTTCTTTTTAGGGTGTTATGGACGTACGCTCCACGCTGGCTTTATACCCCTATTTATGTGGTGATGGGTCTTATGGCAGTGTTTTACCTTCAAGATTTTTGGAAGGTTTCTGTCATTGCAACAATTCTTATCGCAGCTGGTGGCGCTTTCTATATTCTTGGCGCCGTTTTTTACGGGACGAAAAGACCTCATCTTGCTCCCCATATTTTTGGGTTTCATGAGTTATTCCATGTGTGCACGGTTATCGGTTTTATTCTGCACTATATCGCAGTGGTGTTCTCCATCTACGCATAAGAATATTCTGGTGAAGACAGCGCGCACTTTATTTATTTTTCTGTTGGTGAGGGCTTAGACGAAGTATCGTTATCGCCCGTCTGGGGTTGCTGACGTTGTTGTGCTTCTTGTTCCATAGCGTATTGGTTACGGTACCTCATACGACGTACACGGCGCGTAAAATCCAACATCAACAAGATGATGAAAACACCTACGGTAAAAGTTGCAACAAATCCAAGGAACCCTGGAGAACCCGTTGGTGAGCCGTCCTGATTATATTGTGTGGTTGAGTTTGCCAGAAGTTGGGCTGTCTCCACAACAGCAAAAAGATACGTCATGCGTTACACCAGTTTTTCTTGGTCGTTGTTGTTCTAAGGATAGTCTTGTCAGTAGAAGAGCTGTCTCTTATTCTACGCGTTAGGTTCGGAACTCTTATAGTCGATTCCTTCTGCAAAGCACCATTCTGGTAGTTCTGAGTGGACTCTGCTTTTTGCTAATACGTATTCTTCCCAAGGCCAGATTTCTTTTTGCTGTTCAGGTGTGAGCGCGAAGAATGCGTCGGTTGGGCGAACCTGTGAGCGGTGCGCAAGAAGTGCACGGTCGTGGGTTTCAAAAAACTCCCAACACGAGATACGTGTCGTTGTGTGGTGGGAGGGGTACGGCGAAGGATGACGTTTTTCGTCTTCTTCTCTCTCATCAAGACGAGCCACCCACTGGGTGAAGGGACTTTCACCTTTGGTACTAGTGAGGTATCGGTGGAAGGTTCTAATACGTTCTGGGTTGAAAGCACGGTCATAGTATATTTTTTGAACTTGCCATGGTTTCCCTAATTGTGGGTATGCTTTTTCGTCACCGGATTTTTCGTAAGCTTCCATTGCGACTCGGTGGGTCATAATGTGGTCGGGGTGAGGGTATCCGCCTCGTTCGTCGTAGCTCAGAATAATGTGTGGACGGTATTCTCTAACGAGTTGGATTAACGGTGCAGTTGCTTGTTCTAGAGGCAGTGTTGCAAAAGAGCCCCAAGGAAGTTCTGGTAGTGGGTCGCCTTCAGGTAGTCCAGAATCCACAAACCCTATCCAACGATGCTCAATACCAATAATGTTGGCAGCTTCTGCCATTTCTTTACGTCGGACACCGGGGAGGTCTCTGTGGGCTTTAGGGTTTTCATTCACCTGTTCGTTGAGAATATCGCCGCGTTCTCCGCCTGTCATCGTTGCTACCATAACTCGTGCCCCACGATGTATGTATGCTGCCATTGTTGCAGAGCCTTTAGAAGACTCGTCATCGGGGTGTGCGTGTACCGCTAAAATACGTAGTCCTGCATAGTTCTCTGCTAAGGGTGAAGGCACCATATCTTTGAGGATACTGTTAGGGTGTTTTGAGTCGGTCACGAAGAACTCCAATATTTTTTTCGTTAGAGTAGCTAAAATAGTACATCTAGAACGTCAGCAGATGATGCGGTCTGAAGAAGACACTCTATTTTAGCGAATATCTGGTGGCGATAACCCAATCTAGGTTAACGAATATGAACGAAGGATGTCGTGACAACTAGCTTAGATTCACGCTACGGCAGAAAACCTACTCAAAGGAGCATACCAACGTGGGTATGGGTTCTTTTAGCTGGTTGTGTTACCGTCATCTCAATGCTTTTTGGGTGGTGGGTACAAAGTGATTCTTCAGCGACGTCTCCTCAGGCTCGTGATCTTTCACATCAGCTCACAAGCGCCGATGAAGTATCTCTGACTTTTGAGGTGCTCAAAGACCCTCACGTAGAAGCTGTCTGTGCGATTAAAGCGTTGAATTCTTCACGTGCCCCAGTCGGCTGGAAAGAGGTCATTATTCCGGCAGATACCGCCGGTGAGAGCTCGTCTCGAGTGCATGTTCAAACTGTTAAAATACGGGTTCTCTCCCCCGCTGTCACCGCGACCGTTGATACCTGTTGGAGTATGCGAACCTCGTCATAAGGTTTAGAATTCACACCACAAACTAGCACTTGTATGTTAGAACGGGTAAAGTTCGCTACAACTACTCTAATTTTGAGTGTCAGGATAACCGTTTGGTGAATCCTTAACCTCAAAAGTTTTATGAAAGGAAAGTACATGAGCGCTCATGAAGGTGCTTGGCTAACTCAAGAGGCATATGACCGCCTTAAAAAAGAGTTAGAACATATCTCTGGCCCGTACCGTCAAGAAATTATTGAACGTATTTCGGCAGCTCGCGATGAGGGAGACCTCAAAGAAAACGGCGGATACCATGCTGCACGTGAAGAGCAAGGCAAAAATGAAGCACGTATTGCTCAGTTAACTCAGTTGCTAGAGAACGCTCAAATTGGCGAAGCACCGCACAATGACGGGGTCGTTGATTCCGGAATGGTCGTTGAAGCAGAGCTTGCCGGTCGACCTTTCAAATTCCTTCTTGGATCACGCGAAGTTGCAGATTCTTTGGTCGGTGATTCTGGTCTTCAGGTCTTCTCTGAAAGCTCCCCCATGGGTTCTGCTATTTTGGGTTGCCGTGCCGGTGATGAAACGTCGTATGTTGCCCCAACCGGTAAGACGATTGACGTCAAGATTATCTCTGTCGTTCCTTTTGAATGATAGAAGACTCTTTGTCATTCTCATAGGCTCAGAAAACGTGATGCCATCGCATCTCACCCGATAACGGGTGAGATGCGATGGCATCACTGATATTCAAAGCATTACCACCGATGATATTTAGTACACAACAATCGGCTTATAACCAGCTTCTGTTAGCCCATCAAGTACCTGCTGAATATGTTCATTCCCTTTAGTTTCCATATCAATAGTGATAGAAACATCTCCCATAGAAAGTGCACCGCCGACACGGGTGTGGTCCACACCCGTCACGTTCGCGTCCAAAGAAGAAATGATGGATGAGATAGTTGTTAGCTCGCCGGGACGGTCATTCAACATCATTTTGATGGTTAGATACCGTCCAGCAGCCGAAAGACCGCGCTGAATCACTTTGAGCATCAGCATTGGGTCAATATTTCCACCAGAGAGCAAACATACTGTTGTCCCAAGGTTTCCGTATTGTTGGAGAAGTTTTCCATCCATCAAAGCAGCAACAGGAACAGACCCTGCCGGCTCTACCACCAACTTGTTACGCTCCATCAAAAAGATTAATGCTCTAGCAATATCATCTTCAGAGACGGTATGTACGTCATCAACCAGTTCTTTAATAATGGAGAAAGGCATTTGCCCAGGTCTACCGACAGCGATGCCGTCAGCGATTGTAGAGACTTTTTTCAAAGGGACCAGAGCGTCAGCAGCTAAAGAGAGCGGGTACGCTGCAGCATGTTCTGCTTGAACACCAATAATGCGAATCTTTCGGCCCGTCTTCTGTTCAAGTTCTCGAACGGCAACAGATAAACCAGCCAGTAACCCTCCCCCGCCAACACCAACGATGATAGTTTCAACATCAGGTACTTGTTCTAGGATTTCAATACCGATAGTTCCTTGGCCTGCGATAATATCAGGGTTATCGAAGGGGTGAACAAAAACGGCACCAGTTTCTTCGGCATAACGTTTTGCTTCTGCTAGGGCGTCGTCAACGGTTGCGCCGTGCAAGATAACCTGTGCCCCACGACTTTTAGTTGCAGCAACTTTCGGAAGTGCTGCACCTAAAGGCATGTAGATACGTGCTTTGATGCCTAGTTGTTGAGCGGCTAAAGCGACACCTTGTGCGTGATTACCTGCTGAGGCGGCGACTACTCCACGCGATTTTTCGTCCTCAGTAAGTTTTGCCATACGGACGTATGCTCCGCGTACTTTAAAAGATCCAGAACGTTGTAGGTTCTCACATTTAAAGTAAACTTCTGAGCCAATCATTTCTGATAGTGCTAAGGAGTGGTCCACCGGTGTGCGTTCAATGACCGGTTTGAGAAGATGAGCGGCTTGTTCAATATCTGCATATTGAACAGGTAATTGTGTTGAAACAGTGGACACAGGTGTTTCCTTTATGCGTTAGAGAATATCCGAAGAATAGTTTAAGAAACAAAAACTATCTCAAGAGTAGTGCAGTTATAGTGTTGATTCTTCTTGTTCGTGTTCTTTAAGCCGTTCAAGACGTTCTTTGACTTTATCAGCCACAGCTTTACGTTTTTTACGAGCAATTTCATGTTCGTAGAGAAACTCTTTAGTACGAATTTCTGGGTCTTTTTCCCACTCACGTCGGGCCAGATAACGCACGATAGTATTCATCACAGCAAGAACTGGAACAGAGAATAACGCACCAAGAGGCCCATAAAGGATAGTTCCGCTAGCTACCGCAAAAATGACGGCGAGAGGATGTAAGGAGACGGCTTTACCCATAACTAGGGGCTGCAAGATATGCGATTCAATCTGCTGTACGAGAAGAACCATCAGCAACATAATCAGAGCGTTAAACCAGCCGTTAGCGACGAGAGCAAGGAGTACCGCAATCGCACCGGTTACGAGAGCACCCACAATAGGGATAAAAGAGCCAAGGAATACGAGTACACCCAGCGGAATAGCTAGCGGGACTCCGAGGAAGAACGCTGCTAAACCGATACCAAGAGCATCCACGAAGGCAACAAAAACTTGAACGTGAACGTAGCTTACGAGAGAACGCCAGCCACGACGTCCGGCACCATTAACTGCTTCACGTGCAGTTACAGGGAAGAGACCTACCAAGAAGATCCAGATTCTTTCGCCTTCAAGGAGGAAGAAAATCAGGGTGAAGAGAACAAGAGCAGTACCTGTTCCGATATCTGCTGCGGTAGAGCCGAGGGAGGCAACACCCGAGAGGATGGAGCCAGAGTTATTTTTGATGAATTGTGTAAACTCCGAAAAATGTGAGTCTATTTCTTTGAGGTCTAAAGCAATTGGAGATTGGTCAATCATCCCGAGAACAGTGTGGTATCCCTGCACAATTTCGTCTGATAGGGAGGAGAATCCAGAGGTAATTTGTTGCCCGACGAGGGTGAGCAGTCCAACAACAACCGCGATGAACCCGAGCTCAACAATGGCTGTTGCGTATCCTCGTCTAAGACCGTATTTGCGCAGGAAAAATACCGCTGGTGAGATGAGCGCAGCAAGAAGTACCGCTACCGCGATAGAAACAATGATGATACTAATTTTTGCGGCAACCCAATGGAGGCAAGCTAATGCGAAGAGAACTATGAGAAGTCTCCACGACCAAGCGGCAGCAGTGCGTAGGGCAAATGGAATGTATCGTTCATCGCCGTGGTACCAAGAACTTTGTTCAATATGATTTTTCGGTGCTGGTGAGGGGGTAGTTTCGCTCATGCGTACTATTCTTCCACATCTTTAGACAAGTCGTTATTTTCGGGGAGAAATAAACGTAAGAAAAGGTTGCATATAAACGTTCAGGGCACACGAAATCTCTCGTGCGCCCTGAATTTTCGTGGTTAGGATGTGGTTTTTTTAGCGTTCCATCATTTCACGAACGTACATGAGGATACGGAGAATCTCGATGTAGAGCCATACCAGAGATGAGGTTAGGGCGAATGCCATACGCCATGATTCACGTTCTGGTGCACCGTATCGTACAGCTTCGCTGACGTGGGTGAAATCAAGAATGAGGGAGTACACGCAAAGAGCAACAGCAAAGAGCCCAATAATGAGGCCGAGAGGAATACCCATGACTTCAATGCTGCGAACGTTTGTTCCGCCGAAGAGGGTCATGCCAAGGTTGACGAGACAGAAAATTGCATATGAGATAGCTGCGATGGTGAAGAATTTCGTCATCTTAGGTGATTCACGCAATTTACCGTTACGGAAAAGAACCAGAACTGTACCAAAGACGATGAAGGTTGCAAGAACAGCCTGCCCAACGATACCCGGGTAGCGTGTTTCTGCCATGGCAGAGAAACCGCCAAGGAGCATACCTTGTGCTAGGGCGTATGCCATCACAAGTACGGGAGAAACTTCTTTTTTGAAACCGTTAACAAGTCCCAGAACAATAGAACCGACTAAACCGGCTACAACGAGTATGGGGAACATCACCGATGCGGCTGCGCCAACCAGTAGGATGACAAAGTTGATAGCAACTTTGACGATGACGTCGTTCATGCTCATCTGCCCCGTTTGAGCGCTTGTTGCGCTGGGGGACTGATACATTGCGTTGAGGTCAGCGGCGGTAGGAGTCTCCTCACGAGGTGAGGTAGGTGTATATCCGTACGGTGCGGAAGAGCTCTGACCGTTGGAGTATGCGCCACCAGCGCCGAATTGTCCAAAGCGAGAATCCTTCTTTTGAGAATCTAGCATGGAATTGATGAGGGGGTTGCCTGCCACGAGAACAATCTCCTTTAGTTCTATAATTCTGTCTCTACCAGACTATCGGAGAACCGTGATATTCGTGGGGACTTTTGGTGAAAAGCACAGTATTTCCTAGGGTTCTAACAGTTTCAGAAATATTGAGTATCGTGGCGACAATACTCACGGTACTTCTACCGTATAAACAAATGTGGTCTCATCAGTATTCACTGATGAGACCACATTCTCGTATGTGCTCCTACTGGGACTCGAACCCAGAACACAAGGATTTTAAGTCCTCTGCCTCTGCCAATTGGGCTATAGGAGCAATATCGGCAGCTAGATTTTAGAAAACAACTGCCTTACCACTATACCGTATAGAACGAATAGTGTTGTCCTGTACATAGATAACTCTAGGCACAGGACATTATTATAGCCATAAAATTGCGTTGAACGCACTTTTTATTACAGGCGTGCCTTACTCTTTTCAGGAGCAGTTCCGGTTGCGCTTTGGAATGCGCGACGTGGAGAACGCTGATGGCGGATAGAAGAGGTGTCACGGCCGAAGATTTGGTTCAACGCCCAAATGCTCATAACACGTACAGTACGCTCAGCGGTGGGGATAGCCATGCCGTGGTATCCGCGGTGCATCAACCATGCAATAGGTCCGCCGATGGTCTTACCCTTGAAGTTCGCGACGCCCTTCCACAAGCCGAGTCCAGCAACAACACCGATGGTCTCATGGTAGTAGTCGGTGAGTGCTTCACCGCGACGAGAAGCCAATAGGTTCTGTGCAAGCTTAACAGCCTGACGGGAAGCGTGCTGTGCGTTAGGTACGCAGAAGCCGCCAACTCCGCCACCAGAAAGGTCAGGAACAGCAGCGTTATCGCCAGCTGCCCAAGCACCCTCGATGACGCCGTCATCACCGGTAACTCGTAGGTCTGCGCCGACACGCACACGACCGCGCTCGTCCAGAGGAAGGTCAGTGTTCTTGAGCATGGGGGATGCTGCAACACCAGCAGTCCAGATAAGAGTGTCGGTGTCAAGCTCACCAGCAGGAGACTTGTCTCCCATGTTAATCAACGCAAGATGACCGTCGGTAGCATCTGCCAAAGAAGTATTGAGTAGAACCTCAATACCGCGGCCGCGAAGCTCTTCAACGACCTTTTCAGCGCGCTCTGCAGGGACCTCAGGCATGATACGGGGTGCAGCTTCAACGAGAACAAAACGAAGGTCAGATACGCGAAGGCGACCGTTGCGTTCTACGGCGACACGAGCCATATCTTCAAGTTCGGAGATTGTCTCGACACCAGCGAAACCGCCACCAACAATAACGAAGGTGAGGGCGCGACGGCGTTCATCTGCATCATCAAGCATAGAAGCAACTTCGATGCGTTCAAGCACCCAGTTGCGAACAGATACTGCTTCTTCTACGGTTTTCATGCCGATAGCAATTTCGGCAAGCCCCGGAATGGGGAATGCGCGGGTTACTGCACCTGCACCAATGACGATTTCGTCGTAAGTAACCTCAAAAGGCTCTCCTACGTCGATAGGTTCAATAGTTGCGGTGCGAGTTGCATGGTTAATTGCGGTGACTCGACCACCAACAACTTCGCAGTTCTTGAGGTGCTGACGTAGAGGAACGGTAGCGTTGCGACCTTCCATAGAACCTGCAGCAACTTCTGGCAAGAAGGGCTGGTATGTCATATAGGGGTTAGGGTCTACAACGGTAACGATACCGCCAGTTTCTTTAATGGTCTTCTGAATTTTCTGGGCGACGGTGAATCCTACGTAGCCACCGCCGACAATGAGAACTCGAGGACGATCCTGAGCTAGTTTGGTGAATGCCATATTTATTTTGCTACTTCCTTAGGTTGAGATATGAGAGCTGTCTATGCACTCGTACCTGTATCTGCACCGCATGTTTAACTGTTAAAAGTACAACATCCTTTAGAGCGCAAAACAGCGCGGTGGGAGGACAATTGCTCAATATGCTATCTTGCCACTTAAGCCGAACTTTTCCTACTCTACAGGGCATTTTTTTCTTCAAGGATTTAGCTTTTCTTGATTCTTATTTCGGCTACCCTTGTGGCCTACGCCTCTTTTTCTGTGTTCTGACTAGCTGAGTTAGCGAGCGAATGGAGTATCTTGTGATGATAAACGTCCACAGAAAAAATCCACCCACCACAATAAAAGGCAAGATGCCAGAATCTTCAGCTGGACGGCGAGGAGTTGGCGGCGAAGCCACCGGAATATGCTCATCAGCGTGATGTGTTGGAACACTCGAACGATGAGTCGGTTGGCTCTCATTCTTACGATGAACCTGTATCCACTGACGCATCGACCCCAACGGGTTCTCTTCAGCTTCATCAGAAGTTTTAGGATTCAAGGCTTTTGCGGGGTTAATAATCCCGTACCCGTACAATGCATCTCGTCCGTTTTCTCCAGCATCATCAGCCGAAGAAATAATACGCTGAATAACCTGAGCAGCAGTAAGGTTCGGATACTTTTCTTTAATGAGAGCTGCCAAACCCGAGACAATAGGTGCTGCCCCAGAGGTGCCTGACCACACCGCATATTTATTATCGGGGGTCGCGCCCATAAGATTTTCGCTGGGTGCAGCAACAGCAATCGAAATACCTTGAGAGGATGAAGACCAAGAATCTTGCTTATTCTGGTTCACTCCCCCAACAGTTAGCACCCCCGGCATCGTTGCAGGGGCACCAACTTGAGTAATTCCAGAGCCTCGGTTACCGGCAGAAGCTACAATAATGACGCCTTTTTCTTCGGCATAGGCGAAGGCACTATCCCATTGTTCTGGCCAGTTTGTGCTATCTGAGCCAACAGAAAGATTGATGATATCAGCACCGTGGTCTACCGCGTACCGGACCGCTTCAGGAAGCTGCTCATCAATATTTTTTGCACCCTCAGAGATACCACCAATCTCTAAAGAAATTGGAAGAATCTTAGCTTCTGGAGCAACCCCTATCATGCCAGCTGGACGTGCACCACCGACACCGGAGAAGGTTGGCGTGTTTGGGTCGCGGTGCCCGTGCCCTGCAATTAACGAAGCGACCATTGTTCCGTGTGCAGGTTCAACGCCTAGACCTTTCCAGCCTCGAGCAGAGCCAACACCCGAAACGTCCGTCCCAGGTAGAACATTGTTTTTCAGGTCTTGGTGGCTTTGGTCTACGCCGGTGTCAATCACCGCGACAGTGACCCCACGCCCAGTAGCTTCTTTCCAGACGGAGCTGAAACCATAATCTTTAAGCCAGTATTCTCGGGCGCGAACCGCATCTCCTTTAGGTACGTCAATGGTCGGGATAGAGGGAAGAACACCCGGTTGCTGTGATGGTGCAGTTGGTGGTTGTGGCGCAGGTGAAACAGATACCTTTGGGGTAGGTGTAGGGGCGGCCGCAGGCTGGGCCAGCGACACAGAAACGGTTAGAACGCTCAAAGATAAGGTCGCCACAAAACAAGCGTATCTTTTCATTCGTCGAGAAGATGCAGGCACAGAAGAGCAAGATGTAGACGTTATGTGCTTAGGCATAGGCTCTCCTCAAAGAATGTTATCTCAAGAAAAAACAACAAACATCATGATAAAACGCTGTTGAATACCTGAACGCATTATCGTTGCGAGAGTACCAACCCATCAAGAATATCGTGTTCACTAGCGGTAGCGCTATATACAGCTCCATCTGTGAGCTGTTCTAAACGTCGAATAATATGTGCCCAAATAACAGCACCAGTACCAATGACATCTACACGGCCGGGGTGCATAAATCCGCGTTCAGCGCGTTCTTGAGCAGTCATTTGAGCCAAACGATAACAAGCCTGTTCAATCTCTTGAACGTTAAGCTGTGCGCCGTTGATTCTCTGAGGATTATAGCTTTCAAGCCCGTAATGTTCTGCAACAATGGTGGTAACGGTACCAGCAACCCCAACCACTCGTTGCGCTTGAGATAATTGAACGTAGTTAAGAACTTCTTCGAGAGCTTCATCGACGTCAGCAATAATCCGTTGTCTTTGTTCTTCACTCATCGGGGCCGTCACCTGATGCCGTTCAGTAAGACGTACACAACCAATATTCACTGAACGCGCAGCAATCAGTGAATGGCTATCCCCTAAAACGAATTCTGTAGATCCGCCACCTAAATCGATAACAAGTGTTTTTCCTTCGCTCGTTCCAAGAGAAGAAAGCGCCCCATAGAAAGATAGCTCTGCTTCTTCCTCGCCAGTGATGATTTCTGGTGTGACCCCTAAAATGTCTTGTATTCCTTGAATAAAAACATCTTTGTTCGTGGCGTCTCTTGTGGCGCTTGTCGCCCCAAAACGAAGAGACTGAACACCGTGCTCAGAGATAATTTGTGCGTACTCGCGGGCAACTTTAAAAGTTCTTTCGAGGGCTTCTTCTGAAAACTTGCCCGTAGCGTCAACGCCTTCTCCAAGGCGTACAATTCGCATAAGACGTACGACATCGTGAAGGGTGCTCACACCGTTCTGTGTCTCAACGTCTGCAATGAGGAGTCGTAGGGAGTTCGTTCCGCAGTCAATAGCACCGATACGCACGTCGAAGTCTTCTTTCTCTTATTGAGCGGTTTCTTGGTCGGTTGAGACAAAGCTATGGCGCCATTGTGGGTCACACGCGCATTGTTCGGGAGTCCACCAAGGTGCAATCAGTTCGAGCGTCTCATCCCCCATAGGGTTAATTCCGCGTCCGACAGAGAGGGTGTGTCCAAGTACCGCGTGAAGACACTTAACACGTACTGGCATACCGCCGGCAGAGATACCGTCAATTTCAGGAACTTCTTCGGTGTTGGTCTTGATACGGATACGTTCACGTTCACGAAGATAGTTTTCGTGTGCTTGCTGATATTGCTGAGCTAATTCGGTGTCTTCAGCAAGACGGTCTGTCATCTCGTACATTTTTCCCTCAGCTTCTAGACGACTAGCAGCTGCAGTAATCGCAGGGTGTGCTAGGTAGAAGACCGTGGGGAAGGGCGAACCGTTTGATAGTCGTGGTGCAGTTGCCGCAACGAGAGGGTTTCCGCAGCGACAGCGAGCAGGGATTTCTGCAACGTCACGCACTTTTCGACCCAATTGTTCAGAAAGTACGTGAAGATCGAGTTCGGTAGGTTCTAGGGTTTCTGCGCTCACGCCGAAACCTTGCGGGTTAGTAGTGTTAGTCATGATGAAGTTCCTTGTGATACTAGTTTTAGTCAGTCAATCAGTCTGTTATTTTATGGTGCTGGAGCGGAGCTAGCTGGTGCAGTGGTGGGGGCAGTTGGGTCTATAACGGGGCGAGATGGATCAGCCGGCGCTATTTCTTCGGCAGATGTTATATGCGCCGGTTCAGAGGTGTTGTTCGCTGGTTTTTGGTGAGTTGGATCTTGCGCAAAAGCTGATTGTTCAAAAGAGCTCCACAAACCTTTTGTCCAAGATTCTTTAGGGGCGCTTTGTGCTGCTGCTGAGGTGTCATCTGCACGATGAGAGGAGGGGTCTACTCCTACCACAAGATACGGTGTTTCACCCTCAGCCATATAGTATAGACGGCTCTTTGCTTGCTGTTTGACGTAGTTTTCATCTTGCCACCAGCTCAGTTGAGTTTGCAGACTGTCATGGTTTTGTTGCAAGGCATCAATATGGGATTCGACTTGGTGAATTTCTGACTGTTGGCGGATATATGTTGATACTGGCGCATACGAAGAGATGAGGATAACAGCAAAAATAATGAGAGGCGCAACCAATCTGCCAGAAAAAGCATGCGCAGCAACAGGAGCGTCAGAATCTTCTCTGGCGTTAACATCCTGATAGTTTTGATATTTTTCTGTGCCAAAAAAGTTTGCCCATGAGCGACGACGTGGCTTATTTTCTTGTGACATTTTACCCCTGACTAAGTTTTTCACTCACTCGATAGCGTTCTTCATATCCCTCAGCTATCCAGAGGGTAGGTACCTCGCATTAGCTATTCTACCCACCAAAAAACTAAATCACTTCTAGCTTTCCAATCCCCACACGAGGGATTCTTCTTTTCGTTGTTTTTTCTCAGCTACTTTAAAGATGTATCGCATAAAAACATTCTTTAAAAGAACGTATCTCCACCAAGAAAGCTCCATATCAGAGACTCTCTTGGTGGAGATAGGATCAAGAAATGTTTAGCTCTCTATCGGAGCGAAAACTCTATGCCTTGAAACGTGGGAATGAAGATGCACCAGCGTAAACAGCTGCTTCGCCAAGCTCTTCTTCAATACGTAGAAGCTGGTTGTACTTTGCAACACGCTCAGAACGTGCAGGAGCACCAGTCTTAATCTGTCCAGCATTAGTTGCAACCGCTAGGTCTGCGATGGTGACGTCTTCGGTTTCACCGGAACGGTGAGAAACCATGCAACGGTATTCGTGACGCTGCGCCATTTCCATAGCATCAAGAGTTTCGGTCAAAGAACCAATCTGGTTAACCTTCACCAACAGCGCATTTGCTGCACCAGATTCGATACCCTGTGCAAGACGCTCTGGGTTAGTCACGAAGAGGTCGTCACCAACAATCTGTACCTTGTCACCGATTTCTTGGGTAAGGTTCTTGTAGCCTTCCCAGTCGTTTTCATCGAGAGGATCCTCAATGGATACGAGTGGGTACTTAGCGACGAGGTCTGCATAGTATGCGGACATTTCTGCAGCGGTCTTCTTCTGACCTTCAAATTCGTATGCACCGTCGTTGTAGAACTCGGAGGAAGCAACGTCTAGTGCCAAAGCAATTTCTTCACCAGGCTTGTAGCCAGCTTTTTCGATTGCTTCGATGATGAGGTCAAGAGCAGCAGCGTTCGACTCTAGGTTAGGAGCGAATCCGCCTTCGTCACCCAAGCCAGTGGCAAGACCGCGGTCTTTGAGAACAGACTTCAGTGCGTGGTAAACCTCAACGCCTGCTTGCAATGCTGCAGAGTAGGTGTCGAATCCGATAGGAGCAATCATGAACTCCTGAATATCAACGTTGGAGTCTGCGTGAGAGCCACCGTTGAGGATGTTCATCATGGGAACAGGAAGAACGTGTGCGTTAGGTCCGCCGAGGTACTTGAACAGTGGAAGGTCTGCAGATTCTGCAGCAGCCTTCGCAGCAGCCAAAGATACACCAAGAATAGCGTTTGCGCCGAGCTTACCTTTGTTCTTTGTGCCGTCAAGCTTAATCATTGCAGCGTCAAGTGCGCGCTGGTCAGTTGCGTCGATGCCGATGATTTCTTCGGCAATTTCGTCGATGACTGCACCGACAGCACCAAGAACAGACTTGCCAAGGTAAACGGACTTGTCTTCGTCACGACGTTCTACGGCTTCCCATTCACCGGTAGAAGCACCGGAGGGAACTGCTGCGCGACCGAATGCGCCATCTTCGAGGAGAACCTCCACCTCAACGGTAGGGTTGCCACGAGAATCGAGAATCTGACGTGCGTGAACTGCTGTAATTAAAGCCATGAATATGCTCCTTGAAGCGTAGATTGGTTGGCTATGAGTAAGCTCAGGCAAGTTTTCACTAGTGCACACTTACGTGAGCGTACGTTCAGCTACGATTTTACCAAAGAAACCCACATAAGCACACAGGCTTTCAATAATTCCCACCAATATATTTGAGATATTTTCCTACGCCACTCCCCTATCCACCCAAAGATATTCCCACGAATAACAACATCAACGGCAGATAACACAGCACAACACATTACTTCCCAGAGGAGTGAATCACCGCATACATTAAACGACGTAACGCACCCTCAGCATCAACCCCTTGAACACGAGCACGCTGAACCATCTCGAACAACTCCACCGCAAACGCTGCATGCTCATCATCAGGAGCAACAACACCAGCCACATCAAGTGACACCTGCCCCTTATCAGCCTTCGCAATAACCTTATCCGCTAAAGCCAACGCCGGAAGATGAGGAGGAATACCATCAAAAACAGATAAACGCTCCGGTTTCTCCTGCTTCTTCAACTCCTCCCACTGAGCAGTCACCTCTTTATCATTCAAAGAACGAACAGAAGAATCACCAAAAACATGAGGATGCCGACGCTCAAGTTTCTGGTTCAGCCCCTCAACAACATCAGCAATACTAAAACCACCTTCTTCAACACCGCGCTCACCAGCAATACGAGCATGAAAAAGGACTTGTAAAAGAACATCGCCGAGTTCTTCTTTGAGAAGCTCATAATTTACCTGCTCTTGAGCCTCAATAGCTTCAATTACCTCATACGATTCTTCGACCAAATACCGAACCAACGAATGATGAGTCTGCTTCCCATCCCAAGGACAACCACCCTCAGAACGCAAAACATCCATTAGCTCAATCGACCGTTCAAAGGCCTCCGACGCACCCTGAGGAACAATACGCTGCTCTGCCATGATTAGTTCTCTTCCTCTTCCACACTATTCTGTTGTTCAAAAACACTCATATACGCACCCTGAACAGCACGCATCAGATGCTGTTTCTCCTCCATCGAAATAAAAGCACCTTCAATAGCATTAGTTGTTAGTTCAAAGAAATCTTGCACCTGATAACCAAAATTCTTCGCTAAATGCACGAATTCAGCAGTCACACTACTACCACTCATCAAACGATTATCAGGACTAATTGTCACGGCAAAACCAGCCTCACGCAAAGCGTTAACGGGGTGCTCTACAAGATTCTTAGCGACACGAGAACGATCCACAACACCATGTTCAACAGCATAAGCAGCGCCCGTTTGAATATTCGAACACGGACAAATTTCTAAAGTAATACGACGGTCTTTAACCCAGCTAGCGAGCGCACCAAGCTGAAGAATCTTCTGGTCTTTAGGCGTTTGGGGCATGATTTTTCCCTCAGGATCAAGTTCTCCGGCTGTCGTATATGAAAAGTCTTCAGTAATACGCACGCCATGCCCGATACGCAGTACTCGCCCAACTAATAATGCGGAGCGAATCGATTCTATCCCCTCCGCTTCGCCGGCATGAATAGTGACTGGCATAAAGTTCTCTGCTAAATACTCTAGAGCTTCACGGTGTTGTTCTACAGGGTGGTTTTCTTCTGCGCCAGCAAGGTCAAAACCGACCACACCCCATGAACGGTATTTCACCGCGAGTTCTGCTATCTGTCGTGAATTGTTGTGGTCTCTCATCGCACACAGTATCTGATTGACAAGAACTCTTCCACCAGTTTGAGCTACCATCTCCATACCGTCGTTAAGCCCTGTTGCTACAGCTCGGATTGCCTCATCGAGGCTAAGTCCTGCACGTTGATGTTGTTCTGGTGCCCATCGAACCTCTGCATAAATGACGCCGTCTGCCGCGCACGCGAGTACGTGTTCTTGAGCGATACGTCGCAAATCTTCTGCTCGTTGCATGAGGGCTAAAGTATGCGTAAATGTTTCAAGGTATCGTTCAAGAGAACCAGAATTTGCTGCTTCAAAGAACCATTCTTGAAGTTTTTCAGGTTCTGCGCTGGGTAGTTCATGCCCAATTTCTTGTGCGATATCAATCATCGTTTGTGGTTGCAATCCACCATCAAGGTGATCGTGTAAACAAATTTTGGGTAATTTTTGTATCCATTGTTCGTCAAGTTGGGTCATGTTCGGTGTTCCTTGATCAATATAGTGTTTGAAGTTGATACGAAAACGCTGCCGAGTAGCTCCAATAGTGAAGTTCCTCGACAGCGTCTTACACCCTAAAGTTTTAGAGCGTCCATGAAGCAAGCGCCCTGTTCATGTGTTCAGGGATGTTTGCTCCGGTACGTGGGAAGAGTCGGAGCTCTTCAACGTATTGCTGTGCCGGTAGGGTGTCTTGGTATTTGGCGAAAGCCCCTTCATCGTTGTAGCTAAAGGATGCTACTGGAGGGATTCCGGGTGTGAAGCGTAGGCTCATCGCCAGTGGTGAGCCTGCGCCTTCTTTATACGAATCTGCTTTGAGCTGCAAGATGGCGAGGACGTCTTCGGGGATGAGGTCGAAGGTTCGTTGTTGATCCCAGAAACCGTTACGGCGGACGTGTGTTAACGCATCGTAGTAGGAGCCAAGGGCACGAACACGTATCAGCACGGTGGAGACGTCTCGGGCGGTACCGTTTTCTCCGAAAAGTTGTTCTTGTGCTTTGAGTAGTCGGGCGACGACCTGAGCCTCGGTAAGGACGAGGTTTCCTTCTGCTAATTCGGTTGTAGAAGGAGGTTGCACTTCTTCTACGGGGGTGTTGTAGGAGGGTGCTACGTCTACACCATGTGCGTCTTCGGGCAGGTCTGTTCCACGGACGTTGGTAGCTGGTGTAGCAACGAGGGTGTCGGTGTCTTCTTCCCATTCGTCGTCAACGTGTTCTGGTAGTGACGCGGTTACCAGTGAAATATCGTGTGCAGAGGTGAAGGTGTCTGCATCGGTATTATGAGTAGTTATGTCTGACTCGTCAGCGATGTTCGCGTGGGTGTTCTCGCTGTTTTCGGTATTGGTGTAAGAAGTTTCGGCCTCGTGTGAAGATTCTTCAGCGAGTTCTGCGCTGGTATCTGTTGTTGTTTCAGCGGTTGCTACGGTTGAGGGGCGAGCAACAGCAAGACGTGCATGAGGTTCAGAACGGTCTGTTTCTGATTCCGCTTTTTCGGTGTTTGAGTCCTGTGCTGATGACGAGGTGTTATCGTCGAGGTTCTGAGGAGCATGTTCGCCACTTTCTGCTGTAGTTTCAGTTTCTGTGGTGGCTTCTGCTGTAGTTTCAGTTCCTGCGGTGGCTTCTGCAGTGGCTGTTTCAGAAGTTTCTTCAGCTTCTTCGACACTATTGCTCGTGCCGCTTTGAACAGCTTCTGTTTGCGCCGCCGTAGTATCGACCCTTGTAGTTTCCTCAGCTGTTGAGCTTTCAGCGTTGAGAGTTTCACCAGCAAGTGATGATTCCTCAGAACGTGAGTGAGCATCCGCTATTACTGGTGCAGAAGTATTCTCTTCAGCAGAATCGTCTGCTTCAGCAATATTTGCATTCGATGTTTTGTCCGCAGGAAATGCGGATTCAAAACGTTCTGCAACACGAGCGATAGGAGAATCATCAGCGATATTATTCTGCTGATTTTCAGGCAGTGTTTCTGCTCCAGCTACTTCTGTAGCTTCTGTAGCAGACGTTTTCTCTTCTGGTTCGTCCGCCATCTCCTCTACTCGATAATGCAGGTTACAAGAGGTCTCATTCTTTGAGTTGAGGTAAGAAACCTGAGCGTTTGTTCCCAGCAGAATAATCAGCGCACGAGTCCATGCCCCGCGTGAGCCTTCCTCTTCTTCGGTGTAGAGCGCCGCAACGTTTTCAAACCAAGAGTTTCCTGGAACAACAATGGTTTCTTCAATTTTTTTGCCATTTTCTTCAAAGGTCAACAACATGTCGTTGCCCTCTTGCTTCAGGTCGAGGGTGAGTTGGCCTTCACCTTTAGAGCGCATCATACGAATTAGAGAATGCAAAGCACTCTGTTCGTTGATCTCTTGAAAGGCAGAGAAAGTGGAGGCACTTTCTTCTACGGAAGGTTTTGGGGTCTGTTCCTGTACAGGGGTCTTTGGTTCTACAGGCTGTGCTGCCGGTTGTGCTGTTACTGCCGATTCAGCAGCTTTCTTGTCTTTACGACGGCTAAAAAGTCCCATGATGTTCTCTTTCTTCGGTGCGAACGGTGAGTGTTCTTACGAGTAGTTTACTGCTGTTCAGTACTCACTTTACCTAGAATCAGCGGCTGAGGCTCATATTCTTTGCCGATAGTATAAGCATCTTCTAAGGATTCTAACGCTCGTTCAAAGCGTTCGGGAGTGTCGGTCATTAGTGTCATGAGTCGGTCACCAGCGCGTATGGTGTCTCCTGGCTTAGCGTGTAGACGGATTCCAGCACCAGCTTGCACTTGGTCTTCTTTACGAGCTCGTCCAGCGCCCAAACGCCAAGAAGCAACCCCTACTCCCAAAGCGTCAAGACGGGTAAGCACACCAGTTTCTGTTGCGTAAACAGTGTGAGTTTCACGTGCTTGAGGTAACGCAGCATCGGGATCTCCACCTTGGGCGCTAATCATTGCTCGCCATTTATCCATAGCACGACCATCAGCGAGAGCTTCAGCGGGGTCCTCATCAATGCCACAGGAACGGAGCATTTCGCGTGCAAGCGCCACCGTCAGTTCAACAACATCAGATGGGCCACCACCAGCAAGTACTTCCACAGACTCTTCCACTTCGCACGCGTTACCAACGGTCAGCCCTAACGGGGTGTCCATGTTCGTCAGCAATGCTGTCGTTTTAACACCGGCATCTGTTCCTAAACGCACCATGGTACGTGCTAGTTCTTGTGCATAGTCAACATCTTTCATAAAAGCACCAGAACCAACTTTTACATCAAGCACCAGAGAATCTGTTCCTTCAGCAATTTTTTTAGACATGATGGAACTTGCGATAAGTGGTATAGCCTCTACAGTGGAAGTGACATCACGTAGCGCGTATAGCTTCTTATCTGCAGGTGCGAGACCAGTTCCGGCGGCACAAATAACAGCGCCTACGTCCGAGAGTATTTCGAGAGTTCGTTCATTACTCAAATATGCTTGCCAACCAAGGATGGATTCTAATTTATCGAGTGTTCCACCGGTATGGCCTAGTCCGCGACCAGATAGTTGAGGAACCGCAACGTTGTAGACTGCGACCAATGGTGCTAGTGGCAACGTAATTTTATCTCCCACACCGCCGGTAGAATGTTTGTCGCTGGTTGCAATTTTCTTTCCAGCACCAACGATGGAAGAAAAGTCTAGTCGTTCACCCGAGTTAATCATGGCTTGAGTCCACTGCTGAATTTCAGTAGCACTCATTCCGTTCAGAAAAATTGCCATGGCAAGTGCACTCATTTGTTCGTCAGCGACAACTCCACGAGTGTAAGCGTCAATCACCCAGTCAATGTGTTCTTTAGTAAGTTCTTCGCGATCTCGTTTAGCGCGAATAACATCTACCGCGTCGAATGGTTCGTACGACATGTGTTTTTCCTCCGTCAAAGGTGTCGGTTAAGTCTAGTATGAATATTTTCAGAGCCGTTCAGGCCCAAAAGCGTCGGGAAGCATCTGTTCGATAGAAAGTATTCCGCTCACTGTTTTGATGAGCATATCTTTAGTGCTGTGTTCGTAGAGTAGTTGTCTGCACCGTCCACAAGGCATGAGTGCTTCACCATTTTTATCCACACACGTAAAGGCAAGGATTTTCCCTCCGCCTGTTCTAAAAAGCTCTGAGATGAGGGAACATTCAGCACATAAGGTAAGCCCAAAAGACGCATTTTCGACGTTACAGCCAGTAATGATTCTGCCATCGTCGGTAAGAGCCGCTGCCCCTACTGCATATTGTGAATAGGGTGAATAGGATTTTTTCATCGCGCAGGTGGCATGTTCTGTGAGTTTTTCCCAGTTAATGCGGTGTTCTAAAGTTTCACGATGGCTCATGCAGGAATCCTTGGGGTGTAAACGTATTGTGTATTGCGCCCGAGGGCACGATGAGGTTCCGACAGTGTGCACTATCGAAACCTCATCATCGGTGTTTTCTCGTGGTACAGGGAGTGATTTATCCCTTGGTGTACGCTTTACCGGCTGCTGCAGGTCCACGCGAACGACCGACCAAACCGGCCACTGCAAGAATCGTTACGACGTAAGGGAGCATAGCCAATAGTTCAGTAGGAATATCCGTTCCAAGTCCAGAAAGGATGAACTGCATCTGCAACGAGAAACCAAAAAGAAGTGAGGCGCTCAACGCACCAAGTGGTTTCCACCGACCAAAAATTAGTGCAGCCAACGCAATGTAGCCTTGCCCTGCCGTCATATCAGCGTTGAAGGAGCTCACCGCAACAAGAGTGAAGAAAGCTCCACCCATACCAGCAACAGCGCCAGCAATCATGACATTGCTAAAGCGTAGACGGTTCACGTTGACGCCAAGGGTATCTGCGGCTTGGGGATGTTCGCCAACCGCGCGGGTGCGAAGCCCCCAACGTGTTTTGTTCAGAGAGAACCAAATCGTACCAACCACAATGTACATCAGGTAAACGATAACGGACTGGTTGAATAGTACTGGACCAATCACAGGGATTTGTGAAAGAACCGGAATTTCAAAGCTAGGTAAACGAGGAGCAGAGTTGAGGTGTGCCGCATCTTGTTGGAGTACACGAGAATAAAGGAATCCGGTAAGTCCTGAGACGAGGACGTTCACCACAACACCAACGATGGTCTGATCAACAAGATATTTAATGGAGAAGGTTGCTAGTAGGAAAGATACCAGCATGCCGCCAATCATTGCCGCAATTAGCCCAAGCCAAGGGTTTCCTGTCATAGAACCAACAAGTACGGCAGAGAATGCACCGAAAAGAAGTTGACCTTCAATCGCAATGTTGATGATTCCAGAGCGTTCGCAAAGGAGTCCGCCCATCGAACCAAAAATCATGGGGACTGAAAGAGCAACAGCACCGGTAAGGATGGTAATCAACGATATTTCGGTCATACGTGCAGAGCCGATAGCCCAGATGAGCACGCCAAAGATAAAAGAGAACCAGAAAATAGCTGAGAGGTATAGCGGTGTTTTCTTACCGGAGAACGTGAGCTTAGCACACCATAAGGTGACGGCAATGAGGACGGCGGTAACAGCCCAACCCGTTGTTGGCGTTGAGAGATTCAGCGCCGGAAGTTGAATGACATCATCTTTGGTGGACAGGCCAAGTACCACGCGCGAGACAGGAGCGTTCAAGGCAAGGACTAGTAGCGAGATGACGCTTAGTGTGCCGAAAATCCACGTGTTTTTCCAGTGACGCACGAGCACGGTATCTTGTGGCGTTGCGGTGTCGATAACAGCTGTCGTGCTCATTATTTTGCCTCCGCGGACTGAGTAGTTTTTTTCTTCTTTTTGGGCTTGTCGGGGTCTGGAAGCCTAAAGATGGCTCGTACCAGTGGTGGTGCAGCAATGAAGAGCACGATAAGTGCCTGAACCACGTCGACAAGGTCTACAGACGTTCCGGTGCTGACCTGCATGGTGACACCGCCTGCTCGAAGTGCCCCATAGAGAAGAGCAGCGAGAAGAGTGCCGACAGGTGTTGCTCGGCCAAGAAGCGCCACAGTAATAGCGTCAAAACCATAGGAGGAAGCGATACCTGTACTCAGGACTTTTTCGGTTCCTGAAACTTGGGCGACACCGGCAAGACCTGCTAGCGCACCAGCAATAGCCATCACAATAATGTATCCATTAGCAACAGATATGCCCGCAGTTTTTGCAGCATGAGGGTTTGCCCCTACTGCTCGAAGTTTGAATCCGATAGTTGAACGGTTGATAAGCCACGAAACAAAAAATACTGCTAGTAAGGCGAGAATGAATCCTGCGTGAAGACGGAAGCTTTGTCCAAAGATTCTGGGGAAGATTGCTTCATCTGCTAGTACAGGTGAAATGGGGTTTGAGCTTCCTTCGCGTTGCCATAGTGGTGTTTTGAGGAGGAAAAGAAGTAGGTTCGCAGCAATGTAGTTGAGCATGATAGAAAGAATGACTTCATGCGCACCAGTCTTTGCTTTGAGTAATCCGACTAAACCACCCCAGAGGCTACCGCCGAGAATACCGCCAAGAACGATAAAAGGTAGTAGTAAGTAGCTGGGTAGGTGCCAGTTGATGGCAACGTAGCTGGCAACGATTGCGCCAAGGATGATTTGTCCTTGTGCGCCGATGTTAAAGAGTCCGGTACGGAATGCGATAGCTACGGCAAGACCAGCAAAAATGAGGGGTGTTGCTACCGTGAGAGTTTCAGTCAGCGGATATATCGCTTTAGTGAAGGTGCTCGCTTCATAGTTGAAAATAGCGCCTCTAAATAGTGCGAGGTAAGCGTTGGTGGCTGCGTCCCAGCCGGCGCTAAGTGTATCTAGCGGTCGGGCGAAGAAGTAGCGTGAAGCTTTTTGTGTTGCAGGGTCAGTGACCGCGATAAGAATACCGCCGACGATGAGTGCAGCAAGTAGTGCGAAAAAGGACAAGCTGACGGAGCCGGATAGTATACGAGTCAGTACAGGAAGTTTTTCTTTTTCAGAGGGTTGTGTGTGTGCCGGTGGTACGGTTTCGGAGGCAGTGAGCACGGTATCGGTGGCTTCTGCGACGGTGGATTTTCCTTCGGCGCTCATGCTTGGTCTCCTTCTGCCCAGGGGATATGTTCTGTTTCGGGGGTTTGATGTTGGGGGGTATTGATATCTGTTGTGGAGCTTTCCCCCGATGCTTTGAGGGCTTCTTCGTAGGGTGTTCCAGCCATCATCATACCCAAGACGTTACGTGGCGTTTCCGGTGGTGCGATGCCCATGAGTTCTCCGTGGAAGAAGACAGCAATACGGTCTGCTAAGGCGTGCACTTCGTCCAATTCTGTAGAGATAATGATGACGGGTACGCCTTTGTCTCGTTCTTCAACGATTCTTTGATGAATAAATTCGATGGAGCCAACGTCTACACCGCGAGTTGGCTGTGATGCGACAAAGAGTTTGAGATCTCGTGTGAGTTCTCGTGCAACGACGATTTTTTGTTGGTTACCGCCAGAGAGCGTTGAGGCTGCATCGTATTGTGAACCGACTCGGATATCGAATTCTTTAATGGCTCTTTCTGCATTATGAGCGATTTCACTATTACGCAGTGTGCCGTATTGTGAGAATTCTTTGCGGTTATAAAGATCTAGGATGAGGTTTTCTGCGATAGAGAAGGAACCTACTAGTCCGTCGACGTTGCGGTCTTCTGGGACGAATCCGACACCGGCGTCGAGTACTTGTCGAGTGTTTTTTCCGAGGAGTTCGGTATCTCCTAGTTTCATCGAACCGTGTGCTTTAGGGTGTAGCCCGATGATAGTTTCAGCGAGTTCAGTCTGCCCGTTTCCTTGCACACCGGCGATGGCGAGGATTTCGCCTCCGCGAACGTTAAAGCTGACGTTTTTGAGAAGTGGCACGCCTTGTTCAGAGATGAGGTTGAGGTCTTCAACGATGAAGTTTGCGTCAGTTAGTTGTGGGGCGTCTTTCTCGACGACAAGTTTGACGGCTTTTCCGACCATAAGTGATGCCAGTTCGTCGGTGGTTGCGCTGGGGTCAGCTGTTCCAACGACTTTTCCTCGCCGAATCACGGTGATATGGTCTGATACTTCACGTACTTCTCGTAGCTTGTGGGAGATAAATAGCAGTGATTTTCCGTCTTTGCGTAGCTGATCCATGATGCCTAGCAGCTGGTCAGTTTCTGCTGGTGTGAGCACTGCAGTGGGTTCGTCAAGAATGAGAATTTCGGCGTCTCGTACGAGAGCTTTAATGATTTCTACGCGCTGTTGTACACCTACGGGGAGGTCTTCAACGACGGCGTCTGGGTCTACGTCGAACCCGTAGCGTTGAGAGATTTCACGGATTTTGGTGCGGGTTGCTTCAAGGTTGAGGATGGTTCCGCGCGTTTCTTCTGATCCGAGCGCAATATTTTCGGCAACGGTGAAGACGGGTACAAGCATAAAGTGTTGGTGTACCATGCCAATGCCAGCGGCCATGGCGTCTGAGGGCCCAGAAAATTCGACTGGCTTGTCGTCGATGAGGATTTGCCCGTCGGTAGGTTCGTAGAGTCCGTAGATGACGTTCATGAGTGTCGATTTTCCGGCACCGTTTTCGCCGAGGAGGCAGTGAACGGTACCTGGTTCTACGACTAAATCAATGCTGTCATTTGCGGTAAAATCACCAAATTTTTTTGTGACTTTTCGCAGTTCGAGTTTCATCGATGCGCTTTCTTGTCATTGCTCAGACTCTGCTGTTGAGGGATGTGGGGTAGTTCTCTTAAGCGTATGAGCGGGGGTTATCCGTGTGAATATGTGGTGGAGTTTTAAGTGCTGAGCGGCTGGCACGAGGAGGTTGCCCTCTTAGTGCCAGCCACTGAGCCTTATAAGGTTTTATTTCTGTGGTGTACCGTCGGTGTTGACAGTGATTTCACCAGAAATGATTTTGTCTTTGATGGTGCCAAGTTCAGACTTGGTTTCGTCAGAGACTTTGGATTCGAAGTCATGGAATGGAGCGAGTCCAACACCATCATTTTCGAGGGTTCCAACGTACTTTTCGGAGGTGAACTTGCCTTCGAGGCTGTCGTGAATGGTGGATTCTACAGCTTCTTTCATCTTCTTCTGGATGGAGGTGAGGATGATGGCCTGGTAGTTCGGGTTGGTCTCGTAGCCGTCGGAGTCTACCCAGATTACGGATGCGGGTGCATCTTGGTGGCTTGAGTTGTATTCGGTGACCGCGTCAAGAGTACCGGCACCTACAGGTCCTGCGACAGGAAGGATGATGTCTGCACCTTGGTCGAGGAAGTTCTGGGTGTTGGTTTTACCTTTGGTCTGGTCGGTGAAGTCTCCGGTGAAGGTTCCGCTTTTCGCATCATGGTCCCATCCGAGAACCTGAACGTTAGCGTTTTTCTGTTCATTGTAGTACTTGACACCCTGAGCGAAGCCGTCCATGAAGATGGTCACGGTGGGGATTTCTAGACCGCCGTAAGTTGCGACTTTGCCGGTCTTGCTTTGAGCGGCAGCAAGGTAACCTGCTTGGAATGCAGCTTGTGCTGTGTCGTAAACAATGGGGCGAACGTTTTTGACGTCAATGTCGCCGTAGTCGACGATGGTGAAGTCGATATCGGGGTTCTGTTCTGCGTATTCTTTGGTTGCGTCTGCTAGTGAGAATCCAACGGTGACGATGATATTGCAACCTGCTTGGACCATGTTGGTGAGGTTAGGTCCGAACTCAGAATCGGAGTTTGATTCTGCCTGCGCAGTTTGGATGCCGTAGTCTTTTTCTGCTGCTTTGAGTCCAGCGTAGGAGTTTTCGTTGAAGGATTTATCTTCGAATCCGCCAGAGTCAGAGACGATGCAACCTTTGAAGTTGGAGTCTTTAGCTTGTGAGTCGCCGGAGGATGCTTCGGGTGCTGCGCCACAGCTTGCAAGAAGCATAGCTGAGATGCCCAAGACTGAACCTGTTGCTGCAAAACGTTTACGATTGGTCATCGTCGTCCCTTCATGATGTGTTGAGTGGGGGTGCACTCATGGTGTGCCAGAAAGGTTCTGCCGTCCTAGCTCTGTTGAGGATGAGAGTGCGGTATATACGTTATATAGTAATGGCTCACACGTGGTTATGTCGTATCACACTCCGTGGGGCGGGGCACTGTTATCTGTCCGCGTTGGTGAGTGTTCAAGGTTTAGCCTAGCCACTATCTCTTTTCTAGTTCAATTTTTTCTTCCTGTAACACTTATTTTCTGTGGTTATTTAGTAGGTGTTGCTTGTTCGGAATTGTTCGGCAGAACGTTTTGCGATTTCCCAGCGCACGGCTCGTAGTGCAGTAGATGCCATAACCTGTACCCCGTACCCGATAGCTCTTTCGTCGGGGTTGTAGTCTCCTCGATGAAGGTCATAGGTGATACCGCCGGGGGTTCTTGTTCCTAGTCGTATCATGGTTCCGGGAACTTCTTGAAGCATCCAGGCGAAGTCTTCTCCGCCCATAGATTGTTCGACGAGGACGACGGAGTCTTCGCCAAGTTCTGCTCGTGCCGCGTTTTCGACCATGGTTGTTTCGTCTTCTGTGTTTACAACTGGCGGCACTCCCTTGATGTGTTCTAGTTCGACGGTGACGCCGTAGGGTGCTGCAACTTGTTCGACGACCTCATCGAGGATTTCTCCGGCTTGGTACCATGCTTGGGCATCGAGGCAACGCATCGTTCCTGCAAGGTAGCCTTCAGAGGGGATGGCGTTGGGTGCAACACCTGCTTGAATTTGCCCCCATGCGAGGAGTACACCTGAGCGCACATCGATTCGTCGCGAGAGAACTGCTGGGACGTTGATAGCGATTTGGTTCATCGCGTAGATGAGGTCTTCTGTGAGGTGTGGGCGTGAGGTGTGTCCGCCGCGTCCTGTGAGTCGTATTTTGATGGTATCTGAGGCTGAAGTGATGGGGCCGATTCGGGTTCCGATTTTTCCGACATCCACTTTTGGTTCGCAGTGTAAAGCGAAGGCGCGTGGGACTCCTTCTAAAGCGTTTTGAGCGATAACTTCTACGGCTCCGCCGGGGAGTTGTTCTTCGGCTGGTTGGAAGATGATGCGAATAGTCCGAGAGAGCGGGCTTTGTTGATGTATTTCCCAGAGTGTTAGTGCGACTCCGAGCATGATGGTTTGGTGGATGTCGTGACCGCAGGCGTGCATGATGCCGGGGCGGGTGGAGCTGTAGTCTAGGCCGGTGTATTCGTTGATGGGTAGGGCGTCAATATCTGCCCGTAGCGCAGCGGCGATGACGCCTTCTCCAATGTCTACGTAGCATCCGGTGTTTTTGTAACGCTGGGGGCTCATGCCGGCGGCTTGTAGTCGGGTGATGATTCGTTCTGTGGTGTGGTGTTCTTTAAAGGAGAGTTCTGGGTTTTGGTGAACGGTTCTACGGAACTGTTGTAGTTCGGCGATAAGGTGCTTGATACGTGTTCCGATGACGGGACCAGATTCGTCGAGGAGTGCTAGTGCGGGTTTTTCTGTCATTTTTCTAATGTAGCGCGCTTTGGTGTTGTGGTGGGAGTTTTGTGAGGCTTCCCTTTGTCATCGCTGCAGGATTCGTCAGTTAACGCTGTCAATGTCAAAAATCAATATATATGCGTGTAATTAAAGATACATTTTTAGTCTATTTTTTATATTTATTTTCGTAAAAATGTATATTTTTTATACATGTTACATATTCGTTAAATGCTTTTTCACTACTCGCGCCGAGGATTCTCACAGAAACTTAATATTAATTTTCAATCACTATTTTCTATATTGAAAGTTTGTCCCCTAAAAAGAGACTACTTTTTATTAAAAAATCCTTTAAGTCTTGCGTAATAAGCACGAAATAGGCTGAATATTCAGGAGAGCTTCACTAGCGTTGAGGGTGTTATCGTTGTCCACCAAATAGGGTACTCATATTTAAGGGACAGTATATGAATCACTCAACAACGCGCGACAACAACAGATAACATGCACCATAATTTCATATTTATTTCAATATATTATTGATTATTTTATATTTCCGCACCGCTAATGAGAGCATTCTAAGGAATACACCATGACTCATCACATTTCGCGACGAACTCTCGCAAAAGGTGCAGCGCTTGCTGCGCCCCTTGCCGTCGCCACCACCCCCGCTTGGGCAGCACCTATTGTGCGCGACTCAACCGGAGTGCCACAATACGCAGCAAGTTCAAATATTCTTGTAACATGCCAATTAGACGGCTCATGCGGGCCTTTCTATATTGACCAGCGAGATGCAGGCTCACACTCGTCCATTAGAGAAGGAAACTTCCATTTCCTTATCCCCGTAGGGTCAACAATTCCACCCATGCGCTGGGAAGTTACTATCGTTCCAGTGCCAAACGACGACGATAAGACCATCACCAAAAAGCGTGATTTCAAGATTGAAGACCTTGCCGGAGACGGTGGAGGATCGGCGATTCCTACTGAATTTCCACGTACCAACGTCTCACCAGTTCAATACGATTCAAAGACTGGCGTAGAAACCATTACGTTTGACACTCCTGAGTTTGTTGATAAGCGTGGCGCAAAGCGCGGAACACTGAGCGTGGGTTTCAAAATTTTCACAGGCCTTACAGGACTCCTCCCTGGAAACAAGCGCGCAGACAAGGTCATTGTTCGCGGATATCAAGGAGACACTTTGGTTGTAGACTACGACTCTATCGACAGGGCTTCTCCCGACAAGCGTCGCGGTGCGTCAAAATGGGACCCAAATCAGGACGGCCGAGTCTAAAACTTCTTCGATAGTAGAACTTGATAACAGGTTGTTGAAAGCAGATAACGAGAGGACACCAGACCTCTCGACCCACCCCTGCCCAAAATGATATTAAAATCACAAAGCCACTCATAGCACGCTGTAAACCGTGGTGCTATGGGTGGCTTTTGTGCTTGAACCCAAATTTCCTTCAGTGTTAAACATCAGATTTTCTATCACTTGACGTGCTCATACTCAACATAAACTCAAACTTCTCCATAAAAACCCACTTTCCAACGCTCTAGATTGTGGGTTTTTAGGGGGCAGTATTCTTCTTAAAAGTTATATTTTTATCGGCCATTCGGGGGATATTTCCAGAATGAACCTCTTTATTTCTGGGGATTCGCTGATATTATTAGTCAGAAACCAGTTCTGTCCCCTAAATAGCTGAGTGCCCTGCTCATGCAGGTCTCAAAAGATGCACCCACTTAGTGTGTCCAAGTCTCTAGGCAGTGGGACAATCTGGTGACGTATCCCGATTATCCTCACTTAGCATCTTTTTGAGAAGGAAATATACTTATGACTCAAATTTCACGCCGTACCCTGGCTAAGGGCGCAGCATGGGCGGCTCCTGTTGTCGCTGCTTCTGCCACTGTTCCTGCATGGGCAGCTCCTGTTGTCGCTGCTTCTGCCACTGTTCCTGCATACGCAGCTTCATTCCCACCCTATGGCGCATTATGTGACGTGTTCTTCGGTAGTGGAAACCGCAACGCACAGCGCACCACCATGGGCCTGTCTGTCATTACGAGCAACGGCCAGATGAAAGCGGGGGAAACCGTTACTTGGGTATTTAATGCAGAAAGCGCAACCGTCCCAGACCTCAATTATTCAAAAAACGGTCGTTGGGTTCTTAGCGTGACACCTCCCTCTAAACAACAAACCAAAAACGGTCAGTTCACTGTAACACTTACAGCGAATACTGATATTACCGCTAATGAGGTGAATTGTAATGCGCGTCTCCTGTGGGATGGCACCGCCTCACACGGTTCAGCTATTATCGATCCTAATAGCCGTATTTCTGTAGTATCGTCGAATGGAACTAAAACCTATCAGGTTGCTATTACCACACCTCTACGCGATGGAGATGTCAGGGGCCGTTGGTACGAGCCAGTTCGTATTGACGGATCGTGCCATCCCACCGTTAAATTTGGTTATCTAGGTGGTTCCACTAAGTCAAGGCGTGATACCCATGTCATATTCAACGGTCAAGACCTACAACCTAATAGCGACGACGGTAATGACCAGCCAGTTCTTCGTGGTACTTGTGAAGGTTCTGAAGGTTTCACAGGAACTCCTCGTTCCGGTGATATCTCTACCGGTGGCTAAAGCTTCCTAAAAGTTCTCTTCACGTAGAAGAAACTATAAGGCAAAAGCAAAGCCCCTTGGGGTATGGGATTCATACGTCAAGGGGCTTTGCGCGCTGTCCCAAGGACAAGCCCCTATCACACCGAGTATAAAAATGTGGTGCCAGTTTCTACAGAAACTGGCACCACATCATAGAAGGGAAAGAGTACCCCGATATAGGTACGTAAGCTACGTCTGTTCTAAAGCGAACGAGCTAGAATAGCCTGCTTCACCTCGGCAATAGCCTTCGTAATCTGAATACCGCGCGGACACGCATCAGTACAGTTAAACGTCGTACGACAACGCCATACACCCTCTTTATCGTTAAGAATCTCAAGACGCATATCACCAGCATCATCACGAGAATCAAAAATAAAACGGTGAGCATTCACAATAGCCGACGGGCCAAAGTACTGGCCATCCGTCCAAAACACAGGGCAGGACGTCGTACACGCTGCACACAAGATGCACTTTGTTGTGTCGTCAAAACGTTCACGATCTTCAACAGACTGATAGCGTTCACGCTCTGGCTCATGCCCCTCATTCATCAAGAATGGCATAATCTCACGATACGACTGGAAGAACGGTTCCATATCTACGATAAGGTCCTTTTCACAAGGTAAACCTTTAATGGCCTCAATCGTAATCGGCTGAGAAATATCTAAATCCTTCAGCAAGGTTTTACACGCCAAACGATTTCTACCATTAATACGCATAGCATCAGAACCACAAATACCGTGAGCGCATGAACGGCGGAACGATAACGAACCATCAATCTCCCACTTAATCTTGTGCAAGATATCAAGCACCCTATCGGTACCGTACATTGTCACCTTGAATTCGTCCCAATGCGCTTGTCCCGAAATTTCAGGGTTATAACGACGAATTCTAACCGTCACATCATAGGTTTTAATACCTTGGGAGCCACCTTGCTCCGAGGCGATAGCAACCTTTGATTCTGGTTCGCGTGCTTCAAAATCAGACATTTAGTACTTACGTTCCTTCGGCTCATAACGGGTAAAGACAACAGGCTTCGTGCCAAAACGAAGACCGCTAATACCCTCAAACTCTGAGTTTTCGTCTCGATATACCATCGAATGTTTCATAAAGTTCACGTCATCACGATTCGGATAATCTTCACGGAAGTGACCGCCACGAGACTCTTGACGATGGAAAGCGGCAACAGACATCACCTTAGCGAGCTCAAGTAAGAAGCCCAGCTCGACGGCCTCCAACAAATCAAGGTTGAAGCGCTTACCTTTATCTTGAATAGAAATACGTTGATAACGTTCTTCTAACTCTGCAATCTTTGAAAGAGCGTTACGAATCGTATCGGCCGTGCGGAACACCTGCATATCGGCGTCCATCACATCTTGCAGTTCTTTACGGATAACACCAACTTTTTCGGTACCGTTGCCATCGCGTAGAGACGTCAAAAGCTCTAAAGTGCGATTTGCGGCGTCCTCAGGGATAGGTAAGAACTCTGCAGAAGCAGCGTACTCTGCCGCTTTAATACCAGCACGCTTACCAAAAACGTTAATATCAAGCAGAGAGTTCGTGCCCAAACGGTTAGAACCGTGCACAGATACGCACGCAACCTCGCCAGCGGCGTAAAGACCGGGGATAGTGTTCTCCGAATCTGCAAACACTTCTGTTTCGATGTTGGTGGGAATACCACCCATTGCATAGTGTGCGGTAGGGAACACCGGAACAGGTTCGGTGTACGGTTCAACACCTAGATAGGTGCGAGCGAACTCCGTGATGTCAGGAAGTTTCGCATCAATGTGGGCTGGTTCGAGGTGGGTCAAGTCCAGAAGAACATAATCCTTGTTCGGTCCACAACCGCGACCTTCACGCACTTCGTTTGCCATAGAACGCGCCACAATATCACGTGGAGCAAGGTCTTTGATGGTCGGGGCGTAGCGTTCCATGAAACGCTCACCGTCAGAATTTCGTAGAATACCGCCCTCACCGCGAGCAGCTTCCGATACGAGGATGCCTAGTCCGGCAAGCCCCGTTGGGTGGAACTGCACAAACTCCATATCTTCTAGCGGAATACCGTTACGTAGAGCAATGGCCATGCCATCACCGGTGAGAGTATGCGCATTCGATGTCGTTTTAAAGATTTTTCCACAACCGCCAGAGGCAAAGATAATGGATTTTGCTTGGAATACGTGTACATCACCAGAAGCAAGGTCGTAACTGACCACGCCGGCGGGGCGACGCTGTCCGTTCTCGTCTTCAACCATGATGAGGTCGAGAACGTAGTATTCGTTATAGAACTCCACATTATGCTTTACACAGTTCTGGTAGAGCGTCTGAAGAATCATGTGCCCGGTACGGTCCGCCGCATAACATGCTCGACGCACTGGTGCTTTACCATGGTCGCGAGTGTGTCCGCCGAAACGACGTTGGTCAATGCGTCCAGCGGGGGTACGGTTGAAGGGCAAACCCATTTTCTCTAGATCAAGAACAGCGTCAATTGCTTCTTTGGCCATGACTTCGGCAGCGTCTTGGTCTACGAGGTAGTCGCCACCTTTGATGGTGTCAAAGGTGTGCCATTCCCAGTTGTCTTCTTCGACATTGGCAAGGGCAGCACACATGCCACCTTGAGCGGCTCCGGTGTGGGAGCGAGTGGGGTACAGTTTGGTCAAAACGGCGGTTCGAGCGCGAGTGCCGGCTTCAATGGCGGCACGCATGCCAGCTCCACCAGCACCGATAATAACGACATCGTACTTATGTACCTGCATGTGAAAATGCTCTTTTCTAAAATCTAGTAGTAGGTTCAGCTATTTATGGGGCGGTACAGAAAGAAGGTAATAGTTCTGGTGCCGCACCAGTTGGGCATGGGTCAAACGTGAAGATTACGAGAGTTCCAATCAGAAGAACAAAAGCGCCAGAACAGAACAACGCTAGTTTTAGGGTCAGGCGGGTGCTGTCTTTTTCTGCGTAGTCCATGATGATGGTTCTAATACCGTTCATGCCGTGCAACATTGCAAGCCATAACAGGAGTAGATCCCAGACCTGCCAGAATGGTTGAGCTAATTTACCGCCAACAAAACCAAAGTCAATACGGTGGACGCCTTCACCCATCATGAGGTTGACGAAGAGGTGTCCAAAGATAAGGACAACGAGAATAACACCTGAGATGCGCATGAAAAGCCATGCGAACATTTCGAAGTTATTGCGTTTTGAGCTAGAGCGGTTGTATTTGACTCCGTTAACGGTGTTGTCTTTGCTTCTCGGAGCAGAAATTTTGATTTTCTGTGGTGAAACAGCCATGATGCGTTAGCCTCCGAAAGTGTTAATCATGTGGCGGATGAGGAAAGGAACCATAACAACGGCCCAGAGAAGGAGGACTCCCCAGAGCATTGTTTTATGGTTTTTTGCGCCATCTTTCCAAAAGTCAATCAGGATGATGCGGATACCGTTGAAGGCGTGGTAGACGATAGCTCCCACAAGTCCTGCTTCGCTTAGCCCCATGATGGGATTTTTATAAAGCTCCATCACGGAGTTATAGGCTTCGGGGGAAACTCGAATAAGAGCGGTATCTAAGACGTGGACAAGAAGAAAAAAGAAAATAGCGATACCGGTGATGCGGTGAGCTACCCAAGACCACATGCCTTCACGGCCGCGGTACAAGGTTCCTCGTGAATTATTCGGCACTGAATAACCTCCTGCAAGCTGTTCGTGGCTGACCTTGTTTTGGCTCATCAAACAAACGATGTCTGCCGTCGAATAGCTAGTTAATGTGTGTTCATCTAGTCACACACAGTACCAGTTCACTTACGGTTTTATTGACAGTTAGTTGATAAAAAACCGGCTTATTTTAGCGTAATTAGCACAAATTTTTATGCCGATATTCAACTTTTCCGCGAGAACAAGGGAAATCCTCATCACATTGGACGTAAAAAGTAACCAGCAATAGTTAGACATCTCAAAAAATTTTCAGAATTATGACGTAAAAATTCGCTATTCTTAGAGGTGATGAGAACACCATTAGATAAGTTTTACCCGCTCATTCCGGCCGGTGGGGTAGGGTCCCGCCTATGGCCATTATCGCGGGCACACGCACCTAAGTTTTTACTAGACCTTACCGGTAACGGATCTTCACTTCTACGGCAAACCTATGACAGGCTCAGTGGACTCACCCAAGGGTCAGTGATGATTGTTACCGGAGAATCGCACGCTCAAGCAGTACGCGAACAAGTTCATGAACTCAACGACACCGACTTCGTCCTTGAGCCCTCCCCCAAAGACTCAGCAGCAGCTATCGGATTAGCTTGCGCCATCCTCTACAAAAGAGATCAAGAAGCTATTATTGGTTCCTTCGCTGCTGACCACGTCATCACACCCGTTGATGAATTCCAAAAAGTTGTTAAAGAAGCGGTAGAAACTGCAGCTACCGGAAAAATAGTGACCATTGGTATCACCCCTACCGAAGCGTCCACAGCTTTTGGCTACATCAAGGCGAAATCTTCGCTCGGTATCGACAATGCCCCCTCAGCTCTAGCCGTAGAGTCGTTTGTCGAAAAGCCTGATGCAGCAACAGCAGCAGACTATGTGAACTCCGGAGAATACACCTGGAATGCAGGGATGTTTGTAGCACCGGCAGAACTGATGCTCAAACACCTCAAAGAAAATGAACCAGAGTTATACGCCGGAATTAACGCTATTGCAGAAGATTGGGACACCCCGCAACAGCACCAAACTCTTCAAAGACGCTGGGATACTCTCCCCAAAACTGCCATCGACTACGCTGTTGCAGAACCAGCAGCAGCAGCAGGAGATGTCGCCATGGTTCCAGGTTCCTTTACGTGGGACGATGTAGGAGATTTCGACGCAGTCACTCGCCTAAACCAAGAGAAAACAGGTGAAACACTCACCGTATTAGGCGAAAAAAGTAACGTCCTCAACCAAGATTCGTCGGGTCTTATCGTCACTCATACGGAACGAAAAATTGCTGTTATCGGTATTGAAAACCTCGTAGTGGTTGACACTCCCGATGCCTTGCTCATTACTACACGAGATAAAGCTCAAGCAGTGAAAAACACTGTTGCAGACATTAAAGAGCTCAACCTCAACGAGCTCCTCTAAAAAAAGAAACTCAACAGAGTAAAGCCTGTCTTATCGCAACAACGATAAGACAGGCTTTACTGTATCCGCCAGACCTACCAGCTAGAACCTAATCATGACTCGTATCTAGCGGAACCGTCCTAAGACAACGCCAAGTCCCTTGAACATGCTCACAGATTTGAAGATGATCTACGACAAAACGTTCAGCAGTAGAAGGTAACGACGCAAAATATTGCAAAGAATCCGTTAGAGCTCTCTGCCCCAAACGATTCGATACGCTCAGATGCGGAACGTAGGTAAAAGGAGAGCTAGACTCCCCTACCGCATCAATGCACCGCTGACGTAAAGCCATCAAGTCTGCCGCGCCCTCTAGCACGGGCAGATAACTCACCTCAGATAACGGCATGAAGCTCTCAATAGCCCCCATAGACACGCTAAAAGAGTATTGCCCATATAGGGCCTTCACCAAGGATGAGAGCACCATATCTTTCGTCGAAGGAGTAGGCTCATATAAAAAAATTGTTAGATGACTCGTCTGCACAGATTCAGCCACACCATGAGCACCCTGCCAGCACCGGACAAGACGAGATAACTCGCCTTGTACCGGCGCAATAACGCTCAAATGCCGGTCAAGCTCTAAAGCTCGCACAGCAGAAGACGATAAAGACATCAAAGGGCTCTTCAGCTAAAGCGTCGTCGCACCCATGAAGCCCACACGCTCGTAGACATTCTGCAACGTCACAGACGCAATTTCGCGAGCGCGTTGCGCACCAACCGCCAAGAGTTTATCGAGTTCGGCTGGGTCGTCGAGCAGTTCCAGAGAACGTTCACGGATAGGCGCTAGGGTTTGTACGAGAATTTCAGCGAGGTCGACTTTGAGGTGCCCGTACATTTTGCCGTCGTATTCTTCGACGATGTTTTCGATAGGGCGTCCGGTGATTGCTGAATAGATGGCAAGGAGGTTTGATACGCCCGGTTTGTCGGTTCGGTCGAAGGCGATGGTTGATCCGTCGTCAGTTACCGCAGACTTAATTTTTTTGGCGGTTTTCTTGGGGTCGTCGAGCAACCAGATAATGCCTTTATCGTTTTGGGCAGATTTGCTCATCTTGGAGGTGGGGTCTTGTAGGTCATAGATTTTTGCGCTTTCGCGGAACTCTAGCGGTTCTGGCAGGAGAAAGGTGGTGCCAAAGCGAGAGTTAAAGCGTTGTGCGATAGTGCGGGTAAGTTCTAGGTGCTGACGTTGGTCTTCGCCTACTGGGACACGGTCTGCTTGGTATAGCAAAATATCTGCTGCCATGAGCATGGGATAGGTGAAGAGTCCGACGGTGGTGTTCTCGGAGCCTTGTTTGCTGGATTTGTCTTTGAATTGGGTCATGCGGGCGGCTTCACCGTAGCCGGTAATGCAGTTGAGTACCCATGCGAGTTGTGCATGTTCAGGTACGTGAGATTGCACGAAAAGAGGTGTTTTTTGTGGGTCAATTCCGGCAGCAATATATTGTGCGGCAATGGTTCGGGTACGTTCACGAAGAACGTTTGGGTCTTGACGTACGGTGATAGCGTGCATGTCGGGGATGAAGAAGAGACATTCATTGTCTTCTTGCATCTGCACCCAGTTTTCTACTGCGCCGAGGTAGTTTCCTAGGTGTAAGGAGTCGGATGATGGTTGGGCGCCGGAGAAAGCGCGGGGTTTTCCTTTGGACGCGTTGGGGATGAGTGCGCGGTCTATGGTGTTGGTGGTTTCTTCTGCCACGGTGTGTCCTTCAATGGGTTGGCGTGTTGTGACGGGGTCTTGACCATGAGGGTATCAAAGTCCTCGAAGGTGTTAAGATTTTTGACTCGTGTGCTACGCGAATTGGTAGTCGACGACAAGAGGTGCGTGGTCGCTAAAACGCTGGTCGTAGGATGCGGCACGGTCAACAACTGAGCTGATGGCGCGTTGTGCCATGGCGGGTGTTGCCATCTGGTAGTCGATACGCCATCCTGCGTTGTTGTCAAAGGCTTGTCCACGGTAGGACCACCAGGTGTATGGGCCGTCGACGTCTCCAGCAAGCGAACGTGCAACATCGAGGTATCCGCTTTGTCCAAAGAACTTGTCGAAGTAGGCACGTTCTTCGGGGAGGAATCCTGCTCGTTTTTGGTTTGCTTTCCAGTTTTTGAGGTCTCGTTCTGTGTGGCAGACGTTGAGGTCTCCCACAACGACAACGTTTTCGCTGTGTTGAGCGAGTTCGGGAAGGCGGACGAGCATTCGTTCGAGGAAACGGTATTTGTCGTCTTGTTTGGGTGTGTCTACTTCTCCGGAGTGTACGTAGGCGGAGACAACGGTGAGTTGTTCTCCGTTGGGAAGAATGTAGTCTGCTTCAACCCATCGTCCAGAGTGTTCAAAGTATTCTTCGCCGATGTGTGATCGGGTGTTGGTCGGTTCTGTAGCGGGAAGGATGGAGTTCTTGTGTGGGGTCCGTGTTGTCGCGATGAGGACTCCGGCACGTCCTTTGTCGGCAGCTTCTGAGTGGAGGATATGCCAGTTTTCTTCGTTGAGTAGTTCTCGTACGATTTTGTCGGGTGCGCGTACTTCTTGTAGGCAGAGGATGTCGATGTCTCGTTCGTTGAGCCAGCTTTCCATGTCTTTACGGTATGCGGCGCGGATGCCGTTCACGTTGACGCTGGCAATACGTAGGGTCTTAAGTGTTCTTGTCATGGGGTGGTTAGTCTCTTTCTGCGTTGTTCTGCCCTTGAGCTTCTTTAATCATGCTCATGCCGTTGGAGGCTGTGGTGTTGATGGTGTCTAGTGCTCGTTCAATCATGGCAGGTGCATCTTGTGCATCTGAGTGGAGGTGTTCTGCGATGACTTTTGATTGTACGAGAACGATTTGGAAGCTGTGAGATAATTTGTCGTCGAGCATGGCGTCTTCTTCTGCTCGACGTGCTTGGAGGAAGAGTTCTTGATTTTTTTGGGTGGTGCGGGCTTGTTGTGTCACGATGATGGCGAGGTATCCGGCAACCCCTAGCCATGCCAGCAGGATACCTGCGACAATCCATCCGAGCACAGATTCTTCGTGCGAGGCTTGGTAGATGGCGAGAATGCAGAGGACGAGGAGGATACCTCCCCCAAGGCTTGCCCCGATGAGAGCTTTTGAGAGTGTTTGGGTACGTGCTGTTGTGTCTGAACCGGAAGATTGCATACTTATCATTATGCCAGTGCTTGAAGGTCCAAGCACGATAGTGGGGAGCTTGGCTTTCCTCATAGTTTTAACCGGTGGTGAAAATTCTGTGAGGTGAAGACTTGTAGTATATGCCGTATCGTGTTTTGAGTTATTGCATCGTCAGGGGCGAAAAAACTCAAGAATTGTACTTTAAGCAGATAGTATGAAGCTATGACTAGCGAAGATTCAATGACGATGGCCGCGACAGCACAGACTTCTGCATCTTTCGAGTTGCCTTCGAGCAATTCGCCAAAATATCTTCGTTTAGCGCATTATTTGTGTACAACATATATTGATCAGGGTGCACCCCATACTCTTTTGCCGACAGAGAGAGAACTTCAGGAGCGTTTTAGTATTAGTCGTGATACGGTTCGGCGTGCTATTGCAACGTTGCAACGTCGAGGCTTGGTATATAACGTTCAGGGTTCTGGTACGTATGTTGCAGACCGCTATTTGCATGCGAAGGAACCGCGGCTGATTTCGTATACCGAAGATATGGATGTTCGTGGGCAGAAGCCTGATACCTCGACGTTGAGGTGTCACCCGATGGGGGCGGATGCTCAGACAGCAAAGAATCTTGAGATTCCGGTAGGAACAAGGGTGATTGAGATTGTGAAGATTCGTCGGGCTGATACTGAACCGATGTGCTATGAAAAAGCTCATTTTCTTCAGGAGGTTTTTTCTCATGTAGAGCCGGAGACTCATGGTTCTTTGGACGAACAGCTTACGCGTAGTGGTTATCGGATTGAGAAGGCCACGCACCGTGTCAGTGCCACGCTTGTGACGGGAGAGGAAGCTCAAGCGCTTGACGTTCCATCTGGTTCTGCGGCGTTGAGGGTGGAGAAGATTGGTTATACTGATCGTGGTATTGCGGTAGAAAGTACCGTGTGTTTATATCGTGCTGATAGGTATGACTATGAGTTTAGGCTTTCGCGTACTGGTAGGTAGCTAACCACTTTAAGCTATTTAGCTTTGAACTATTTTAGTGTAAATAGTTTTAATGTTTATGGCGGTTTTTATGTTCTGTTGAATATCTAGAACATAAAAACCGCCATCTTTGATTTTGTATGAACTTGTTATAGATCTGTTGAGAGTTGTGACGCCATTCTTTCTGCAGTATCTACAACATTTACAAGTAGCATGGCTCGGGTCATGGGGCCAACACCACCGGGGTTGGGAGAGACCCAACCTGCTTTAGCTCCGGCTTCTGGGCTGATATCTCCGCTGAGACGGTATTTTTCGGTGTCTTCGTCGAAGATGCGGGAAACTCCTACGTCAAAGACTACGGCGCCGGGGCGCACCTGATGTTCTTTGATGATGTGGGAGACTCCAACAGCAGCAATGATAATATCTGCGCTATGGAGGATTTCATCGAGGTTTTGTGTTCCGGTATGGACGAGAGTTACGGTGGCGTTAATTTCACGGCGAGTCAGTAAAAGGCCTAGTGGTCGGCCAACAGTAATGCCTCTACCAAGTACGACGACGTGTTTACCGGCCCATTCGATACCGTGACGGCGACCTAACTCGACGATGCCGTGTGGAGTGCATGGCAGCGGGGAGTTAAGGGGTTCGTTGACGTTGAGGACGAGTTTTCCGAGGTTCGTTGGGTGCAACCCGTCGGCATCTTTTTCGGGGGAAATTTTTTCGAGGATACGGTTGGTGTCTAAGTGCTCAGGCAGAGGTAGCTGAACGATGTATCCGGTACATTCTGGGTTGTTATTGAGCTCCTCTAGAACAGCTTCTAGTTCTTCTTGAGTAGTTTCAGCCGGGAGGTCACGCCGTAAGGAGGCGATGCCAACTTCTTGGCAGTCTTTATGTTTACCTCCAACGTAGGAGTGAGATGCGGGGTCGTCCCCGACAAGAACAGTTCCTAGCCCGGGGGTTATGCCTTGTTTTTTGAGGGCTTCTACTCGCTGTGCTAGTTCTTTTTTGATGGTTTGTGCGGTTGCTTTTCCGTCAAGTATTTGTGTCATTACCACTCCTGAATACCGTCGTAGAGGGGGAATTTTTTGCATAGTGCTGTTACTCGTTGTTGCAGGGCTTTGATATTTGCACCTGGTTTGAGAGTTTCAGCGATGATGTCGGATACTTCGACGAAGGCTTCTTCATCGAATCCGCGGGTTGCGAGGGCTGGTGTGCCGATGCGTAGCCCTGATGTGACCATGGGTGGGCGGGGGTCGTTGGGTACGGCGTTACGGTTGACGGTGATTCCTACGGTATGGAGGAGGTCTTCTGCTTCTTTGCCGTTAAGTTCTGCGTTGACGAGGCTGACGAGGACAAGATGAACGTCTGTTCCTCCGGAGATGAGGTGAATTCCGGCTTCTGCCATGTCGGGTTGGCTTAGGCGTTCAGCGAGGATTTTGGCGCCGGCGAGTGTGCGCTCTTGGCGGTCTTTGAATTCTTCGCTTGCAGCAATTTTGAAGGCTGTTGCTTTGGCGGCGATGACGTGCATGAGAGGTCCGCCTTGTTGCCCGGGGAATACTGCAGAATCAATTTTTTTCTTGAGTTCTTCGGTGCAGAGGATGAATCCGGAGCGAGGTCCACCAATGGTTTTGTGAACGGTTGAGGAGACGACATGTGCGTAGGGTACGGGGTTGGGGTGTACCCCTGCAGCGACGAGACCAGCAAAGTGTGCCATATCAACCCAGAGGTATGCTCCTACTTCATCAGCTATTTCTCGGAAGGTGGCGAAGTCTAGGTGACGGGTGTATGCGGACCATCCGGCGATAATAACTTGCGGTTTTTCGGCGTGGGCTAGTTCGCGTACTTGCCCCATGTCTACGCATCCGGTTTCTTCGTCGACACCGTAGGCGACGACGTCGTAGAGTTTTCCGGAAACGTTGAGTTTCATTCCATGGGTGAGGTGTCCTCCGTGTGCGAGGGAGAGTCCCATGATTTTGTCGCCGGGGTTGAGTAGTGCGTGCATCACGGCATTGTTTGCTTGGGCACCGGCGTGAGGTTGGACGTTGGCGTGTTCTGCCCCAAAGAGTTTTTTGGCTCGTTCGATAGCAAGGGTTTCGACGATGTCAACATATTCGCAGCCGCCGTAGTATCGGCGAGATGGGTATCCTTCAGCGTATTTGTTGGTCAGTACGGAGCCTTGAGCTTCGAGGACTGCGCGTGGGGCGAAGTTCTCTGAAGCGATCATTTCTAGGGTGTTTTGTTGGCGTAGCTGTTCTTGGGTGATAGCTTCGGCAACTTCTGGGTCTACTTGAGATAGTGGGAGGTTGGTGACCTGTTCGGTGTGAGACATCATGCGTTCCTTCCAAGAGGCAAGCTCAGTGCAGAGGCGGAGGTAGCTTTTCAAGGGCGGTTGCCCTGAGTGAATGTTGACTACTCATCTAGTGTATTAGTGTTACCCGCACTACGTACATGTGTTACTTCAGCTAAATTTTTGCGTATCGTAATATTTTTGATATTTCTGTCACAGCAGGTAGTCGCTCAGCTTGAACTTTGAGGTGTCTTCACCGTAACTGGTGCGTATATTTTTCGACAGTTTCTGTAGTTTTACCAAGTTTATTTTAATAATCACTCAAGTTTTGAGTTTTTCTTTTTTAACTCACCCCCGAACGTTGTCCGCAATGTAAGAAGTTGCTACATGCCAAAAGATAGGCTTTTGAACCTTTTAATTTTAGCAAAACCCACCTGATGATATTGTTTCGCCTAGTCAATAGAACACGATTAGTTTCTACAAAAACTTTTATTCACAAAAAGATATTTAAACAAGAAATAATTATATCAAAAATTGCACTACTTATGTCCATTTTTAAACAATTTCATAGTATAAAAACTAAACGCATTTTATATGCTAAAGTATTAGGCTTGTAAGGATACATACTTTATTTATGCGCTCACGCATCTTCACACCAGTAAATAAACTCACCTACGGAGACAGGGCGGAAGGGTACAAATGGGGAACGCTCAATCTCGACGCGAAGCGCGAGAAGCACAACGCAGAAAAAACATGCGCAAATGGGCCGCAGTCGGAGGCGCAACAGCCATCCTACTAAGCGGTGGAATGCTCGCATACTACCTCAAAGGTAACAACACAGAAGACAAAGTAGTTAACGCACAATCCGTACCTACCTCCTGCGCAACCACTCAACGCGTCACCGTTGAAACCACACCAGATATGGCGCAGGTACTCCACAAAATCCCAGTCAATCCAGAAGACTGCATCGTCTTGGCCGTTAGCCACGACACCTCCGTTGCTGACGTTGCAAGCCAAATTATTGCAGGAAAGTCTGCACCAAACCTCTGGTTGCCTGCATCATCGACACAAGCTCAGCTTGCCCTCGCAGGAAAAACCGAGCTAGTGACTAAAGCCGAATCCCTCGCAAAAACGCCTAGCGTCATTGTCACCAAATCTTCAGACAAATACCCATCATGGAACGAAGCTCTCAGCGATGTAACCGCAGTACACATGGGAGACCCTAGCGTAGAACCTAGCTCATTCATGTCCATCGTCAACGCTACCGAAGAAACCGCCAACGGCAAAGCAAGCAAACAAGCGCTAGCAAACAACCTCGGTTCACGAGCGCAAACTATCGGAGTTGAAACAGCCGCAGAAAACGCTCAAGAGCTCCTCTCAGGTGTAGTAAATGACACCTACCGTTCGGCTATCGTTGGAGAAAACGACTATGCCTCATACCTCAACGAACACTCCGATTCCAAACTTACCGCGTATGTTCCGGCTACCGGCAGTGGCGAATTAGATTACCCGCTCTACCAGCCGGCATCTAGTGGAACAGAAACCAATAAAACCGTTTCACAAGCAGCTGATAAAATCACCAAGTTCATCTCCTCTGAAGACGGCAAAAAGGCTCTCGCAGAAGCAGGTCTACGCAACGCACAAGGTGATCCGCTCGAAAAAGATTCCATCGGAAAGTTCACCAACCTTACCGGTGCAAACCCAGACGTTGTAGCAGAAGCGTGGTCTACCTATTCCCTTCAAGCGGCACCATTGAACGCCCTCGTTGCGGTAGACGTCTCAGGCTCCATGGGTTACAAAATTGATGGTACCGACCAAACCCGTATGGATATTGCCGTCAATTCCATCCTTGCCGGATATAAACTCTTCCCCGCACGAGATTCTATGGGATTGTGGAGTTTCTCTAGCAATATGAGCAAGGATGACAGCGGAAAAACCGTTGATTATAAGAGTCTTGCACCTATTCGCCATATGAGTGATGAAGTCGATGGGCGTTCACAGCGCAACATCCTCCTTGAAGCTGGTTCTTCCCTCAAACCTATTCCAGATAACTACACTGGACTAAACGACACTATTCTTGCGGCATTCCAAAATGTCAAAAAAGAATACAAGGCAGGCGCAGCAAATACCGTCATCGTTATGACTGACGGTGAAAACCACGATGATAATTCCATCAGTACCGAAGATCTTATTAAGACCATCCAGTCTCAACAAGATCCAGAAGCTCCGGTCTATATCATCCTTATCGGTATTTCACCTGACGCAGATATGCAAGCACTTCAGGAAATTGCGTCTCAAACCGGTGGGCAGGCATTCCCTGCAAACTCTGCAGAAGACATCCAACGGATTTTTGCAGAAGCTTTCTCCTTCTCTAGCCAAGAGAAACAGGCACTAGCACAGGCTGGAGCCGAAGAAGCGCAAGCACACCACCAAGAGACAGCAACCGAAAACCAGTAAAAACTAGGTTTTCCAAACTCAGCTAAGAGGGGTGTGGTTCAGAAAATATTTTCTGAACCACACCCCTCTTAGCATCTCTCCCCTGTCAGAGAACAGATTCTCTGAAACTATTCTTCTTAATGGAAGAAATGACGGCTTCCAGTAAAGTACATTGTCACACCAGCAGATTCAGCGGCAGCAATGACTTCTTCATCACGAATAGAGCCACCAGGCTGAACAACCGCACGAACACCAGCATCGATGAGTACCTGTAGCCCATCAGCGAAGGGGAAAAAGGCGTCAGAGGCAGCAACTGAACCGCGAGCGCGTTCAGCATTATCGGCAAGAGTGTTAGCGCGTTCAACCGAAAGCTTACAAGAATCTACACGGTTTACCTGCCCCATGCCAATACCGACAGCAGCACCTTGATCAGCTAGAAGGATAGCATTTGATTTTGCAGAACGTAGGGCACGCCAAGCAAAGCTCAAATCTTTGAGGGTTTGTTCATCGGCAGGTTGACCGGCAACGAGAGTCCACGCGGTAGGCGCATCACCCTCAGCTTGTAGCTGGTCTGCATCTTGGAATAATGCGCCACCAGAAATTTGACGGTATTCGATGGTGCTTCGCGTGTAGTTCTGAGGCAGTTCGAGAATACGTAGGTTCTTCTTAGACCGTAAAATCTCTAGAGCATCTGCACTATAAGACGGTGCAACAATTACTTCGGTAAAAATGTTTTTGATGTTCTGCGCCATCTGTGCGGTTACTTCGCGGTTTGCTGCGATAACACCACCGTAGGCAGACAGTGGGTCACAGGCGTGAGCATTCATATGAGCTTGTGCAATAGGGTCTTCAGCTTGTGGTGGTGCAATTGCCACGCCACAAGGATTATTGTGCTTAATAATAGCTACTGCGGGTTCATCGAAATCATAGGCGGTGCGTAGAGCGGCATCAGCATCAACGTAGTTGTTATAGCTCATTGCTTTACCGCCGAGTTGTTCAGCTTGAGCAATGCCGGGTGCGCTAGCGGAGTCTACGTAAAGAGCTCCTTGCTGGTGAGGGTTCTCTCCATAGCGTAAAGATTCTGAACGTTCAAAGGATAGTCCCGCAAAAGGTGGCCAGTATTGGGCGTTCTCAGATCCTTCTAGCTGGGCGGCTGTCCATGTTGCTACAGCGGTATCGTAAGTGGCGGTATGTGCAAAAGCAGCTGAGGCAAGACGGCGACGTTCAGCTAAAGTAAATCCACCGTTTTGAGCTGCGTTAATGACGTCATCATAGCGTTGGGGGTCGACGACAACAGCTACTGAATGATGGTTTTTTGCGGCTGCACGCACCATGGAAGGACCACCAATATCGATTTTTTCGATAATAGCATCGTGGTCAGCACCAGAAGCAACAGTTTGCGCAAAAGGGTAAAGGTTAACGATAACAACATCAAAAGGTTCGATGCTTAGGTCTTCTAGAGTTTGTCGGTGTTGTTCTTTCCGACGGTCAGCTAGAATACCTGCGTGAATCCTTGGGTGAAGAGTTTTGACGCGACCTTCAAGACATTCGGGAAACTCGGTGATATCAGATACTTCTGTTACTGGTACGCCTGCAGAAGCAATCGTCGCTGCGGTAGAACCTGTTGAAATGAGTGATACACCGGCTTGGTGTAGTCCGCGTGCAAGGTCTTCTAATCCAGTTTTGTCGTAGACAGAGATGAGCGCACGTTTGATGGGGACACGATCTAGCTGAGTAAGGCTCACAAATACTCCAATTTTTGTCTGGGTAAAAGGTGTTATTTTTTGATCCGTTTTCAGCCCCGGCCCACGGGCTAGATACCAGTGATGAGGTATCTACATCTGTGGCACCGGCGCTTATAAAAGCGGTGGTGTATGTTCTTCAGGAGTGGTTTTCTCCGTGGCATTCTGCGAAGAACGTAGAGTGTGGCTTATCTGTTCAAGAGTGTTCACAAGTAACTCCCGCTCTTTGACTTTGATACGCTCGTGAAGGGTTTCTTCGGTGTCTGTATCTTCCACAAGGACAGGAGCTTGAGCAAGGATAGTTCCGGTATCCACCCCTGCATCAACTAAATGAACCGTCATTCCAGTGACTTTAACCCCATAGGCGAGGGCGTCGCGTACCCCGTGTGCTCCGGGGAAAGAGGGTAAGAGAGCAGGGTGGGTATTGATGATACGTCCGGCGAATCGTTCAACAAGTTGTTTGTCCACGATGCGCATGAAGCCAGCGAAGACGATACGATCAGGGTTATATCGGGTGAGGTGTTCTTCAAGGGCGCGGTTCCATTGCTCGCGAGAAGAATAATGATGTGGTTCGCACAGGAACGTTTCAATACCGTTCTCTTGGGCTCGTGCGATACCACGGCACGGTTTATCTGCACCGACAGCAAGAATATCCACCGTGAGGGTGCCTGCCGAAACAGCATCTATGATGGACTGTAAGTTTGTCCCTGACCCAGAGACCATCACCACAATACGCATGATTCACAGTGTACCCCACCTTGTGGCGAAGCTAATAGTTCAATTATTTATATGACTTAAAGTATTTTGCACAGGAGAGAGCAGGTGCGAGGAATCCCTCAAATCTCTCAGAGCAGGTATCCTAGAGAGTATGTCTGTACAGCCTATGCTTCCTGAGAATGAGTCCTCCCCCATGGTTCAAGACGCAAAGCAACGTCTTGATGTCTGTCATCGTTTGAGCATTGCTTTCGGCCTTTTAGGGTTTGTGTTCTCCGCGTATAGCGGGTGGTGGCTTATTGCAGCATTGTCCTTTCAGCTGGGGATGATTATCAGCGCTGTTTGGGGCATGACGTATATTGCTCGGGCACGTGCGTCCTCAGGCATGTATGTAACGTTCACATTCTTTATGGTGATTGCGCTAGTACTCATGTTTAGTACCTCAATACAAATAATTTTTATGGACCAAACAAACCAGTTTGCAGATTGTACCCGTCATGCTCTGACTATTGTCCGGCAGGAGCAGTGTAAAGCTGATTTAGAAGATAATCTTTTAGGGTCCTTACTCAAATAACGACCCGATAGGGGCAGTCGTACCGGGAGTCATAGGGGTACTGGTAGCAGTACTCATGGTGGTGGTTGTAGAGCGATTAGACTGGGACAAACAACCCCCACAATAAACTTCAAGATAAAACCTCAAGGTATTGTCTTCAAGCACATTTGATGATGCTCTAGATACATCCCATAAGCTCAATTATTTAAGTGAGGTTTTGTCACACCCTCAGAACGCCAAAAGCTCTGTGCCCGAAAAGCGTTAAGAGTCATCAGACTTCGACGAAGAACGACGTCGAGTTTTTGGACGGCGTATGACTCGCCCATGTTTAAAGTGAGTGAGGGTTTTCCCTTCAGAGGAATCCTTATCTCCAGTTACCTTATCGGTTGCAGTATCATTTTTTTGTTTCGATACGTCATCTTCAGTTGACGAAGCCTCTGCCTGAGCCTCGAGGTGTTCCTCTTCGAGATCAGAAAACAATCGTAAGTTTTGGGCTACGACAGATTCAAAATCAGCAGTTTTTTTCTCCTCTTTTTGAGTCACCTCAGATCGCGTCGTATCCGATAACGGTTCATCAGCGTCTTCTAAGAGACGACGCACAGCCTCTGAAGAAGGCTTATTGGTTTCATCATGCTGTTCTTCAACTTCTGCGATAGCAGAATTCTGACGAGAGTTCCGACGTTGCGCTTTTTTCTGCTCGCGGGCAAGACGTTTACGACGACGGCGCTCTTCACGGTCGTTCTTTAGCTCAGAGAAACGCTCAAGCTCAGTAATAGCGCCACGATGGAAGATAGGGGCCATCACCGATCCCATCATCACGCCACAAGCAATCCAACCGGCAGATAAAGCACCAAATAATAAAGCATCTGGCCCTAAATCAGTAAAACGTCCCATACCAAGAGAACCGCGCGATGCCCAACCGCATAACGCCAAAATGATGCCGGCAGGAACAGAAACAAAGATAGCTAAGGCAAAAGTTGATAGTGGCAAAGAAATCCAGCGGAAAGGAATTTTCAGAGAAAGCCACTCATCAAGGTGGTCTTCACCGGCACGGAAGAACCACCAGCCAGCAACAATACCGCACAGCACAGGAACCGCAATAGCAATATAGTTCCACGGTTCATTGACCGTTGGTAAGGCACCCAGAAGAGGGAAAGCGGGGAGCACACCAGTAGAGTGTTCAAAGAAGTTTACGGAGGTATGTTCTCCCAATGAGAAACCAGCTCCGACACTCCAAGACATCGCCCAAAAAACTACGTTAGGGATAACACCAAGCTGTAAAAAGGTCAAAGCAGTATCGCCGATAGCACCAGCATCAAGCAATTGATAAATTGTTACGACATCGCTCCAATGCCAGAGCAAAGACAAGCTCAGTAATAGCCCTCCACAGCCAATAAACGCAAGAACTGCCACGATTGACGCGCGAAGAACTGTCCAAACATAAGAACCCGCCCAACGTGAGTACTGGCTAAACTGAGCAACCCATTCGGCAGCGTTAACACCGATCATTCTTGCCAAAGAACGAGACTCGTACCAGCCACCAAGAATAAGCCCTGATAAAACGACCCAACACGGTACAAGTGCAGAAGCTACAGGATACGCTACCGCAGCAGTATCTGTTGTCAAAAGGCTCAAGCCCCCAGCACAGGCACTATAAGTGATAGCTCCGGTTAATGTTGGTATCCAGAATTGTCCCTCACGAGATGCTTGAGCTAAGACTCGTCCTGAACGGAAACATAACCATAAGGGTATCAGCGTTAAGCCCAACGGGATAAAGCTCATCGTCCCTTGAATATCGGGGGTGTCTCCATACGGGGCAGAGATGTTCAGATGAAGAGGAACCCCGTGGATTAGAAGCCACATTTGGCTAACTAAAACTGCCATAGCGTAGAGGTCACGCTGTTCAAAACCGCCGGTAAACCATACGGCACCCAGTAGTAGCACTACAGCAAAGCAAGAGTAGAAGGCAGTACGAAAGAGTTCGACAACACCCTGTAGCCAGAGGGGCATCGGTATCGAACGTTGTTGAGGTTTCATCACGCTGGTTTTCATCGTCTTTTATCTTGTCATGAACTCTATTGAACTCTGAAGTTCACACAGCTTTTCTAATCCAAATGAGACATAAACCAAGGATTTTCTTCACCGCGTGCACCCCACTGAACCATACCATGTATGCCGGTCAAGACGCTAAGCTCATCACAGCCTACGTCTTAAGGTCACGTAAAAGACACAGGGTTTATAGTCCTCGCGCGGCGTTTTCGTGCAGCGGATTAACGGCAGGGACTCCCCAGCGGCGATAAATATCTGCTTTAGAAGAAACTATTTCTAGCTGATGCACTTCAGCGGTAGCAGCCATGAGCCCTTCAAGTGCGGCGGTAGGCAATGGCGTATAAGGGCCTTCTGGTGAGGGGCGTTCTTCAGCACGAATTTGGCGACCGGCCCATGCCAAAGATACGTTCGTATCAACGTCGAGAACCTGCCCGCTAAAACGTTCGAGAAGTTCGTTAACCCACCGCTCTGTTTCAGGGTAGGGGTAAAGCCCTTTAAGTTCGCCTAGGCTAAGTGCTGATATGTACATCACCATATATGAGCGACGGCGAAGAAACGCAACGACCTGCGGATGTGGTGTGGTTTTGCGAATCTCTGCTAGTACATCAGAGTCTAGAAGTAGTCCTCTTATACTCATGCTGCTTGTAAGATACCGTATTCCTGGTTAGGGATACCGTGCGGATTAGGAGAGAGCAAAAAGTTAAGAAACTCAGAACGCTCATGGGAAATACGAGTGTAATCTTGAATGCTTACGGCAGCGTAACCGCCACGAGTTTGAGCAGAAGAAACAGGTTGAATATTGTGCTGAGGGCGAGCGGTGTTGTGCATGATACAACTGCGCTGAATGCGCTTTCCTTTCGAAGTGCTCTTGTCCGTACCAGCCTGCGTACTATGACGCGAATACGAACCGCTTCGTCATCCGAGCCACCCGTGAACATGGGGTTGGCGTTCAACTAAAGTCGGAGCTTATCAGTTGAAACTCTTGAAGCTGAATCCAGAATAACGCAACCACCACAAAAAAACAAAGAGCACAGCCCAAAATATTTGAGAGATTTAGGCTACACCAGCTTTAGTGAAAGCTCATCCGGTAACCTAGAACATATATGCACCCTGCCAGCAGAGGATACAACCACCGTGAATGCACCATCAGCTTTCCCCAGAATCCCCGTCAGCGCAGCAAAAATTATCCAGCAAGTAGGACACCGCACCTACCTCCGCGGAAAACAATACATGCAAGAAGGCAAAGTCGCCCGATACTCCTACGACGCCCAAGCACACATCCTGACAGGAACAACCTACGGCGACGCAACAGACCCATACCTCAGCAAAATTGTCTTCCCCGCAAAACAGGTTGAAGGATCCCTCGCCTTCTCCGCACGATGCACCTGCCCAGTACGCACCGACTGCAAACACTCCGTAGCCATCATGCTCACCGCCATCGAAAGAGCCGAAAAAGTTAGCAAAGCCCAAAGCTCCACTCAACGCGTCACAGACGGACTCAGCAAAGAACAGCTCAAACAACACGGAATCACCACTGCACAAGAGCTAGCAGAACAACAAAAAATGTCGACATGGCGCAGAACGCTGTCACAAACACTGGCGCAGCATCACCGGATACCCTACGAAAATAACAGCAATACCATCGCCGCTCTCGACCTCAAAATGCACGTCAACTCCCGCTTCGCACTCGGTAGCGGTCAACACAAAACACCACGTATCACCCTACAAGCACGCCCACTCGTCCAAGGTAAAAACAACCGATGGATTAAAGACGGCATCAACTGGGAACACTTCCAAAAAGATCACACCGGAAAGACAAGTAGCCACGCCCTCCGACCCCAACACGAACGATGGTTGCGAGAGTTCTACTCCATCATCAGACCTTGGCAATCAGCGTACACTTCCCACCGCGATTGGGTAACACTTTCTACTGTTAACTCTTCCCTACTATGGAAAGTACTCAAAAAAGCAGAAAAAATAGCACTGCCCATCCTGCTAGAGGGAACACCCATCACTACGGCGCACACCGAAGAAGCCACGCTAAAAGCAGAACTTCACAGCTACAAAGACGGTCTACGCATCACACCTACACTCACCGCAGGAGAAAACGCCTTCCCCGCATACTACTGCCACCCAATAGGCCAGCCCCGCAACGGATTCATTGCCCTCGGACACAAAGCACAAGAACACTACAAAGCCACAGCACAAGCTGAACATTGGGAAACAACCCTACCTAGCGCCATCAATCCAACACGTCTCAACGACCAATACGCCGCAGCCGACCTTATTTTCATTCCCCTGAAAGAAACACTCAACGGCGCAGCAGAAACCCTTATCCGAGAAGAACATATCGAAATCCCCTCACAAGATATCAATAGTTTCTATCAAGAGTTCTACCCATATCTCACACGCAATATCAGCTTCTGCACCAACGACGCAACGATACAACCACCCCAAGTACAACAACCAGAGCTGATTCTTCACGTCTACTTCGACAGCGAACAAACACCCCACGCCCACACCCGCTGGGAATGGGAATACCCTAAAGACCCGCTCAAGAACACACGAGATGAAAGCAACCTCGAATACTTCCCAGTACAGAGCACCTTATTAGACATCTATGAACAGCGCGATAAAAACTACGAAAATACAATCCTCGCGCAACTCAAAAATATCTACCCCGCATTACAGCTCACAGAACAACACTTCTACGACTGGGATGTTCAACAACTCACCGAATCTATACTGCCCCAATACCGAGATGTTCATGGACTCCGCATCCAAACTCACGGACAAGAACCTCAATTCACAGAACTGGACGTTACCCCCGAAATCCAGATGAGAGTTGAACCAAGCGATACTCAAGACTGGTTTGACCTTGGAATTATCGTCACCATTGGTCAATGGACCGTATCATTCTCTACGATCTTTGAGGCACTCAACGCGGGGAAAAAACACATCCTTCTCGGTGATGGCAACTACTATCCCCTCAACCGACCAGAATTTATCAAACTACGTCAACTACTAACCGAAATAGAAGACTTCTCAGAACCAGACCAACCACTTAGCCTCAACAAACACCAATTAGGGATGTGGGAAGAACTCGAAGAGCTTGCCACCACCACACAATCATGCCAAGGATGGCAAGAAAGTATTCACAGCCTCCTCAGCGACAAAGACAGTAGCGATAACGTACCAACTCCAGCAACACTCCAAGCACAGCTACGCCCCTACCAAGAAGAAGGCTACCAATGGCTCTACTTCCTGTGGAAACACCGCCTTGGAGCCGTCCTCGGTGATGACATGGGGCTTGGTAAAACACTACAAACTATTTCCATGATGCTCAAAGCCTATGAACAGTGGGTCGAAGAGCTCAATAACAGCACCCCATCATTTGCTCCCTTCCTCATCATTGCCCCCACCTCTGTTGTTCCCAACTGGGTACAAGAATTAGAACGCTTCGCACCAGAACTTGAAGTCGCCGCCATCACCACGTCCACTGCAAAATCGCAACAAACACTCACAGAACGTATTGGTCAGGCACAAGTCGTTATCACGTCATACACTCTGCTACGACTAGATTCCAACGCTTTTAACAGTTACGCACAAGAAACACCGTGGAACGGGGTCATTCTTGATGAAGCGCAATTCATCAAGAATGCGAGAACTCAAGCACACCAAATAGCACGAAAAATACCTGCACGTTTCAAACTTGCCGTCACCGGAACACCCATGGAAAACAACCTCATGGAGTTATGGTCCATTTTCTCTCTTGTGGCACCAGGTCTATTCCCCAGTGCACGAAAATTCAAAGACTATTACGTACAACCCATCACTGAAAGCAAAGACCACGAAAAACTCGAACAGTTACGGCAACGGATACGCCCACTAATCCTCCGGCGAACGAAAGAACTTGTTGCCACAGAGCTACCAGATAAAACAGACCAAAGAATGCCCATTGCTCTTAACCCAGAGCATCGTAAAGCATACGATATGCTCCTACAACAAGAACGCAAAAAAGTTCTGGGACTGCTCAAAGATATGGACAAAAACCGTTTTACGGTCTTCCGTTCGTTAACAAAACTGCGCATGATGGCGCTAGCACCTCATCTAGTCGACGAAGACTACTCGCACATTACCTCATCAAAACTAGAGTACCTTCAGGCGCATCTGCCAGAAGTTCTCTCTCAGGGACACCGTGTACTGATTTTCTCCCAGTTCACCAGCTACCTTAAAACCATCGCAAAAGATTTAGAAGAACAGAATATTGAGTTCTGCTATCTTGACGGTTCGACAAAAGACCGTGCAAAAGTTATCGAACAATTTGAGAAAGGAGAAAGCTCCGTCTTTCTCATCTCGCTCAAGGCGGGAGGGTTCGGGCTTAACCTCACCTCAGCAGATTATTGTTTCTTAATGGATCCGTGGTGGAACCCTGCAGCAGAGCAACAAGCCATCGACAGAATCCACCGTATTGGGCAGACCAGACATGTGATGGTTTACAGGCTTATTGCTGCGGGAACCATTGAAGAAAAAGTTATGGAATTACAAAAAAATAAGTCTGCACTCTTCGACGCTGTTGTTGATGATGGAGATTTCTTTAGCGAAAAGATGACAGCAGAACATATCCGAGAACTATTGAGTACCTCGTAGCGATGAAAAGAAGTGCGTTGCAACAACCACGATACCGCCACATAACAGACCAAAAATCATGGCGAAAAATGTTTCAGCGCACCATGCAAGCACGCTCAGAAGAGTACCGGCACTCCACGAGGTGAGAGCACGAACAAGGTATTCAACCGCGTGTTCTGGGGCGTGAAAACCGACATCTGCTAAGCCACTCAAGACGATATGCCCGCCCACCCAAAGCATCGCAAAAGTACCAAGTAATGAAATGCCTTTCGTCACAAGAGGCATTCCTGACACGAGCGCAGCGCCTATTTTCTGTGTCATAGAAGATTCACCGCGCATGAGCGCTAAGCCGACATCATCCATCTTCACGAGTACGGCAACAACACCATAAACAAGTAAAGTAATCAGCACCGCCACCACGATGAGGGAGATAATACGAATAGCCCATGTTCCCTCATGAGCAATAGTGTTCATGGCGATGACCATAATCTCGGCAGAGAGAATGAAGTCTGTTCTAATCGCCCCAGAAATAACGTTTTTCTCGGCTTCTTCCCCGGCAATGAGCGCAGGAGTTTCTGTCTCTTCTGCTGAATGCGGATGAAATAGCTCTAGTATCTTCTCAGCACCTTCAAAGCAGAGGTACAGACCACCCAACATTAACAACGGAGTTAATGACGCTGGCCATAACCAACTCAAAAAGATAATCAGTGGAAGAATAAAAAGTAGCTTATTACGGAGAGAACCAACCGCAATTTTACGAATAATAGGTAGCTCACGACGAGGTTCTACCCCGTTTAAATATTGGGGAACAACCGCAGTATCGTCAACAACAACACCAATAGCGCGCGCACTTGCTTTAGAGGCGGCAGCAGCAACGTCGTCGGTACTTGTCGCTGTGAGTTTTACTAATGCTGCGATGTCGTCTAGAAGCGCAACTAGCCCGCCAGCCATGAGGATCTCTTTTCTTTATATCTGTCCAATAAGCTACTACCCCAAGAATACAAGGGAAGTTATCGTTCATTACTGTTCAAGAGTATTTTCGGTTGGATATCTCCACAAAGCTGGTTTCCAGTATGTCGCTAGCACGATAGCACCAACGCATATCACACCACCAATGATGGCTGTCATTGAGGTACCAAATAGTGCAGCTCCCAGACCCATCACACCAATACCGATGTTAGGCCCACCAGCAAGGGTCATGATGAAGATACCCTGAAGGCGTCCGCGAAGCCTATCGGGGGTTTCTTGTTGAATGATAGTAGAACGGAATATACCGCCTACACCATCTGCCCAGCCTGCTACCGCTAACGCGCAAGAAGCACAGACAAGAGGTAATAGGTTTTCGTGTAAGGACTCGCTCGGAGAGCGTCCTTCTAAGAAGAGTGCAATTGCACCGAAGAAAACGAATCCTATCCCCCACAACATATAGCTCATTGTGAGGAAAGCTCCACGGCGTTGTATAGCTGATAGCCACCCCGAAAAAGTGACCCCGATAAAAGCCCCTAGTGCGCCAGCTGAAAAGAGTACACCGGCGCCAAGGTCTCCACCACCAAAGGAGAGGAGCACTAGAGCAGGAATGAGAGGACGGGCTTGGACGCATATCATCGCAATCAAATCAATGATGAACGTCATCGCAATGACGGGGGTGCGCCGTACAAAATAAAAACCTTCTACTACAGAGCAAAGACCACGAACCTTTGGTGTTTTTTCATCGTGTTCAGGAAGAACTGTAGGAAGTTTATATAGCGCCCAGATACTGACCAGTAGAGCAAAAACGTTAACAAGGTATGTGTAGTTATACCCGATAGAAGCAATGAATAAGCCACTGAGCAAAGGCCCAAGAGCCATGCCCAAGGAGCCAACGCTCATATTAAGTGCGTTGGCAGATGCAAGAAGTTTTGGAGGAACTATTCGAGGAATAATAGCGCCACGAGCAGCCTGATTAATGGGGAAAAGTAATGATTCTAAAGCGACGAGAGTATACAAAATCCATTGGTTCTGGAGGTTAATCCATGATTGCAAAGCAATGAAAAGGGTCATGAGCCACATGCCCCAGCTGGCGGTTAAAGAAACTTTACGACGGTCATAGTTATCGGCGACGACTCCTCCGCAAAGACCTCCTATGATAAGGGGTAACACCACAATAAAGCCGAGAAGCCCTACGGCGAAGGTGGAGTGTGTGAACGAAAAAATTTCTAGGGTGACGGCTGTTGATGTAATTTGAAAACCCAAACTAGAAAAGAGAGAACCAATCCACAGCCGGCGGTACTCGGGGAGTTCTCTGACCGGCGTTAAATCCATAAAAATTTTCGCCATGAGGGAAATACTACACTATGGATAACCGTGCCTTCTGCCGTCTATTTACCCATCTTTTCAGGGGTTATCGGTGCGTTGATGAAGAGCATATGATGACGCAAAGAAAAGTAACACCACCATTTTTGGCGGCACTAAATCTATGATGAAAGAACAGACAGAAAATTTTACGCATAAAGTTTTCTGATCGATGCCGTTGAGTACACCTTCGAAAGGATTATCAGATGGCACAGCAACCTCTCAAAACATTTAATGATGGACACACCATCCCTCAGCTAGGTTATGGGCTCTGGCAGGTCGAAAACGACCGAGCAGAAGAAGTTACACAACTAGCGCTTGATGCCGGATACCGACATATCGATACCGCAAAAATCTACGGCAACGAAAGTGGTGTGGGCAAAGCATTAGCATCTAGCCAAGTAGCTCGTGAAGACATCTTTGTCACCACCAAAATTTGGAATGAGGACCAAGGGTACGACCAAACACTTCGAGCCTGTGAAGAATCCTTAGAACGCCTCGGGCTCAAAAGTGTTGATCTTCTCCTCATTCATTGGGCTTCTATCCATCGTGAAAAATATGTTCAGACATGGGAAGCTTTCATTGAGTTACGTCGTCGTGGACTAGTACGTTCCATCGGTGTCTCAAATTTTCCCGAACAACAGTTACGCGAAATTATTGAGGTAACAGGGGTAACCCCTGCTATCCATCAAATTGAGTTGCACCCATATTTCTCTCAAGAGAAGTTACGTGCCGTTCATCAAGAGCTTGGAATATTAACCGAAGCATGGTCTCCGTTAGGTCAAGGCGGGCAACTACTCAGCGACCCTGTCATCACTGAGATTGCTCAAAAACATCAGGTTACACCGGCACAAGTTGTTATCGCATGGCATTTAGCCTTAGACAACGTTGTTATTCCTAAATCGGTCACGCCAGAAAGAATTGTGTCCAACTTTGAGTCACTACAGGTACGCCTCGACGATGTAGATATTGAGTCTATTAACTCATTGACTCGTGCAGATGGTCGTATTGGCCCTGACCCGTCACATATCGAGTTCTAAGAGCAGCTTTTACCTTCTCAGGTGAGGCAGGCGTCATAGGGCGTCTGCCTCCTTGAGGTTAAACTGCAACTAATACCACGCTATTTTTTAGCGCTATACTCCTCTTTTAGAGAGATAATAATGCTATTTTGAGGTGATGTGTTCTAAGACTTTATGGAACAAAGCCCATGATGGAAGAAAAGAGCTGAGGGCATGAAAGAAAGTTTTTTTAAGCTTCTTCAGAATGAGAAAGTCCGTTTTCTCATTGTTGGTGGTGGTTGCTTTGTGCTCACCATGGTCATCAATTATGCCGTCAAATACACGGTTCTTACCGCAAAACCGACAACAGCTCTTATTATTGCAACCGGAATAGCAAGTATTGTCTCGTATATTCTTTCTTCACGTTGGACGTGGCAAGGCTCCTCCGGAAAACCAACTTTCATACAGCTACTAGGATTCGCCATTGTGACGGTAATCGGTATTGGGTTGAACGCTCTTCCGCAGTGGGTATCACGTTATATATTGTATTTGTCGTACCCCAATATCTCGTTTCTAGCACAAGAAATTGCAGACTTTATTGCTGGCCCTATTCTCGGTACAGCTCTAGCGATGGTCTTTAGATTTTGGGCGCTTGACCGCTTTGTTTTCAAAGGTTACGAGGCTCGTAAAAAAGCAGAACTACACGAAGTGGTACCTTTCGACAGTGAACAGAAATCACCTTCTGTACCGATGGATGAAGATTCTGTTCCGCCGGTGCAAAAGACCTCATAGAATTTAGAGGTTATTTGGGTTTTTATGCTCGACGTTGCCGACGTCGAGCATTTTTCTTAGTAGTAGAAACTTCTTCTTCAAGTAGTAACGACAACGCTATACGTCCACGGTTTGTATCAACATGGGTGACACGAACTTGTACGATGTCGCCAGAACGTACAATATGGTGAGGGTCTTGGACATAGTTTGTGCTCATCTGTGAGACGTGAATGAGCCCGTCTTGGTGAACACCAATATCCACAAAAGCTCCAAAGCCAGCGACGTTTGATACTGTCCCTTCAAGGATCATGCCGACTTTGACGTCATGGATGGTTTCGACACCTTCAGTGAAGTGGACAGTACGAAACGTTGGGCGCGGGTCACGGCCGGGTGTTTCGAGTTCATCCAGAATATCGTTGAGCGTTTGAGTGCCGAAACCCTCATCTAAATATTTTTGTAATTCCATCTTTTTTCGAGCACTCGACGGTATCACTGCACCTGTAAGTACCCCAGCATCCTGAAGGAGACGACGAGCTAACTCATAAGACTCAGGGTGAACGGCAGAGGCGTCAAGAGGTTCGTCTCCTCCCCTAATACGAATAAAGCCGGCAGCTTGTTCAAAGGTTTTAGCGCCTACTCCAGAGACGTTTAGAAGTTCCTGACGGTTTTTGAAAGCACCATGTTCTTGCCGATAGTTCACAATATTTTGAGCTAACGCACGGTTCAGACCTGCAACATGAGAAAGTAATTCAACGGATGCGCTATTAACCCATACACCTACACTGTTGACGCAGTCTTCAACTGTTGCGTCTAAGGAGCGTCGTAGCGCATGAGCTGAAATATCATGCTGATATTGACCTACGCCAATAGATTGCGGGTCCACTTTAACAAGCTCGGCAAGAGGGTCTTGTAGACGACGTCCGATAGAGACTGCCCCGCGCAGAGACACATCGAGATCTGGCAGTTCTTCGCTTGCTAGAGCAGATGCAGAATAGACGGAAGCTCCTGCTTCTGAAACAGTAACTTTCTGTACAGAGATTCCCTCATTTTTAAGGGTGCTCAGTAGTTCGCTGGCAAGTTTATCGGTATCGCGAGAGGCTGTTCCGTTACCAATAGAAACCAGTTCAAGATGATGTTCTTTAACGAGTTCAGCTAAGGTATTCAGCGATTCAGCCCATTGTTTTTTAGGGGCATGAGGGTAGATAACAGTAGTATCGAGTACCTCCCCAAGTGCAGATAACGCTGCGACTTTTACGCCAGTGCGTAGACCGGGGTCTAAGGCGAGTACAGCACGTTCACCAGCTGGTGCTGCCAAAAGTAGGTCTCGTAGATTTGATGAGAACACATCAATAGCAGATTTTTCGGCGTGTTCTCGCAAACGAGCCCTTATCTGCGTTGTAAGGCGAGGGAGAATACGATTTTTCCAAGTAGAACGTACTGTTGATGCCAACCATCCAAGAACACGGTCTTCATCGCTGACGGTGTTGAGCACCTGCACCGGAATACCTAACGCAAAGGCGATAGTAGACTCATAGGTATAACGTTCTTGTTCGTTACGTTCACTGCTTGCACGAAGTTTTACGAGGTCGCTTTCACCTGATTGTTTTAAAAATTCTGGGGTTTGAGCTATTTCTATACGAAGCTCAACAACACCTTCTTTTTCGGCTCTCATCAAAGCAAGAACACGGTGGCTAGGTATTTTTCTGAGTGGTTCGGAAAAATGAAAGTAGTCGCTAAATTTGCTGTCATGCTCTCTATGTGCCGGAAGTACACGTGAGCTAATGACGCCATGAGACCATAAGCGTTCACGGAGTTGTTCCATTAGTTCGTGGTCATATAGCGCGTATTCTTCAAGGATGGCGCGAGCCCCCTCAAGTGCAGTTTTTGCATCTAGTACAGCAGTATCTTCTGGTTCTTCTGCACAAGATGGGCGAACATACGCTTGAGCGATTTGTTCTGCTTCTGCTAGTGGGACTTCGAGGAGGTCGTCAACAAGTGGTTCTAACCCCGCTTCAAGTGCGCATTGCGCGCGGGTTCGTCGAGCAATTTTATAGGGGGCGTAGAGTGATTCCAGCTCATTTTTCGTGTTTGCGGCAAGCACTGAGGCTTGTAAAGATTCTTCAAGTACACCACGTTGAGCGAGTAATTCAAGGATTTTATGGCGGCGTTGTTCTAGGTCCCTGAGGTATTCGAGTCGTTCGTTAAGTTCACGAAGCTGAGTATCGCTCATCCCCCCAGTGTGTTCTTTACGATACCTAGCGATAAAGGGAACCGTTGCCCCTTCATCAAGCAGCCGAATGCTAGCTCTCACACCAGAAATAGGTACACCTAGTTCACCAGCGAGCGTTTTTTCTAGTTTGTATCTATCCGTTCGAGGTGAATTCATAGCTTCTAGTTTCTCATTAGTTCAGTCTTTTTCTTGTTTTTCGCTGGAATAAAGCATGGAAAATCTTGGTTTATTGGAGTAATACGAGTATATATATTGGTAGTTTTGTTCTTGAGTGTTTAGATTTTGATAACGAAACTATGTATCCATTTATACCGACACAGGCACATACCTGAGTTTAAGGATTGACCCTATTATGGCAAGTAACGAGGACTATAGTCGTTTTCTCTCCTACTACTCGCCTCTCATTGAAGAACTAGCCGATTCTGGCTGGTCAAAAGAAGAAGCCTGCCACCGGCTGGCAACACTCTTCCCCGAAGAATCTCCTCGTATGATTCATCGTGCAGTCTTTTCACGGCGATGGACTTTTAACACTCGCACCGAGAATATTCTCAATAACGTTATGATGTCGGCAGCCGTTTGGTATGCCGTAGCTGTCACTCATGACATGGAGCCAGACCCTCACTATGCGGCAGCTTACCTTGACCCTGTCATATTGCAGGATATTCCGCGAATCTTCGCACAAGCGAAAGTCAGCCCCGAAGCAATATCCGTCATTCTTGGAAAATGTGGTGCAGCGCTCAAAGCGCTTAGTGAGAACCCTTATATTCGTCTTGACGAAGTCTCATATGATGATTTCTTCGAAGATGTTCCTGAAGAAGCACGTAATATTGTTGACGAGGTAAGCAGCTGGCCTCCGCACCGACAAATTATTGAAGACCGACTAGGCGATGGCAGTTGGAGTGTCGCTTTAATGCGTGTTGGCGTATGTCCACCCGATTTAGAAGATTTTGGGATTAGTGTCTCTCCCTCAAGTTTAACTGACCTTAATTTTCGCAACGCATTAGGAGAATTTTTAAGTTATTGTATCCGCTATGATCGTAAACCAACGGTTCTTCTGTATGGAAGTTGGTCAGTGAGCCGTAACCCGTTAGGGCGAGTTCCACTTCTTGGCGCAGTACGTAGTAAATATGGTTCATGGTATCGAGGTCTTAAAAACGGGCGTCGACTTATTAACGATGCTCTCAAAATGAGTTCATTATCAAACCTCCCCGTCAATTCCTCATCTAAGATAAAAACATCGACAGCTTCCTCTAACGGCGTTGATGTTAAAGCACTTTATGCGAATGGTATTGGTGTCGTGCATTCTCCCACAGACCAGCATTCCGATACCTCTGGTAAGAACCCGTGGGAAGTTATGGGACTTTCACTTTACGAGGCTCTTCGAGAGCTTCCATGGGGGCAAAGCGTCAACCTTCACTATCTTTCGCAGGTTCTTCACAAGCAAAAAAATACTACTCCACGGCTCTATGTTTTACGTTCTCCTTCGGGATACCGTTGCGATCTCATCACCGAAAATACTGATTCTAGTCACGATTCTAAAACTCTTGAAGAACATGGTTGGGCACCAGCCACTGCAGATTATTATTGTTGGGCTCAGACATTTCAAGATGCTGAATCTGCTACACAAGAAATTGTGTATGCACTACGTTGGATTCTGAACTACACAAAACCTGAACTCTTCTATTTTGAAGACCAAGAACCATCGGGAGAAGTCTCAAGCTCATAAAAATTTCTCTGAAATTAGGTTGTTTTAGCGCTTTAAATCAGAACGGTATGCCGGTTGTTGTGGACACTCCTGAAGAACAGCGTGCATGGCTTGTTTTTCTGCTGGAGTAACCCACAAATGGTAGATTGCTTTAACAGAGATTTGTCGTGCTACGTATTCACAACGATAGCCTCGTTGAGGTAACCATTGTGAGGCATCTTTATTAGATTTTTCGGTATTGGCATCGTATCCGGTTGCTTGTAAATTAAGCGGGTCATTTGCTAGGCGTTGACGTTGCGCTAAAGGAAGTTCTGCGGCGCCAGTTTGCCAGGCGTTAGAAAGAGCTACAACGTGGTCAATAGGAACGCTTGGGCTTGTTTTTTCCCCTCGAATAAAATCAAGATGCTCAGCGGTGTAAGGATCGATAAAAGTACCTGAAGCAACTTTACACCGTCGAGTGTATTGAACATTCGATAGGTCTCTGGCAAGTACATCATTACGTTGATCACACCCGTTCTTATCAAGATCTTCCCAAGGGGCACCAAATTGCGAACGAGAGTAGCCGCGTGCATCTGCAGGTTTTTTCACGGGAAGCGTCTCTAATACCTGTTCAGCAGTACCATAAGGGTGTGCAGAACTCCGTGCAAAACCAGTTTCTACAGGAACATTTGGGGCGCCGAGTAGTTCTTCAATTTTCTCGTGATTTACCCATATATAAAAACCTCCGCAAAGGAGGACAACCCAAAAGAGTGTGTTGAGTCGAAAGAGAAAAGAACGTCGTCTACGTATTCGATGATGGTGTTGTCTACCGCGTCGAGGTACAGGATTTTTGGGGTATTTTTTCATAAGGTTTAGGTTGTTTTAGGGTGCTGTTGCTTTAAAAGTACAGGGCGGGATATAGCGTATTAATGCTATACCCCGCCCTGTTGAGATAAGGGTTCTTCGAGCGCTCTGTGGATTTAGAGAGAATCCTCGTAAGAGGTGTCTTTAACTCGTGATAGTTGAGCTTTTTTCTGCAGTTCGAGGTGGGTGGGGTTCTTACGGACGAACATCCACCCGATGCCTAGAAGGACGAACCATAGTGGCATTGCAAAGAGTGCTTGGCGGGTGTCATCGTAGAATGCCAGGATGATGACCATTGCGACGAAGAATGCGAGCACAATCCAGCAGGCAAGAATACCTCCTGGCATTTTGTAGGTGGATGCTTCGTGACGTTCTGGGTGTTTTTTGCGGTAGACGAGGTAGGAGACAAGGATCATCGTCCAGTTGAAGATGGCAAGTACCGCTGCCACAGTGGTGACGAGAGTAAATGCGCTAATCACTGATTCTCCGGAGTATAGCAGTACGAGGGAGGAGAGTAAGAGCACACTGGTGAGGAAGAGTGCGTTACGTGGGACGCCTCCGGGGCTGAGAATACGGAAGATACGTGGTGCAGAACCTTCTTCTGCAAGTCCATAAATCATACGTGAGGTGGAGAAGATGCCAGAGTTTGCCGAAGATGTTGCAGAAGTGAGCACTACGAAGTTCACTAATGATGCAGCAAAACCGAAGCCGGCAAGGCTAAACATTGTCACAAAAGGACTCTTGGCGGGGTCAATGTCTTGCCAAGGGGTTACCATCAGGATTACTGCCAAAGTCAGTACGTAGAAGAGGATGATACGGACGGGGACAGCGTTGATTGCTTTAGGTAGTGTTTTATGTGGGTCGCGTGTTTCTGCTGCTGCAGTTCCAACAAGTTCAGCACCGAGGAAAGCAAATAGTGCGATTTGGAATGCCCCGAGGAACCCGACAATACCGTGAGGGAAGAAACCTCCATCTGACCAAAGATTTGTGACGCTTGCTGTACCACCGTTAGGTAGCTGGAAGCTGATAGCAATCATGAAAATACCAACAACGATGAGCGCAAAGATAGCGACTATTTTGATGAGGGCAAACCAGAATTCTATTTCGCCAAAGTTTTTGACGCTGGGAAGGTTCAGTGCCAGAAGTAACCCGATGACGATAATAGCGGGTATCCATTGTTGTAGGTGTGGCCACCAATATTGTGAGTAGCCGGTGATGGCAATAACGTCAGCGACGGCTGTAACGACCCATGTGAACCAGTAGGACCATCCGACGAAGAATCCTGCGCCTGGTCCAAGGATGTCGGAGGCAAAGTCAGAGAATGATTTGTATTTGAGGTTTGAGAGGAGTAGTTCTCCCATCGCTCGAAGGACGAAGAAGATTGCTGTACCAATAATCATGTAGACAAAGAGAATGGACGGACCTGTCAGGGAGATGGTCTTTCCTGACCCCATGAAGAGTCCTGTTCCGATAGCTCCGCCGATGGCGATGAGCTGGATATGTCTATTGCTGAGTCCACGTTGTAGTTCGTTTTCCGTTTGAGTATGCGAACCATGATGTTGGTCTGGCATCTCGCCTCCATTGTTTGATGGGCATACGTGTCTTGAATAGTTCTCTATGGTGAGAGGGTATCGCCGACCTGCATGCCTTTGTGGTCTTTGATATTTGTGTTAATCCTAGTCTGGTTTTGAGGTGTTCTCCGTTTAGACAGGCTAGGAGGCCTTTCAGTTCTTATAGGCTATTAGTCCCTATTATTGCGAGAAAATAATGAATTGTATATCACATTTTTTTATTTGTTGAGTTTTAAGGGTTGCTGGCATGCTTCATTCTCTATCCTCTAGGATGATTAGGTTGCTCATATTCGAGCAGATTCGGGCGGTGCTTTTGTTTCCGTACGCGCCCGTACTAGATTGAGGAGACTCGTGGAAACGACAACGCATACTAATAACGAAAACACCGAACATCTAGCAGAAGATTCTGCTGTTCCTGAGAAGTTTCACCGACAGCCACTTTCATTCGTTCGTCGTGGCGATAGGCTCACAGGTCGCCGACTCACCGCGTGGGAGCAGTATGCTCCTACCCATGTTTTGCAGATACCTCGTCTACTCACTGATACGTCAGTAGCGCCAGAGGCACAGTTTAATGCTGAAGAAGTCTATGGCAGGGTCGCTCCTCTTGTGGTAGAAATTGGTTCTGGACTTGGTGAGGCGATTGTTCATCGTGCGCAGGAGGTTCCTGAGCATAACTTCCTCGCTGTTGAGGTGTATACCCCCGGTATTGCTGATTTACTACGCAAGATGGCAAGTGCTGGTGCGGAGAATATCCGTGTAGCGCAGGCTAATGCTCCAGAGCTTTTAGAGAACATGTTGGAGCCAGCTTCTGTCGATGAGTTGTGGGTGTTTTTCCCTGATCCTTGGCATAAGACTCGTCATCATAAGCGCCGTCTTATTAGTACAGAATTTGCCCATAAGGTTGCACGCGTGTTGAAATCTGGTGCAACTTGGCGTTTAGCAACTGACTGGGAAGAATACGCTATTGTAATGCGTGACGTGCTCGACGCTCATCCCGATTTTGTTAATGCGCATCGTGGCGAGGGTGCAACGGAGGAAGACCCGCAAGGCGGTTGGGCGCCGCGTTGGGAGGGTCGAGTGCTAACGAGTTTTGAACGTAAGGCTCGCGAAGCTGGCCGTGGAGCACATGATTTGACCTATATTCGTCGATAGATGAAAAAATGTTGGTAGGTTTAAACTACGTTTGTAGCAGGTGTTATGTCTCTGAGTAAGCGGCAGTGAACATAGCTACGTTATGGGGCGGGGCGGAATACAAAACTGTATTCCGCCCCGCCCCATGTGATAGGTGTTCGTCAAAGAAAGCACTTACACAATGCTTGTTAGACGGTTAGCGTCCGGTCTTCTCGTAAGAATCAATCGCACCGTCATGGCCTTCCATGAACTGGTCGATTTCTTCTTTCGTTGCTGTCAGGTGAGGATCATTCTTCAAATACCAGCGAGTCTCACGAACAATCAGACCTGAGAGGAGGAGCAAACCAATCAAGTTTGGAATAGCCATTAGACCATTAGCAATATCTGAGAATGTCCATACAGTCGTTAGTTCAACAGTGCATCCGATGAAAACTATGGCCGAGAAAAATACACGGTAAGGTAGCACACCAGAACGGCCTAAGATACGTTCGATACAACGTTCCCCGTAGTATGCCCACCCAAGAATTGTAGAGTACGCAAAAAGTACCAGACCGATGGTGACGATCCAACCACCAATCGGACCAATTTCTTGGCTAAATGCCCAGTTCGTCATCGTAGAAGCAGAAATTAGTTCGCCGTTCTCGCTCTGATGCCAAGCACCGGTAATAATCAAAACGAGACCGGTACATGTCACCACAATAATCGTGTCGATAAAGGTCTGTGTCATGGAGACCATGCCTTGACGTACAGGGTGAGTTGTCTGCGCAGCGGAAGCAGCAATAGCAGCAGAACCCATGCCGGATTCGTTCGAGAAAATGCCACGAGCTACACCGTACTGAATTGCGTAGATGAGTGCTGAACCTGCAAAACCGCCTACAGCAGAAGTGCCGGTAAATGCCTCTGAAAAGACTGTAGCGAATGCTTCAGGAATCTGCCCTAGGTGTGTTCCTAAAATGTATAGAGCGCCACCGACGTAGAAGATAATCATGACGGGAACGAAAGCGGAGGTAACTTTACCAATGGATTTGATGCCTCCGAGGAGTACGAAGAGCGTCAAGAGCGCCAAGATTGTGCCGGTAAAGCCAACAGGAACGTTAAAAGTGGTGTATAGGTTACCGGCGATTGAATTACCTTGGGTCATGTTACCGATGCCGAAAGAGGCAATTACCGCAGCGATTGCAAAGAATATTGCAAGAGATTTGCCGAGCGCTCCACCAATACCACGTTCAAGGTAGTATTGTGGTCCACCGTTGACTTCACCTTTTGAGTCGTGGGTGCGGAAACGTACACCAAGAAACGCCTCAGAGTATTTAGAGGCCATACCGAAAATAGCGGTGACCCACATCCAGAAGAGAGCACCTGGACCGCCAATAGAAATAGCTGTTGCTACGCCTACGATGTTACCGGTACCAACTGTTGCAGCAAGAGCAGTAGTTAGTGCCTGAAATTGAGAGATGTCTCCACCTTGTGCGTCAGCATCTTTACGGTCAACAAACGCTAGACGGTTCGCCACAATGAGTTTGGTCAGTTGGATGAATCCGAGGCGAATACTCAGATAAATACCTGTACCTAGAAGTAAAGGGATGAGGACGAAGGGCCCCCAAATAAAAGAGGAAATCGCCCCGAGGACGTCGTCGATGTTCATATGCGTTCCTTGTTGTTTTCGCCCGTTGCGAGCGGTTTCCTAGCAGATGTGTGGTGTTGCAGATAGTGTTGTTCCTTGTTGAGAGAAACCACAGCTACTGCTTGAAAGCACAGCTTACGTGACGGGCGACACTATATGCAACTATGTCCACCAAGTAAGACGACAAGCAGAGCATAGAAAAATCTGCCGTACCCATTCAACAGAACAAACCTGTTAAGAATAGATACGGCAGAACCTTTATCCATAAAATATGTAGTTATCGAGGCTGATAGAGCACCATAGCTCGAGAACGAGCGTGGGCAGACGGGCGTTTACCACGAGGAACCCTCACGATGTCGCCAGAAACGCCAGCAGCAAAGACGCGAGAGGACTCCCCTAATCGAGTCTTCGCTGTTGCAAGCTCTTGACGTAGAGACTCTATCTCGTAACGCAAGGTCTCTACTTCAGATTCAAGCCCCATAATACGGCGAATGCCTTCAAGAGAAACACCGTCTTGAGATAGCTGCTGAATCTCTTGCAGCTTCGCCACATCTCGTGCTGAGTATCGACGAGCACGTCCCGGCGCACGCTGAGGCTGAACTAAACCCAGACGGTCATATTGACGCAAGGTTTGAGGGTGCATCCCTGCAAGCTCAGCTGCCACTGAAATAACAAAAACCGGTTGATCTGCTGATAAACCCATACTTACTCAGCTGCTTTCCGTAGAAATTCGTCTCGTACAGTATCGTCATCTGCAGCAGCAAGGAACGTATCAAAAGCTTCTTGCGCCTGTTCAGAAAGATTCTGAGGAAGATGAATTTCTGGAATAACCATCAGATGACCTGCCCCGGTTTTAGAGGGGAATCCATAGCCTTTAGCACGAAGTTTTACACCGGAAGAAGAACCAGCAGCCAAACGGAGTTTAACAGTCTTACCAGAAGGGGTGGGGACGCTAAGAATAGTTCCTTGAACAGCTTCTTTAATGCTGATAGGAATATGGACAATCACATCATTGCCTTCACGCGTAAAGACGGGATGTTTACGAACCTTAACGACAACCGTCAAATCGCCAGCTCCACCAGGACCGGTGTGCCCCTTACCGCGCAACTTAATTTTTTGTCCATCTTTAATGCCAGCAGGAATACGAGCTTTAGCTTCAGAGCCATCTGGACGAATAACAGAAGCAGTCGTTCCTCGATAAGCATCAGCAAAAGAAATGGTGACACTTGTTTGAGCGTCTTGACCTTTAGGCGCAGGCTGAGAAAAACCACCGAAACCGCCGGCAGAAGCACCCCCAAAACCTCCACCTCCGAAAAGACCACCCAATAGATCTTCGAGATTAACGTTACTGGAGGTCGAAGTGCTACTGAAACCTCCGGGGAATCCAGAACCTCCGGGGAATCCTCCCCCACCAAAACCAGCGGCACCGTATGTGCGAATCTGGTCATATTCTTCACGCTGTTTCTTATCAGAAAGAACATCATACGCTTCAGATACTTCTTTAAATTTTTTCTCAGCTACAGTATCTCCAGGGTTCTGATCTGGATGATATTTACGTGCTAATTTTCGATATGCCTTTTTAATGTCAGCATCGCTCGCTTTCTCAGAGACGCCCAGCACCTTGTAGAAGTCTTGATGAAGCCAATTTTCGCTAGCCATGTTTTGACGCCTCCTTTCAAAAGCGTTCCTTAAGTTCTCTTAAAATCTATATAACAAGAGGCAGTTAATCCCTCTCTGTCAGAGGCACGTTCCTGCCATATCAGGTACGGTACAGAGGAGTAAATCCCCTAAGTATAGTGCAGGCGGACCCGCTGATTCGAGCCCGCCTACACTTTTATCTATTTACATTGCTGCCGCAACAGCAACCTGTGCAGTTCGCACAATTCGATCATTCACACGATACCCATGTCGCAACACCATTGCTACATGGTCTTCTGGAATGTCCTCAGAAGGCTGCTGCAGAACAGCTTCGTGAACCTTCGGGTCGAACTTATCGCCGACAGCACCATAACGTTCCATACCCTGCTTACCAAGAGTTTCCTCTAGCTTATTAGCGATGGCAGCAAACGGGCCTTCTTCAAGGTCACCATGCTGACGAGCTGCATCGATATCATCAATGACTGGCAGCAAAGCAGATACCACATCAGAGATAACAAACTGACGCAACTGTTCCTTCTCTTTTGCGCTGCGGTTCTTGAAGTTCGTGAACTCTGCCTGTAACCGGCGCAAATCCTCGAGGCGTTCAAGTGCCACCTGCTCAAAATCTTCAGCTACTTCTTCAGAGGCCTCAGCTTCTGCTGAAACGTCCTCAGGTAGAGGTTCTGTTGCAGCGTCTTCTTGTGGCGCTGGGTGTTCTGGTGCAGAAGGAGCGTTGAAAGCTTCTTCCAAAGGATCAGTGTTCTGAGAGTTGTTAGTATTCTCGGACATCACTTATTTCTTTTCGTTGTCGTCATCGATGACTTCGGCGTCTACTACGTCGTCGTCAGCTTCAGCAGCACCTTCTTGAGTTGCTTCTGCCTGAGCTGCGGCGTAGATAGCTTCGCCAAGTTTGCTCTGGCTAGCCTGCAATTTCTCAAATGCAGACTTGACAACGTCGTCATCTTCACCTTCGAGAGCCTTCTTGAGTTCGTCGACATCTGCCTGAACTTCAGTCTTGACCTCTTCAGGGAGCTTATCGCCGTTCTCCTTGATAAGTTTTTCGATGGAGTATGCAGCAGTTTCCGCTTGGTTGCGGGTTTCTGCAGCCTCACGACGAGCCTTATCCTGTTCAGCGTGTGCTTCAGCATCCTTAACCATGCGGTCGATGTCTTCCTTAGAGAGGGAAGATCCACCGGTAATGGTCATGGACTGTTCCTTGCCGGTGCCCTTGTCCTTAGCGGATACGTGAACGATACCGTTTGCGTCGATATCGAAGGTCACTTCAATCTGAGGAACGCCACGAGGTGCAGGAGCAATACCAGTTAGCTCAAAGGTACCGAGGTTCTTGTTGTCGCGAGTAAATTCGCGTTCACCTTGGAATACCTGAATAGAAACAGAAGGCTGGTTGTCTTCTGCAGTGGTGAAGGTTTCGCTACGCTTGGTAGGAATTGCGGTGTTACGTTCGATGAGTTTAGTCATCACACCACCCTTGGTTTCGATACCAAGAGATAGCGGAGTAACGTCGATGAGAAGAACGTCTTTGCGGTCACCCTTGAGCACGCCTGCCTGAATAGCAGCGCCCATAGCAACAACCTCATCAGGGTTAACACCCTTGTTAGGTTCGCGACCACCGGTCAATTCTTTGACAACTTCGCTTACTGCTGGCATACGGGTTGAACCGCCCACAAGAATTACGTGTGCAATCTCAGAAACGGAAACACCAGCTTCTTTAATAACATCATTGAAAGGCTTCTTAGTGCGTTCAAGTAAATCAGCAGTCATATCCTGGAACTTTGCACGAGAGAGTTTCTCGTCCAAGTGGATAGGACCTTCTGGTGTTACAGAGAGGTACTGCAAAGAGATATTGGTTGAGGTTGCAGAAGAGAGTTCTTTTTTAGCTTGTTCAGCTGCTTCACGAAGACGCTGAAGAGCAATCTTGTCTTTAGAAAGATCAGCGCCGCTCTTGGACTTGACCTGTTCGAGCAGCCAGTCGACGATACGCTGATCCCAGTCGTCGCCACCGAGGCGGTTGTCGCCGGAGGTTGCACGAACCTGAATGGTAGAGAATCCGTCTTCGTCCTTGCCAACTTCAAGCAAGGAAACGTCGAAGGTACCACCGCCAAGGTCAAACACGAGGATGAGCTCGTCTTCTTTACCCTTGTCTAGTCCGTATGCCAACGCTGCAGCAGTAGGCTCGTTGACGATACGTAGTACGTTTAAGCCTGCGATTTCGCCTGCTTCTTTAGTTGCCTGACGTTCTGCGTCGTTAAAGTATGCAGGAACGGTGATAACGGCGTCGGTTACGGTGTCGTTGAGGTATGCCTCTGCGTCACCTTTGAGCTTCATCAGAGTACGTGCTGAAATTTCTTGAGCGGTGTATTTTTTATCGTCAATATCGGTGGTCCAGTTGGTTCCCATGTGGCGTTTTACCGAAGCAATGGTGCGGTCGACGTTGGTAACAGCCTGACGTTTTGCGACGTCACCAACAAGGACTTCTCCATCTTTAGAGAATGCAACGATAGAGGGGGTGGTGCGCGCACCTTCTGCGTTAGCAATAACGGTAGGTTCGCCGCCTTCAAGAACTGAAACGACTGAGTTTGTGGTACCGAGGTCAATGCCTACTGCACGTGACATAATATGCACTCCTTAGAGATAGATGTTGTTTTCTTAGATATTTAGCTTTATCGAACAGCTTTTTCGATAAGCGCTTGTCTTAAGTTTCTCACTTCTTATCTATTTGTCAATAGAGTTGAGTCTAATTAACTCAACTTTATTTATATGGATAGCAGTATTTTTGCGTATGTTTACCTTAGAACACTCGAAAAAACGGCCTAAGAACCGGCATTTATTGAGTAAATATTGTGAACTGTTCGCTTTCAGCAATTAATTATTGAGGGGTGTTGCTCCACCGGTTGAAAAGCCATATAAGACTTCAGAACCAGCCGATACGTAACCATCAGAAATATGACACATCTACCTAGCGGACAGGTGTAAACACTTGTCCCTACAATTCTGTTCTTTCATGTCTCCTCTACAAAAAACTGACATACGCTAGAGCAAGACCGAGCGCACTATCGCGCCACCTATCACAAAACATATGTTAGGAAGACAGCATGACTCACTCAGAATCACGCCGCATCGTCCTCAAAGGCGCAGCCTTAGCAATCCCAGCACTGGCTATCACTACCACAGCGGCATTCTCCAATAGCACCGGCACCGATGATAATCAGGGACACGGCCACCATCACGGCGGTCATGGTAATGGTGGAAGCACCGGTGGCGGACACCACGACGGTGGGCACGGAAACGGTGGTCACCAAGGTGGAGGTCACGGTAACGGGGGAAGCACCGGCGGACACGGTGGCCACGGGGGACACGGTGGAGCAACAAACCCCTCATACCCAACGCTACCTGCAGGATGCCCCGACGGAGCATGGCGCAAAGACATCCCTTGCGCGTCCTTTATTGACCAGTCCAATGGTGAAGGACGAGCATGGCATTGGGGACGTGAAGTCTCACTAGCGCTCTCCGCAGAAGACGCAGGACCTAACGGCTACGACGTACAGTGCTACATCGTCCCCGTTAACAATGATTACAACCGCACTAACGCCTACGGCAACGCAAGCGCACGCTTCCAATCCATCACCACCGGGTCCGGAAGCGCACCAGGATTCTACGCCGGTAACTGGTCTGCACCAGTTAACGTTTCTGGCGCAGTCATCCCCCACTCATTCAACGGTTCCACCGGTAACCCCAACGGCTCTGATATCGTTCTACCCTCAGGCTCCATCATGGTTCAAGCACAGAAACTACGTTTCTCCGGCAAAACCGGAATTGGACGCCTCAACCTCAACCTCAATAACCGTTGGTTCTCCTCCGGAAAGAGCTGGGTCAAAGCTATCTGGGTTATCCGCAACAACGACATGGGACACTGGCACGTACTTGACACCGTCGGATATGCAGGTCCCATCAACCGTTCAGCATACGACGGGAAATTCTAAACTCCATCTCGTATAAAAATTCTTAAGCGGTTTCTTTGGTTCTCCTACTAGGAGGAGCAAAGAAACCGCTTTTTCTATCAGTTCTCCTACCCCACCATCTATTCACAAGAAAAGATAGGTAATATCTCCCCCACCATGAAAAGATAGAAACATGAATAAAATCTTGGTTGTCTGTACAGGAAATATTTGCCGGTCCCCTATGGGGGAATACCTCCTCAGAGAGAAAATCACATCACTACAACTCAATGTTGAAGTATCCTCATGCGGAATATCTTCTGAAGAATACGGAAACCCTATCGACCCAAGAGCACAAAAAGTCCTCAACGAACGCGGAATCGACAGTAGCAAACACCGTGCCAAAACCTTCACACGAGAAGACTTTGACATATACCACCTTATTCTTGCCATGGACACCAACCATTACCAATGGTTACAGCAACTCGCACGAAACCCCAAAGACCAAGAAAAAATACACCTCTGGCGTGAATACGACCCGCAACTATGTAACACACCGTTCAAAGAACTCGGCATCTATGACCCTTGGTATGGAACTCAAGAAGACTTCTACTGCACCCAACGCATGATTGAAGATGCCATACCCGGAATTATCCACTACATCCAGTCCCACTAAAAACGAGGAAAATTCAACGCCCATGAGCGTACTGTGCATTGAAGAACAACAGCTACTCGAAAAAATCCACCACAACATCTGCCAACAAGGCGCGCCCAAAATTATCACTATTGATGGACGAAGCGGGGCCGGAAAAACAACGTTCTCCCATAGCCTCTACACCTACCTTAACCAACGCAACATTCCATCCCAGATCTTCACCCTCGAAAATCTCTATCAAGGATGGAACGGGCTACAAGCAGGTATCAAGCAATGGCACCGCAACCTCAATAACCTCAGTGATAACCCGCAATCACCCCTCATCTGGTTCGGTTGGGATTGGGAAACACAACAACCCACAGGACCGCACCTCACGACAATTGACCCACGCCAAACGCTCATCGTCGAGGGCGTTGGCGCCACACCGCCTCACAGCTACCAAGCACCATTTAACGTCATCACATGTTGGCTCGATATGTCATCACATCACCGCAAAGAACGAGCGCTCAACCGTGACGGAGAAACATACCGCCCCTATTGGGATACGTGGGCAGAACAAGAAAACCTCCAACTACCTGCACACCCAGCATCACATATTGACTATATTTTCTCGCCACCTGTATAAAACGACATCTCAAGAATAGGATGAAATTATGACAACAGTAGTAATGCTCACCCCTCAGCACCCAGAGGGTGAACTCGTAGACCCCTCACGCCCACTTATCAGCATCGAAGATGAAGGACTCACCCGCGGAGACGGCGTCTTTGAAACGATGATTGCTGTCAATCGCAGCATCCGAAAATTTGACGCGCACTTTGAACGGCTAACAAATTCTGCCCGAAAATTGCAACTCCCTCTACCAGCAAAAGAGCACCTTACTCAAGCGCTTAAGACCGCCCTAGAAAATGCCGAACAGGCTCACACCACGACGCTAGGTGAAGAACACACCGTCAAAATTATTATTTCTCGTGGTACCACAGTAAACGGCCCACACAGCTGGGTTACCGTCGCGCCGACGCCTCAGAATACCCTCGACCAAAGAACCCACGGTGTCAAAGCAATCACTCTGCCTCGCGGACATGATCCTGCTCAAGACACCGCATACCCGTGGCTACTTGCCGGCGCAAAAACTCTCTCGTACGCCATCAACATGGCCGTCCTACGATACGTACGAACCCAAGGAGCAGACGAAGCAATCTTCATCACCGATGACCGCCGTATTCTAGAAGGCGCAACCAGCTCTGTCATTGTGGCACAAACTATTAATGGGCAAAAAACCCTCCTCACCCCAGAACCAAACCACGGAATCCTCCCCGGCACTACCCAAGGAATGATTTTTGAGCAAGCACGCAAACACGGCTGGGAACTCAAATACCAAGAACTTTACCCTCAGGATTTGCTCGAATCTGAAGGTGTCTGGTTAGCCTCTTCCGTACGGCTTATCGCTCCTGTAACACACCTCAACGGAACAGCATTAGCAACGTCCCAACAGACCACTGAAGAATTCTTAGCATTCCTTGCAGAAGGGTAAAACACGCAACCTTAAAACTACTGCCAGATAAAAGTTAAGGTACCGGATCCTAAAGCACCTAAAACACCTGCCAAAACCGTCAGTACAACACCCACCGTAAACCATACGTCTACGAGACCGTACTGCGGTATACGAGCCCAAGTGCGAGTTGAAGCAGACCCAAAACCGCGGGCCTCCATCGTTATAGATAAGCGTGTACCACGACGAATAGCCTGAACTAACAAGGCGAAGCTCTGACCACAAAACGTTTTAACACGTTGCCACAACGTATCTTCTGATCCAAGACCGCGAGCGCGTCGAGCCTGCCCTAGTGTATTCCATTCGCTCAACAACAACCCGACAAGACGTAAAGCAACCAATGCTCCGAGCACAAAACGAACCGGCAATTTTGCGCTCTGCGCCAAAGAATCAGCAACGTCCGTTGGGTCGGTTGTTAGCATGAGCATCATCCCAGGAAGAACCATTGCCAAGCCACGAATAGTCAGAACAATACCTGTCACAAGAGAACCAGTGCTCATCGACAAAAATCCCATGTCAAAAAGCATCGTCCCTGTCTTCTCCACCAAAAGAGCAGTCGACCAGCCCGATAGTAGAACACCAAATAATACAGGCCAAAGCTGACCCAAAAGACGCACAGGGTTCAACCCCAGGGCCCATAAACCCACTAACTCGATACAAAAGATGATGGTGATGCTCACCCAATCTTTGAGCAGAATAAGGATAATTGTCAGAAGCAAAGTGAGCGCAACTTTAACCCCTGCATTAACGCTTCCAAGAATCCCTTCTTTTTCTGCGGTAGACGCAAAAATATCAAAACTCATCAACGTTCTTCTTCCCCGTGATAGTCTGATTCCGCGATAAGCCTTAGCTGTATTCCTCCTAAAGCACGCACAAAATCATCATCGTGAGTTACTGAAACGACTGCTGTGCCCTGTTCCAAGAGTTCTTGAATCAAAAGCACCAATTCCTTCCATGTATGAGCGTCTTGACCAAAAGTAGGTTCGTCAAGAATGAGGACCTGAGGTGCTGTTGCCAATGCGGTTGCTACAGAAAGACGGCGTTTCTCACCCCCAGAAAGGGTGAACGGGTTTGCTCCTTCAAGATGACGCAAACGTAAACGTTCAGATAACGCGTCAATACGGTGTTTAAGAGCTTGTTCGTCGACAGGTTCTTGACGAAGCCGCGCAAGTTGTCGTGGCCCAAATTCAAGTTCTTCACGTACCGTAGCAGTTAAAAACTGTTGCTCAGGTTCTTGAAAGACTAGACCAATACGCGAAGCAATATCACGAGAACGCCACTGTGTCATATCAGGTGAAGGCTCCTTATACTGCCGTGACGGTGAAGGAGCAGCGTCTTCTAAAAATGCTGACGTTGCTACAATCTCCCCAGAAACAGGGTAGAGTAACCCAGCTAAGGTCAGAGCAAAAGTAGATTTTCCGGCACCATTACAGCCAAGGACACTTGTATGTTCACCAGCTCGGATAGAAGCATTAATCCCTGAAGAAACAATAGGCGCATCAAAAATATACGGTTCAGAACAATTCTTAAGGGCCTTTCGTCGTTTACGTCGCTCTCGTGCAGAAGGATAATGACGAGTTACTGCCACATTACGAGCACAAATTAGCTCTGCCCCAGTCTGTTGCGTTGAAGGAAGAACCTCTGGCGTGTAGTCAGGAACCCATACCCCCGCAGAAATAAGCTCTTCCCTCGCTTCTGCAAGAACCTCAGTAGGTGAACCATCATGAGTAACACGTCCTCCTGCACCAAGAACAATAATTCTGTCCATATGCTCAGCCCACACACCAACACGGTGTTCAATAACGACAAGGGTTGCTCCCGTATGTTTTTGTGCGCGTATTACGGCATCACGAACATCTTCAACACCAGCAGGATCAAGATTTGCTGTTGGTTCATCTAAGAAAATACCACCAGGATGCATCGCAAGGATGCCAGCCAACCCTAGTCGTTGTTTTTGTCCGCCAGATAGGGCACTCGTCGGATGTGATAAGTCAAACTTCTCTAAGCCAACATCTGCTAAAGCACGTTTAACACGTTCCCATATTTGTTCATGCGGCACACCTAAATTTTCGGGACCGAAAGCAACATCATCTCCTATACGAGATAGCACAATAGATGACTCTGGGTCCTGTTGCATGAGTCCTACTGCACCGTGAGCATCTTCAGCAGGTATATCATCAATGGTGATAGTGCCCTGTTGAGATTGACCATCATCGTCGTGTAATAGCCCGCCCATGGCGTGTAGAAGGGTTGATTTGCCTGCGCCAGAAGAACCCAAAAGAAGCACTTTTTGTCCAGGTTCAATGGTCAGATGTACAGATTCTAGAGTAGGTTTTTCTCGTCCTGCGTAATGCCAACCAAACTCACGTACACTAATACGAACGCCACGCACCGGCTGAGAGTCAGCAGGCGGTGGCGTTATGGAAGATGTTGTATCCACGGTTAGGCGCGTGCTCGTTTCGACCGTCCAGAAGCCAAGGACGACAAGACACCCGTTTGTGCTAGTGCTTTCATTAAGAACCACGAAAGAACCCCAGCAAGCAATGCCCCAGAAATCGTTCCGCATGCCGTGTAAACCAGCATCTTTGCAAAAGAAAGCTCATTTGCGTAGTAGATGATAATTTCTGAGACGCCCATACCGAAACCAGATACTGCGCCGGCAAGAGCTGCGACCATAATATTCCACTGGCGGTAAAGGAATACCGCAAAAATTAGTTCTGCACCAAGACCTTGGATTAAGCCTGAGATAATAACGGACATACCAAAATGTGTGCCAAGGATACCCTCAATAATGGCGCCAAGAAGTTCACAATATAGTGCTGCACCAGGTTTACGGATAACAATTCCGCCCAGCACACCAGCAATCAGCCAGCCACCGCCAATAAGAGGCATATATTCTGGTACCGTTGCAAAAATCGTTTTTGCCAGCGGGTAAATCGCAACAGACCAGAACCAGAAAATGAGTCCGCATGCTACGGACAGGACAGAGGCGATAACGATATCGTTAACTCGCCACGCTAAAGAAGATTTCTTAGCCATCGTAAATTTTCCTTCCCGAATACAGGAAGGGGAACGTTACACTACGTGAACGTTTGAGAGAACTCGACTTCCTAAACGCCGGTACTAACCGGATCAGGTTCGAGGGTCTGCTTTCGCACTCTCAGCACCCTACGGTGCTCCCCTGTCGCTTCTATACGTATATGTTTATACGGCTTTATTGTCAAAGCCTTGTTCAGTATAGTTTGTTCACCACGTTCAATTCCACCCTCCAGAGAAGTTATGACAATATCTGCAGTTTCCACGCTTTCTTAGAGAATTATTCGTGAGTAGTAATACGCTGTTGGGCTTCTCCTGTTATAGGATTGCTAAGGATACTCATCAACGATGGAGAAAAACATGAACCCCATTAATCTTGTAGGAACCGCAGCTTCTCTTGCTGGCATCACCGTGGCAAACAAAGCGCTCTCTGCAACATGGAAAAAAGTAACCGGAAATGAACCACCCGCAAGCAACCCCGACGATGATGAGCGTTGGCGAGACATCATTCTATGGTCACTGTTAACAGGTCTTGTTGGTACCGTCATCAAAGTCAGCATTACTCGCAAAACAAACGAGGTCAAAGCAAAACGCAAAAATGACCCCATCGGACAAAACGAAGTCTAAGAACAACATCTCTTAGAAAACCTCATCCTCGTGTAGACGGCAACAGTCATTTTGTTGCCGTCTACACTTCTTTAAACCCCATGAACTTACCGCTCATCAGCATTAACAAATCCTTTGAAGATAAGCCCACTAGAAGTGAACCTTAGACGGTGCGCATAGTTCTGGTAAAAAGTACACAAATTTCTTCACTTTATCTTTGTTTCTGCGGGTATTTCACACCATTACCCACGCTCAATAGATACTCTTATCCTTATGAGCAAACACGCCAAAGAGCAGAACGAATCTGTGCCATTAGGGACCCGAGGCACCATCACAGCCTGGGCATTATGGGACGCCGGTGGCGCCTCCTTCAACGCGGTCATGACAACATTCGTCTTCACCGTCTATCTCACCAGCAAAGCATTCGGCGATCCCAAAGACGCCTCCGAAATGCTCTCCACAGGCCTCGCCATTGCAGGACTGCTCATCGCATTACTTGCCCCCGTCACAGGACAACGTGCAGACGCATCAGGTCAACGCACCCTATGGTTAGCAGTCAACACATTCCTCACAGCCGTGCTCATGGCACTTTGCTTCTTCACATTCCCCGAACCACAATGGCTTCTCTACGGTGTAACGCTCATCTGCGCAGCAAACGTCATGAACGAGTTCGCCATCGTCAACTACAACGCGCTACTGCCAGAACTATCAACGCCCTCAACGGTTGGAAAAATTAGTGGTATCGGATGGTCTGCAGGCTACTTCGGCGGCATTATCGCCCTAGGAATCGTCCTCTTCGCATTCGTGGGGCTCAGCTCAGACACAGGTTTCTTAGGTATCTCACCCGATAACTCTTTGAATATTCGTGCAGTCGCCATCTTCTCAGCAGTATGGTCCATCGTGCTTAGCACGCCGCTTGTTATTGCGCTCTACCGTCACGACCGTCGTCACCCCAAAAAACCAGTAGCACCCAAAGTTGGGCTCATAGACTCCTACAAAAAGCTCTGGGCAACACTAAAAGCCCTCTACAAAAACTCACCTAAAACCCTCGCATTCCTCTTTGCCTCCGCAATCTTCCGTGATGGCTTTACCGGCATTTTCACCTTCGGCGGTATCGTCGCCGCAGGTACTTTTGGGTTTAGCACCACAGAAATCATCATTTTCGCTATTGCAGGTAACGTTGTTGCCGGTATCGGTGCACTTCTCGGCGGTAAATTTGATGACCTCATCGGACCCAAACGAGTTATCGTCTCTAGCCTTGTCTTCTTGCTCATCTCTGCAACCCCGCTCCTATTTGTCCAAAGCCCTATTGTCTTCTGGATTTGTGGATTAGGGCTCTGCGCTTTCGTCGGGCCAGCACAATCCGCGTCACGAACCTACCTCTCCCGTATCACCCCACCCGGGCATGAAGGAGAAATCTTCGGACTATACTCCACCACAGGACGCGCAGCAGCACCCCTAGCACCGCTACTATTCGGACTATTCGTCTGGGCATTCGGTGCACAAATCTGGGGTATTCTTGGCATCATGGTGGTTCTCGCAGTAGGCCTGCTCCTGACCCTGCCACTACCACGAGTACACCGCAAAGAACACCAAGAAACCCTCGAAAAAGGGCAACTATAATACGCCACTTACCGCTTATCAAAGAATAGGGTGGGTGCTTACATCGTTGTGTAAGCACCCACCCTAGCTTTTGTGTTGCACCATACGATACAACAGCTACTAAAACATCATGGTTTCTGATAATAAATCATCTGAGAATCCACAAGATTCTGCAATACAGCAGGGAACTGATCATCAGGAATAGGCCCATACTGCTGTTCAATCCTCTGACGAAAAACATCCACAGGCAACGGCTCATCCAACAACAGCCAACTATCAGCAGCGAACTCCGACACCTCAGACATCCGCCCACCACCATAAATTAACGAAGCATCATCCAAAAACACAGCAGACGTACCCGACATACGAGACACAAGGCCCGCCGGTACTTCCTGCTCAACAGAATGAACAATCTGCCACGACGCAGAAGACTCCTCCGCCGGTGAAGACAATAACTCCCTAAACACCGGCAACGTCTGAGAAATCTCAGAATACACCACACGGCGCACACCGCCACAACGCTTCATCGCATTCAGCAAACGAGGTAAACCATCATCGGTGAGCAACAAACCAGAAGTCTGACCAGCAATCTCCACTAACGCCTCAGCCCAACTCACATCCTCCACATACGGAACAGTTGGCTCCTCAACACGCCCCAAAAGCACAATACGAGACAGCTGATACGAAAAATTATCTGGCGCAACTACCGAAATACCCAAAGACCCCGGATCTATCTGATGTTTAGGAGAACCCTTCTCCACAATCACCGACAACGGCTTAGGATACGGACGTACACATAAATCATCCTGCACAACAGCCGTCTCATCCGACAAATACGCAAAATGCTGACCCAAAAAACGAGACGCCGTCGTTTTACCACGCCCTGACGGGCCAATCAAAATCATGGCACGACCAGAAGATTCATCACCCAAGGCAGCCGCATGAAAAAGACTCACCGAACCAGCTAAAGTACGAAGCATCGCCAACGTCACCTCAACCGTCAAACGCTCTTGAGCGGCATCAACATGCTGAACGCTCAAAAACTGCAAGCCTTCAACACCCCGATATTTTTCAGGGCAACTCAACTCCGCAGAAACAAAAACTTTCCCATCCGCGGTGCTCTGCTCTAAATCGCCCACACAACGAACCGGGTCCATCGCCGCCCACGAACTCAGAACGTCCGCAACCAATGACTCTTCAAGAGAATCGTCAAAAAATAATTCGACGCTCGTACCCGCGGGGCATAAACGTATAGCGCGCATCAAAAACCCTAACCGTCCGAAACGATATTAGTACGATGAAAATTCAGATAGCTACGCGAAGCCGTCGGACCACGCTGACCCTGATAACGGTTGCCGTATGCGCCATCACCATAAGGGTGCTCAGCCTCTGAAGACAACCGGAAAAAGCACAACTGACCAACCTTAGAACCAGGCCACAACATAATAGGCAACGTCGCCATATTTGACAGCTCTAACGTCACATGCCCCGAAAAACCAGGATCAATAAAACCAGCTGTAGAATGCGTCAAAAGACCCAAACGCCCCAACGACGACTTACCCTCCAAACGGGCAGCTACATCAGCAGGCAAGGTGACAGACTCATACGTGGAACCAAGAACAAACTCCCCCGGATGCAAAATAAACGGCTCACCCGGAGCGACCTCAACCAAACGAGTCAACTCAGACTGATCCGACGACGGATCAATATGCGGATACTTATGATTATCAAAAAGACGGAAAAAACGATCCAAACGAACATCAACCGACGCCGGCTGAATCATCGACTCATCAAAAGGTTCTAAAACTATACGACCGCCAGCAATCTCCTGGCGAATATCACGGTCTGAAATAAGCACACTCTAAAAATATCGTATTAAACGTACAGAAATTTTCATTTAGTACCAGAACGCGCTAAAGTATTCACAACATAGCAATAAAAATGAAGACAGACCGTCTTACCAACGCTATATGCGGCTGTAGCTCAATGGTAGAGCGCACGCTTCCCAAGCCTGATACGCGGGTTCGATTCCCGTCAGCCGCTCCATCTAGACACCCATTTGGATACAAAATATCCGAGTGGGTGTTTTTGCTTGTTATCGCGGTCTTCTAGGTGATGATAGTAACAATCGAGAAAGGTCAGGGTCGAGTGTAAGCAAGACCCAGCACAACCCAACCGAAGAAAAACACCTTCCAGACAAGTACACCTCAGTCAGCGAGTCAAACAGTCCATATGGTGGATACCCACGCATGTTTGGGCACAAGCCTCTGACCCCATCAAACCTATCGGAGATGGAAGGCAGGGCATGTTACGGCGGATTCGACCGCGCTATCAGAGGTGAAGGCGAAGCGAGTGGGAGCATATATGACGAACGCAAGCTTTTGGGGTTGTAGAGCATTTCACACCAATAATGTCATATGTGGTGAAAGACACATGCTGAGTGCTAATATTCTTTCGTAGCGCAATGGTGCACTACACAAAACCTAAGGAGTAATTCATGACTACAAGGTTTAAGGTGGCGGTCACGGCTATTGTTTCACCCGACCAATTTACCGGTTCTTGCTGCGCCTAGTCAGGAGGAAGGTATATGGAGAAGATGAAGCCACGTCTTTTGGATTCTCAGTTCTGGCGTTGGGCACTGTTTGGGATCCCAGTGCTAGCTCTGGTCGCATACTTTTTCACTTGGGATGAATTAACGAGTATCGAGGCAACATGGCTGAAGTTACTCATCGTTGCTGGTGAAATTGCTGCAGGATACGTTGGCCTGGCCATGCTGTTATGGTGGAATGCTTTCATGCAGCACCGGAATAAGAACAAGCGTTGATTACACTCGCCTGCATGCGTCAGTAGTGCAGGGGTCTTTACTCTGTTGCTTTGTGACACTGCCGCAAGCGGTTTGGCGTGAGGTTGAATAAGTCAGTACTGTTTGGGCGCTAATCCCTTTAGGGGTTAGCGCCCAAACACTTTATCGAGCAATTTGGAGGAGCTGAGTTTCATATTCTCTATTCCTCCTGGTGGTCAGCACTATTGCCAAGACAAGCGTTAAAGCTACTATTGGTACTGTCATTAATTTTTTAAGATAGTAGGTGGATATCCTTATACAGGGTATTTGACGGTATTTTTATGGTATTTATCTTCAGTGTGAGCGTTGTTCTGAATGTATAGGCGGTTCGAGTGTATTCGCTAAAGTCATGGGCTGGCTCACTTCTCATCGGCGTTCGGGCAGCGCTTTTATTCGAGACGCGTAAAGTAATGCATGCTACCCAAAGCCGTTTAGAATCTTTTGGGATTGAGACCCGTAATGCACGCACAATTTCTCGTGTGCTTGCTTATTTTTCGTGGATAAATATCGTTATGAGTCTAGTATGCTCATTTATCGCTCCTCCCCTTCAGCGAATTTTTGACCTTCAAACGTCCGATGCAAACGGAATGATCTTACTAATCTGTATGGGGTGCGTACTGTTTGTGCTGAACGTTGAGGCAAAGAATAGGCGTCGTCATCATCTTTTCCTCAGCTTATTATCTCCAGCTAGCCGATACGGGTTTTGTTCGGGGTCTCTGTTAGTGGCTCTTCCTATCGTGGTATTCACGATTAAACAGGCGATACATCTACAAACTAAAGTTTTATTCGAGGTAGTCTCAATTTATGTAATACTGCTAATGCTGCTTCTAGCCTTTGAGCGAAAAATGAGCACATTATTGGTTCGCGTCATCAACCTGACAGCCGTTGCGGTTGCTCTTGGGCTAGTGACATATTATTTTGATGTGAGCCAGTGGGGTGTCAAGTTATTTGCCCTCACAATAGTGCAATCACTTTTTGCCGGACTACTAACTGTATTAGCCACAATCACGACTTCTATTATGGCTAGTTGGCTTGGGAAGCACCGTTTGGGACCGAAAGATACCAAGACCCATCAAAAGATTGGAATACTTGTTGGTCTATCCCTTGCGCTGTCGTGGGTAGTGACTATTGTTTTACAGATGAGTGACCGCTTTTCACATTTAACAGGTCTTATTCTTGTTACTGGCATCATGTTGGGTTGCCTCTTGCTACGAGTACATGCGGCACGGTTTACCAACCCCGAATCACTAGGCATGGGTCTATTACTTGGTCGAGATTTGCAATTTTCTGGTGAGAAAATTGTAAGATTCTATCGTTTTAATTGGGTGCTTTTGTCATTACCTCTGTTTGTTGGAGGGGTTCTCTTTTTAGCGTTACAAGGTACCTATTCTGGAATCGTTCTTCTTTTTTCTCTTGTATTTTTGGAGTTAGCTGTCGAGGAAATAGCCATTCAGCGTCAAACAGTAGTTCTACCTTCGTCATCACTTAATTCATTAGGGATAATTTCTCGTTCTGGGTTAGGCGCTGGTATTGCTCTATCCATAGTGTGTTCCGTTTCGGGCGCTGTTGGAGTAACGCCTTCTATTCACTTAGACGAGAATTCTTTAAGCGTCGTTATTGCAAGTTTGTTATTTCTTGTATCGGCTGGTGTTCTCATGTGGCTTCGTTACCTCGACTCAGATAAGTGGTTGCTTTCAATTTTTTGCACACCGAAGGATCAAGATATAAATGATTAAAATTGAGGAACTATTTTTTTCGTATGGGAATCATGTTGTATTCGACGATGTTACGTTTCAACTACCAGAACGAGGTCTCGTAGCAGTCACCGGACGTAATGGGGTTGGCAAAACAACCTTATTACGAATTCTTGGCAGGGTATATCAGGCTCATTTCATTGGTTCGCCTCAATTTACGGCTACTTATATAGACACAGAATATTTAACTCTCGACACTTTAACGGTTGCTGAAGTAGTTGAGGTACTCTCTCGGCAGGGTAAGCATCTCAAAAGTGAGATGTTGTCAAAAAATCCTCTAATCGCTCAGCAGATGTTGAGTACCCAGTTAGGGGCATTATCTTTGGGGCAACGCCAAAGGCTCGTACTTGCAATAGCTTGTTCGTTACCTACCTCTTCGATGCTATTGCTTGACGAGCCTTTTAATGGGCTGGACGTTGAATCCTGTACGAGCGCTCAAGATCAGTTAGTGAATATTAGTCAAGAAAAGTCGATTCTTTTTGCGACGCATAATTTACAGGATATGAATGAGCTAGCAACGCACATTTTGCACATTGATGGACCGCATCTGATTTCGTTAGAGAAAAACACTCCAAAATGATTGGGCAAAATTACTCGTAATGTATTAAGCGTTGTTCTACTTGTATAGAGCAACGGTTACCGGATGAGATGAAATCATTATTTTCTTCACCGATAAAGGACCCATAAAATGTTAACGACACCGTCACATGCTCAACAAACCGATGTATCACAACGAACGCTCATCCCTGTAAGTCTCCGTATTATCTTAGGACTGGTGTATACCGCATCTATCCTTATTGCTGTAGAGAATTTACTCGTTACGCAACTTAATTCTTTTGGTGGGTCACAGGTTTTATCTCCGAGTGCAACTATGGTTTTCTTGCGTGTTATCACTGCTGGATGGGCTCTTTTACTGACTCTTTTCCAAGGTGTAGCGTTGAGTATTCTTTTTACGGTTTCAACGGGCCTTCCCCGCCCAAGAATTGGCGAAAGCTGGGCGTATATTTTAGTAGCGCAGATGCCATTTTCACTCGCAGTATTCACACTATTTGTTCTGGGCAAAACTGACGCTCTACCAATGGCTTATGGGCCGTATGTTCAACAGCTATCAGGAGTGATAACAGCAATTGTTTTTGCGGTCTTTGCTTCACGAGGGAAGCAGGTTGTGTATCCGAGACTCGTTGCATTTATTGTGCTAACAATCGCGGCTAATTCTGCAATACTCTTGCTAACAAGTCAGATACACGCATAAGGCATCATCTAGCACTGTCTAAAAGTTGAGCAAGCTAGATTAGAAGATTTATCTGTTCCTCCGTCCTGTCTATGCTTCATGGTAGACACCGCGCGGGTATAGGCGAACCATATTTTAGTCAGGACGCTAAGCTTAATAGTTAGGTAGTAAGCCATGTCCTCAAGATTCTATTGAGCCAATATTATGGTGATTACAAACTATAGTTTTTCAGAACATCAGTGCCCTAATAACGGAGATGTTGAGGAAAGACTGCGACTGTTTGTCAGAAGATAATGCTTAAATTAAATCTTCGTCATGATATTTAGCCATCTAGCATTCTCCTTCTATCACTGAGGCAACAAGGTATTTTACTTTGGGTTGCGGGTGTATAGCGATATAGCTTCTATACTCTTTACTTATCTAAGAATTCGGATAGGATAGTAAAAACATCTTTAAAATTGATAAACTAATCGTGACAATGGTGATGGTTAGTTGGCTGTAATTAGGGTGGCCGGTTCTAGCTGGTTACGAAGGAGTAAACACTATGAATAGCTTCAGCTATTGCCATAAGCCTATTTGGAGTAAGCAGTGTCAGATTTTTTGTCAAAATCATTTTTAAGAACAAATAATCG
>NZ_JBLXXV010000004.1:0-132127 GCF_048512995.1 Rothia sp. P6271 | reverse complement strand
GGAATCTTTACGTTCTATGGGTTTCGTCTGAAGAGGATAGTGTTGCTATTGACTTCTTAAGAACTTCTCTATTGATAAAACAGGAAAGTTGTTTATTCTAAATTCCACTAAGGCCGTTTAGATAATTACTAACTATCAAGGGTTAAATCTTTTGCTAAACGAGCAATATGAATAGTCAAGTAGGTTAACTCGTCATCCGTTAACTCTTGGTCTAATTGCATTTCAAGTAGTAGACGGACTTTTTTTGCGCACGAGAAAGCTTGAGGATAACTTGTCTTGACTGCTTCAAAAATAGCTGGAGTTGTTGGATCTTGTTGTAAGGGATATTTACCTTGTTGAGAACGAACAAAAAGATATCTTAAATGAGTGATAAAACGGACAACGCTCATAGAAGATTGATCAATTTTTTGTTCGTATGCGGAGGAAATCACATCAAAAATTTGGGAAAAAATTTCAGTCATGCGGAATGTTGTAGACATATCCGCTGTCGTTAATTGAGAATTGACCAGATGTAACGCTAAAGGAATGGCTTCTGCATCAGCTAGCGTTACACCTAAACGTTCTTCTACTAATGCAATTGCTTTCTTTCCGAATTCCACTTCTTGAGGATATAACTGATTCACTTCAAGAGTTAGTGGGTAATCAGCATCAATGCCTTCCCTTGCTCGGATGATCGCAAAGTTAAGGTGATCTGCCAGCGGGATAATAAAAGAATGGGAAAGGGATATATCGCTATTCTCGCGAACAGAAGCCTCTAATTCGGTGGCAAGAGCAAGAATCTCTGAAGGAATCTCTGAAAGAGACCATGTAAGCCTCTCATCAGATGTGCTCTGCTCAGGAACAAAAGTTTGTTCAACCTTGGTGGGGTCAAGGAGATCGCCTTTGCGTTTACCAAAAGCTAAACCTCTGCCAATAACGACAGTCTCTACTCCGGAATGATTCATAGCGAGGGCAACATTGTTGTTGTAGATTCGAGAAATCCGCACAATGCCCTCCTTAACTAAAGCACCTATGAAGCGTACATGTCTTCTCTATTTTAGGTGATATATCGATGAAGAGGGGGTTTGACCGCTATCATCCCTAGAAGTTTTGGGCTCGAGGGAGTTTTTCTTTGTGATAAAAGGTGGTCGAAGATATAGAAAGACTCGTGCCGGGGGGAACCACAACCACCGACACGAGCCAGTCTAAATGAAACGTACGCATCTCGAGTTTGCATTAGTACGAATCAGTCTCGCGGGTGCACCCTTTCGGGTGCAATATAGTTGACAACACAATAACTATACCTATTTATTGAGCAATGATGCAAGTGTTATTAGATAATTTTTTAGTGCAGTACCCGTGGGTAACATAGTCAGATAAACCTTTAGTGTAGCAGAGCTTACTAATACATTATATTTACTAGTCAATAGCTTGTTGTTCAACTTTTCTGAACAGTTATTGACCACCCAGAGGTCATATCAATAAAAAGATAAGTCCCATTTATATATAAACCAGATAACAAAAATATCTGACGATAAAGCAGATAACCATGCTGATGCGACACCAACACAGTGCACCACCGAACACCGCTCCAACAAACTACACTAAAAAGAGCAGGTAAAACTCCTTCAAAACCTCAGAAAGACACCCCATGAAACTCATCAACACTCCAGCCGGAACCATCCACGCCATAGAAGATGAGAACACCATCAAAGCATGCGGAATCCCTTACGCTCGAGCCAAGCGATTCAAAGCACCATACCCCGTACGTTTAGACGCCTTTGAACAACCGTACACAGCAGACCGCCCAGCCCCCGCCGCACCACAAAAACTCCGCGGAACACAAGCAGACATACGACAATCAACACTTATCAGTGAAGACTGTCAAAACCTGTCCATCCTCGCCCCAGCCACAATAAAAGACCCCAAAAAACCCGTCATGGTTTACCTCCACGGAGGCTCATATGTCGTCGGCTCAGGAGACGGAAAACGATACAACGCACACAAACTCGTCACAGAACAAAACCTCATCGTCGTCACCGTAACCTACAGGCTAGGAATACTAGGATTCCTCGGAGGAACACCACAAAGACCAGCTAACCTAGGACTCCTCGACGTCAGAGAAGCACTCCGATGGGTCAAAGAAAACATTAGCGCCTTCGGAGGAGACCCCAACAATATCACCGTCTTCGGACAATCAGCAGGAGCAGACCTTGCAACACAACTGATGATTACCGAAAACGTCATCGAAGAAGGACTACTCCACCGTGTTATTGCACAAAGTGCACCTTTAGACATGGTCAACCATAAAGAAAAAATGCCAGCAGCAATGCTCAAAAAAATTGCACACATCCCAGAAGACGCTCCAGCTGAAACCTACGCTGAACTCTCCTGGAAAATGATAAGCCTCAACCCCCTTAAATTCGGCTTATATCCTTCGATGATGCCATTTGGAACACAATATGGGTACTATCCACTACCATCCCCAGAACACGTAGAACAAGCATGGAAAAAAGCTGCACCCCACGTACAAGTACTCCTTGGAAATAACGAACGAGAAGCCGCCTACTTTACACCCGCCACACAATACCTCACATCCATCAGCAACTCACAACCCCTCGAAAAAATCATCAAAAAAACCACCTACGATATTTACGAAAAACCAGCAAAAACCTTTGCTCAAAGACACCAACAAGCAGGCGGAAAAGCAACCCGATACACCCTAAAAGTTGGTCACCCATTGCACCGTCTACGCTCATCACATGGATCAGAACTTTCGCTCCTCTTTGACAACCCCGCCTGGGAAAATTCTAAAATGCTTGCTGGAATGCACCACTACGAAAGAACTCAACAAGGAAAAGCGCTCCGCACCATCTGGGCGGAATTTGCACGAACTGGCACAATATGCACCGAGCTAAAAGACTTAGCGCAGATACAGTTTTTCTTTGAAGAAAAATAAAGGACATTAGATACCGTGAAACTATCGGACATTCCACAAGGCCTACTCGTCTTCTTAGGTGGCGGAACTGGCGCAACACTACGTTGGCTACTGAGCGTCATATTAGCCGTAGACACCGCAACCCAAGTATGGATTATCAACCTCATCGGAGCATTCCTACTAGGCTTCTTTCTCAGCTTCCTCTCCGCCTCAGGGGAAGATAACGAGCACCGTCAAGCCCTACGCCTACTCATCGGCACCGGACTCATGGGAGGATTCACCACATACTCCTCATTCTCCGTAGAAACCATCAAACTAGCACAACAAAATCTCTGGGGAGGCTTCGCCCTCAGCATAGGGGCAACACTCACCCTCGGACTCCTCTGTTGCTGGTTCGGAACCCACCTCGGCTCATACGCCGGAACTCAATACCGCACAAAAACCTCAAACCAATAAGAAAAATCTCATGAACTACGCACTTATAATCGGCATCTTCATTGCCGGCGGAACCGGCGCTTGGGCACGTTTCACCTGCGACCAATTCGTCAAAAAACTATGGAAAAAACATATCCCTCTGGGCACGTTCATCATCAACATCATAGGATCTTTCCTCCTCGGACTATTAGCCGGAACCATTGCATCAAAAACCATCACCGACACATGGATCATCACCATTATCGGTGCGGGATTCCTCGGAGGATTTACCACATTCTCCAGCGCAATGGTTGAAGTCGTAACTCACCTACAAATCAAACAACACCACGCCGTCTACTTCCTTCTCCTCATCCAACCCTTACTAGCACTAACCTGCGCTGCACTGGGATTTACCATCACCAGCTAACATCACCACAAAAAACTTGCTACCTTTTAACGGCACCACACAACAACACCTCACAGATACAACGAAACCCCAAACCTAACACCACGAGGCTAACTCAACCATGCTCGCTGTACACTTCCTCGCCATAGAACAAGCCTTCTACTTATGGGGTGTCTCCTATGCCATCATCAGCATCATCCTTCTAACACTATGGAGCATGAAAAAAATAACCTTTAGCCTACGATGGATTCTCTACACACCCATCATCCTGCTCTATTTTTGTGGCGTCATTGCAGTCACAATGCTGCCCCTACCAAACCCTGAAGAATATACCCACATTTGCTTTGAGAACCCCTACTACCCACGATTCATCCTCGGATGGAGCCTACAATTTGCCATTCGTGATTTCTCCTCCATGGGAATAGGAGCAATACTTACCAGCAGCTACATCAAAGGACTCATCCTCAACGTCGCACTTTTCTTACCAGCCGGTATCTTCCTCGCACTCCTTGCAAAAACAACGTGGAAAACAACACTCTTCGCAAGCTTCGGGCTATCAATGCTCATAGAACTCACACAACTAACTGGCATCTGGGGATACTATCCTTGCGCATACCGCACCTTCGACGCAGAAGACCTGCTAACCAACACCATCGGAGCCATGATTGGATGGTCCATTATCGAACTACTCCGGCATACCACACACCAACAACCAACCAAAAACTAAACGGACAAGGTCTACACCAAACAACCTACTCAACTGGGCGCGAAGAATACTGCACAACACGAAGCATAAACTGCTCACACAAACGAATTTGCGAAAGATCAATCCACTCATTAGGAGTATGAGCCTGAGCAATATCACCCGGACCAATAATGACAGCGCTAATACCAGCCTGTTGAAACTGGCCAGCTTCCGTACCATACGTAACACGAACTAAATCAGTATGATCGTCATACTCTTGACCAACCCACTCAAACCCTAAAGAAACCAGTGGATGATCCTCTGGGGTATCTAGCCCCGGAACCGCCGCAATCAACTCATGATTCACCGAAACCTGAGAAGACAAAGAACCTTCTGGCACACCCGATAGACGTTCTGCACGCTGGGCTTTTTGTATCATCCTCGGAAGAATATCATTGAAAAGTTTATCCTCAACCGATGCAATAACTTCTTCACGGTTCGTTGCAGGAATCGTGCGGAAATCATATTCCACCACAACGTTCTCTCCCACAATGTTGTACTGCAAACCACCCTGCACAAAATTTGCACCCGCAGTAGAAGTCGGAGTCACAAAACCCTCGTCAAAAGGCCCATCTTCGAGCCACTGCTGCGCCAACTGCTCAATAAACATAATGAACTCGGCGGCCGAAGCAACAGCATTGACCCCATGAGGAGCCAACGATGCATGTTTAGCGATGCCATGAAAAGTAGCACGACCACGATGAGCCGACTTATGCGCCACAATAACCTGCATTGAAGACGGCTCACCAACTACCGCATACTCAGGGCGAACACCACGTTCTGCAAGCTCCGCAATCATACGAGGGGCACCCAAACACCCAATTTCCTCATCATACGAGAACGCAAAATGTAAAGGCTTCACTAAACGTTGCTGATCAATCCGTTCAAGAAGCCACAACGCTACCCCGATAAAAGACTTCATATCAGCAACACCACGACCATAAAGGCGATCGCCTACTACCGTCGCGCAGAACGGGTCAGTATCCCAATGCTGTCCTTGAACAGGAACCACATCGGTATGAGCGCTAAGAACAACACCACCTTGGCACGTTCCATCTGCTGCAGGAATCGTGACATACATATTGGCGCGCTCGCCATCATCGCTATAGGTATACCACGGGGTATAACCGTATTTGAGAAATTCTTGCGCAATGAGCTCTAAAAGGACGGCATTAGAAGTTTCAGAAATCGTAGGAATCGCAATAACTTTTTGAATCCAAGGCAACGAATCGGGAAGTGTTGACATCATGAGTCCTCAATCAATTGGTGGTCTGTGTATATCCAGTCTAAAAGGAATTCAGAAATAGTTTTCTAAACTTCTCTGAAAATATGTGTGCGAGGCAGGACTATATTTCGTAAAAGTCGCCTAAGCGGTGGAACTTACGGGCGTGATACACCACCGGCGTCATTGTTGTAGTGTCATGACGAATAAAATCTGTGACGGTTGCAGTTAAAACAACCGCTGGGTCTGCCTCAATTTTCTGAAGAGGTTTCACTCTTAGAACACGGTTAAACCCCTGCAAAAGAGGTTCACCCGTGGGGAGAGTGTCCCACGTTGTTCTATCCTCAAACTTGGGGTATCTGCTAGTTGCAAATTTCTTCGCAACCTCAACATTCTCCCCACTAACTAAATGAATGAGAAAGGACTCCGAATCGACGATTCTAGCTGCAGAACCGGTTCTATTCTGAAAAGAAAAAGCAACAATAGGAGGTGTTGCTGACACCGAAGAAAGAGAAGAAATAGTCAGCCCAGCTGGAAACCCCTGCTGATCTTGTGCCGTAATGATGGCAACTGCTGCTGCCTGAGCTCCAAAACACTCACAAAAAAGTTCTGCTGGAGTCTTTGAAGAAAATACGTGCGATGTAGGTGCTAACTGTGTGCTCATGGCTATCAATCTTTCTTTTGCGGCTGCAAGGTGATACGGGTAAGCCTAAAGGCACAAAGCAGAATGCGCGAGGTTATGTCGTTTTGTGTAAATGAGGGCGTTCTATGACGAATATGACGAGGGTGTAACGTCATATTGCTAGTGCGTCATATGAATCGTCTAGAGAAGTATCCATCCTAAATTTTTTTGTAATTACATACTAAAACCGCATATCTGCAACGGCAGAAAACAAGGTTTCACTCAGGAACACTCTCTTAACAGTTCAGGCCTGCTATCTGCGCACAGATAGCAGGCCTGAACTGTATACAAGAAAAATAATGTATTTGATTAGTATTTATGCCTTTTTGTGCATTTCTTCAACGAGTGCACCAAAGTCTCTCAATAACTGAGGCATATCATTCTTATCGGTCGCAACCTCAACAAAAACCAATCGATCTCGAACCTCGCGTGCCACCGTACATGCGTGAACAAGCTCCTCAGAGGTCGTCGCCTTCAAAATGATGGAATTCTCTTCCGTTGCCCCAAAACCTTCTGGAATCTTCTGCCAGTTATAAGCAGTAATATCGTTATATTGAGCCTCTGGCCCATGAATAGAACGCTCAATCGTATAACCCTCATTATTGACAACGAAGATAACAGGATTAAGATTCTCACGAATAATAGTTCCCAACTCCTGAATCGTTAACTGAGCAGAACCATCACCGACGAGAAGAACACCTCGCGAATCACGGTCAGCCATCGCCGCACCTAATAATGCAGGAATCGAATAGCCAATAGAGCCCCACAATGGCATGCCAATAAAACGAGAATCTTCAGGGAACTTCTGATGAGCCATACCGAAGAACGACGTGCCCATATCAACAACCACAGTGTTCTTTGTGTCCAAATGCTGAGGAAGAAGAGACCATAACTGGTGCTGAGTCAAAGGCTCAGAATTTACCTCCACCGAACTATCAGAGGCAAGAATCGACGAAAAATCTGCTGGTAAAGCACCAACCTCCGTAGCAACTTCACGAATAATATTCAAAGCATCAGCAATAGTTAGCGGGGCAAATACAGCACCAGCAACAGTCGCTCCCTGCGCACCTAAATCAATCACCCGAGAAGAGTCAATTTGCTGAGAAAAATGCGCTGAAGTCATATCGGTAAATTCCACACCTGAACAGATGAGAACCTCAGCTTCCTCAACAACACGACGAGTATTCTCGTCAGACAGCGCACCAATGTAAATGCCAGCATAATTCGGCAACGTCTCATCAATCATTGCCTTACCCCACAGAATAGACGCAAAAGGGAATCCTGTGGAGGTTACAAGAGCGTTAAGCTCACTGACTGCACCAAGACGCTCTGTCATAATATCGGCAAGAACAGCAGTTTTCTTGCCACGTATAAAATCTCTCACTGCATGACGGAACTGATCTTCAACCTCAGGATCAGAAAGACGCAAATTCACATCAAGAGGGGTACTGGGAGCGCTTGCTGGAACACGAGCAACATCCACAGGAACCATGAGATAACCAGGCTTACGGTGAACGATAGCTTCGCGTAAAACACGATCAATATCGCTCGTTGCAGTCGCTCTATCTAGAACAGCTACCGAATAATTCACTTCTCTAGCCATGCGCACAAAATGGTTAAAATCCCCATCGCCTAAGGTGTGGTGCATACGTCCATGCTGTTGCTGAGCCGTTGTGCCCGGCGCTCCAACAATATGAATAACGGGAACATTCTCGGCATAAGAGCCAGCCGTCGCATTAATGGCAGATAACTCCCCAACACCGTAGGTGGTGCATAAAACACCTAAACCACGTACGCGAGCATACCCGTCGGCAGCGTACCCAGCGTTAAGTTCATTAGCGTTACCAACCCACGAAAGTTTTTCGTGTTCAAGGACATGATCCAGAAAATGTAAATTGAAATCTCCTGGAACACCAAAGATATCGGTGACACCCAATTCGACTAGTCGATCAAGCAGATAATGACCTACGGTATAAGACATCAGAATAAACTCCTAAACCTAAAATAAAGTGTGGTAACGCATATCGCTTCTAACGATAGCGGTCATACCTCCGATAAACCACCTGCTTTCCGAGAAAGAACTCGCAAATAACACGAGAAAACAGTGTGTTTTGCCTCAGAATCTAAGGCTTTTGTCTTTTCCGCAATAACGAACAGAATGCATATTGTAGGCTGTATAAACAGCTCATTAATAACGCACAGCAAGGAGAATGCAAACTATGGTCTGGCTGGTTACTGCAGTGCCATTTCTCATAGGAATAGCGCTTATTCTGCTACCAGGTCTTTTTGTTACCTCTGCACTGCGTCTTCGTGGTATCGATGCGATAGCTATCGCGCCTTCTGTCTCGATTGCACTCATTACCATTAGCGCAATGATTGCGCCGCTTATAGGACTGCCTTGGAACGTTGGCATTCCCTTAGGCTTTTCCTTGCTGGTAGCTTTTACCCTTGGCGTTATCTATGCTCTTATCCGCTATCTTCGATGCGAAGACTTCCCTGCAACAGTGCGAAGCAAACGAGCCTTGACTATAACCAAAGGTGCTGGCATTACAGCGCCAGCACTTACACTGCAACGGTGGATTAGTAAAGAACAAGCGCTCTACTGGGGTAGCTTCCTGATAGGGGCGCTATTACTTCTGCGGAATACTAAAAATGCTATTGGGCGTCCCGAATGGATTTCGCAAACTTTTGATAATAACTTTCACCTGAACGCTATTCGCTATATAGAACAAACCCAGAACGGGTCGTCTCTATCTATTGCGGGGATGACTTCTGGAGACGGTGACGTATTTTTCTACCCTGCTGCATGGCACGATGTTGTCTCACTGATTTTCCAGCTTTCTGGAACAACCATACCCATCGCAACTAATACGATGGCATTGGTGACTTGTGCAATTATCTGGCCACTGAACCTCGTGATGCTCATGAGGAGCATATATCGTTTTAACGCTGCAGCGGTCATGAGCGTTGGTGCTCTTGGTGCAGCTTTTACCGCGTACCCTGTATTACTCCTAAATTTTGGTGTGCTCTACCCCAATCTTCTGGGAATAGCTCTTATTCCTTCGGGTCTTGCTCTAATTATTCAAATACTGCGTATTACAGGAATACGTCTGCTGAACACCGCTCAGAGCCTGCTATTAGGCATTTTCTGTGCGTTAGGAATTGCACTATCACACCCAAACGCGATTATGTCACTCTTTGTGATTGCGTTGCCATTAGTACTTGTGCGGATGGTTTTGCAAATAATTCGTTTATCAAAGGGTGCACTGAGCAGATGGGTTTTCTGCGTGCAAATGGCATCTTTAGGCGCTGTTCTTGCAGTCGTTAATATCCTGTGGGGGATAGTGCGTCCCTCTAAAGAAGCTGGAGAAATCTGGGGCCCTCATATTAGTCAAGCTCAAGGTTATGGAGAAGCCTTAACGAACGCCGAGATTAATAACATCCCTCAATGGTTTATCACGATTATATTTCTCGTAGGAATCTACGCGCTGTTGCGCCGCAAAGACCGGAATCTGTGGCTTCTTCTGTCGTGGTCTTTTGTCGCATTTTTCTATAGTGCTGCACGATCTCTCCCCTGGGACCAAGACCGTTACTGGGTTGTTGGCATCTGGTATCACGACTCTTACCGATTAGCAGCACTCTTGCCTATTGTTGTGATCCCCATTGCTGTATGGGGTATTCAATACATGACACAGAACTTCTACCAGAGTGTTCTATGGTCTAAATTGATACACGTTCTAGAAAACGCTATAAAGAACACGTCACGACGGAAAGAAACTCTAGAATCTCAAGCTCGTATCGTATCGACAGCAGTAGTTCTATGTGCTGTTATTTATGGCGGGCAAACTGCTCAAGCTCTTACCCGTCAGATTGAAGACAGTTTCTGGTTCTACGCGCCTACTCACGATTCTCGACTGCTGACGACTGATGAAATAGAAATTCTTAAAACCTTGGACGACTATGTTCCAGCAGATAACGAAATTATTGTGCAACCCTATACAGGCTCTGCTTTAGCCTATGCTTTAGCAGATCGAAAAGTTACCGCTTATCACACCATTTATGTTGAAGAGCCTGAGGTTAAATACATACAAGAACACCTCAATCAGGCTAAAGATGACCCGAAAGTGTGCCGTATTATTAAAAAAGATAGAATGAATTACTATCTTGACTTCGGAAAACAAGAAGTTAACGGTGACGATCATACGCATCGTTATCAAGGATTTGAGAATCTCAAGAACTCGGGAATACTCTCTGAAGTTCACCGTCAAGGTAATGCTATTCTCTATCGAGTCACTGCCTGTAACTAGCGGTATATGAGGGAAATGAACTGTTACACTGAGTAACGATTCACAGAGAACACCCCTCATTTCCATTGCACACACTGGGAGCAAATTTTTGACGAATACACCTTCATCTGATGTGACGCCTCAACGCGTCCTCGTCATCATGCCCGCTTGGAATGAAGAAACAACTATTGGGCAGAGTATTCGTGAACTACGCGAGACAGCGCCGTGGGTAGACCTCGTCGTGATCAACGATGGTTCTACTGATAAAACTAGTTCGATTGCAAAATCACATGGAGCGTTCGTTATAGATCTTCCCTTCAATATGGGTGTAGGTGCTGCCATGCGAACTGGTTATAAATATGCTCAACGCATGGGATACGATATCGCCTTGCAAATGGATTCTGATGGACAGCACCCACCAGAATATATTGATGTTCTTATCAAAGGACTAGAACAAGCTGACATTGTTATTGGTTCGCGTTTTCAAGGAAATAGTACGTATAAAGTTTCTGGTCCGAGAAAATGGGCGATGGGAATCCTATCTTTTATGTTCTCCCGTATTTCTGGAGAACAATTTACAGACGTTACTAGCGGGTTCCGTGCTGTGAATCGTAGAGGTATCGCTCAATATTGTGATTTCTTCCCTGCCGAATATCTTGGTGACACCATAGACTCTACGGTGATGGCGATTCGTTCGGGATGTAAAGTCATTCAGGTTCCGGTTCAGATGCGTGAGAGGCAGGGGGGAGAACCCTCTTCAGGGCCTCTCAAATCTGCTATTTATCTGATTCGTTCGTTCTTTGCTTTCGGTATCTCCATGACACGACGAAAAACAGAGCCAGCGGGAAAGGATAACTAATGCCATCTAACGTGTTCTTTTTATTTCTTTCTCTTGTTGTCTTCTTGATGGTGATTACTCAGGTGCGTAATCAGAAGATGAAAGAGAAATATGCGGCGTTATGGCTTGTTATCTCAGCCGTTATTATCGTCCTTGCGCTATTCCCCGATGTTCTTCTTCGCCTTGCAGAGTTTACAGGTGTGGTTGTGCCTGTGAACCTACTGTTTTTATTAGCAATTATGATGCTTATTGCGGTGTGTTTGCACTTGAGTTTTGAAGTGTCAAAATTATCAGATGAGACGAGAACCTTAGCAGAAGAAATAGCGATACTGAAAGCTACCGTAGATCAGGGTAGTCCTCAACAGGTGCAAGAACGCTACGCTTCAAAGAAAACAGCTCAGAGCACTTCTTCTAAGAAGTGCAACCTTAATAACTCACAGGAGAAAAAATGACGACCGTTGATGTGCTTTTCCCGTACTACGGTGATGTGGACTTTATGAAACAAGCGGTGCGTTCCGTTTTGGGTCAGACGAACCCTCATTGGCGTCTTGTTGTAGTTGATGACGGTTACCCCGATGACTCTATCCCTGGATGGTTTGAGTCCCTTAACGATGAACGTATTACCTATATGCGCAATGAAAAGAACCTCGGCGCAAACGGTAACTATACTAAGGCTCTGAGCTTTGTTGAAAATGAACTGGTAACGGTGATGGGAGCTGACGACGTGATGCTTCCAAACTATATTGATTGGTTCATTGAAGCTGCGCAGGAGCATCCTCAAGCTCAGATTTTTCAGCCTGGTTGTGTTGTGATTGATGAAAATAATGCATTGTCGAACACTTTAGTGGAGAAAACAAAAGCTTATTATCGACCTAACACTTCAACGGAGCTTTCTGGTGAAGAACTAGCTGTATCGATTCTTCGTGGCGATTGGTTGTACTTCCCCTCTCTTGGATGGCGTGCTGAGACTATTGTTGGTCTTGGGTTCCGAGAAGGGCTCAATGTTGTTCAAGATATGGCGTTAGTCCTTGATGTTGCGATGAGTGGTGGGTCGTTATACTACGACGAGGCTGTTGCTTTTATGTACCGTCGTCATAAGGCATCTGACTCTTCTTGGCGTGCTCTTGAAGGAACACGTTTTGATGAGGAGAGGACATATTTTGAGACCATTGCACAAGAGATGTCTGCTTTAGGTTGGAAGAAAGCAGCTATGGTTGCTCGTGTTCATTTCTCATCTCGTATGCATGCTTTGACGTTGTTGCCTCAGGCTACGATGGCGAAGAAATGGAATGGTGTGAAGAATCTTGTCAATCATCTGGTGAAGTAGAGATGATGTTATTGTGCCGGTAAGGTTTAAACCTTGCCGGCACTAGTATATATTCCTGATAAGTTATGAAAGTGTAGAGTGTTATCGGTGGTCAAACAACAATCAAAAGAACCTCCCACATCTACCGATCAACCTACCCCCCAAACATCTATTACGCGTAAGGAATCTAGCGCTATCCTCGGTGCGTCTGTTCTTTCTGCACTCTCAGCGTTCCTTGCTACAGTCATTGCAAAACATGCACTACCTAGCGCTGACGTACCAGAATTTTTAGTGTTTTGGGCGCTACTCTTTGGTATTTACGGAATCATTGGAGGTATTGCCTCAGAGGCCACCCGCGCTGTCGGAGCTGCTCAACTTAACCCACCTGCAACACCTGGCGCCCGCCCTGCTGTTATCGCTTTAGGGATAGGTCTTGGTGTTGCCATCATCGTGACGGCAACATCAGGTATCTGGATTCATTACTTTCTTTCTCAAGACCCCCAGTTTACTCTCGTCGCCATTGCGTTAGCTACGGTTCTATATGCTGTTCAGGTTGCTCTAAGCGGTAATGCTGCAGGCCAGAAAAAATGGTATCTTATGGCAACCATTAACGGCGGAGAGGCTACTTGGCGTTTCGTGAGCATGCTTGTTGTCGGTCTTCTTGCCGGATACCTTTGGGATCTTGAAGCTGCTGTTATCTCGCCAGCATTACTCTGGATAGTCCTTGCTATATGTTCTTCTCATGCCCGTTCTGCCTTAGGGGCCAGAGGCGATGTGCCTGCAAAAACGCTCACCATAAACACCCTTATCGCAATGGGATCAGCCGGCGCATCGGCTGCTCTTACCACAGGCTTCCCCCTCATGATGAAAGCCACTGAAGGAGCATCTTCTGGTACGCACTCAGATATGGTGCTAGGAGCGCTTATTTTGGCTATTTCGATTACTCGTTCACCTATTATGATTCCGCTCCAAGCTTTTCAAGGAGTGGCAATTTCTCTCTTTATCAAGCATCAACATCGTCCTCTTCAAGCCATCGCCCGACCTGCTGGTGCTCTTCTCGGGGTGGGGGCTATTGGTGCGATCGCAGCTTATCTGATAGGGCCGTTCCTCTTCTTGGCGATTTATCATCCCAAACCAGAAGAAACCGTGGCATACCAAGAAGTCGCCCAAGGACATATCCTCGCCCTGCTAACCTTTGCTTCAGCTATTATGGCGCTCTTAGTTCTTTCTGGAACACTTGTACTGGCAACAAACCTGCACCGAATCTATATCCTCGGGTGGATTGGGGCGGCGTGTATTTCCCTCGGGTTACTCTTCTTACCTTTGCCGCTTATGGTGAGAGTGCTGATATCGCTTTTTGTCGGCCCCCTCAGCGGATTTAGTATTCACCTCATTGGAGCATGGCTGAACGCACGCGTGAGTCGCTAAAGCCCATAGGTTCTCTTGACATAGGCGCGATACACTACCCGATACAACGGTGGGCATAATTTTAGTAAAGTGGCAGCCGCACAAAAAATAGGATTAATAGAAATAATCTGATAAATCTGTGACCACCGAATCAGTTGACGATTACGAGATAGAATTTCACGTCCCTGAGCAGTGTCATTAAAAATTGCTTGCTGTGAGCTATTAAGAAAAGTGATAATCCACGAAACATCGTAAGCCTTACGCCCCTGAACGGTGTTCAGACGTTCCCCTAATAGCTCTGCTTGAGCCTGCATGAGAGCTAAGCTTTCTTCTACAGGGGTAATACGTCCCCACGAAAGACCGGTCGACTCCATAAAATACTCATATTGGACTTCTGGAGTTGCTACAACCGTCTGAGCGTTAAGACATAATGCCAAGGTGACAAGGGCGTCTTCTCCACGATGAATATCTGGGCAGAAACGAACATTTTCAAAAAGAGAACTACGAATGATTTTGTCGCACAAATAAGGAGTGATTCTTCCACCTTGAAGAAGATGATAAGCGGCTTCTTGTCCTAGGAAAGTCTCTGTTGGTTGGGTTGGGCGTGGGGTAACGGAACCATCTGGTTTAGCAATAGCTAAAACACTGGTCACAATATCGGCATCATAGCGCTCCGTATAAGAATGCAAAGATTCTAAAAAATGCGGGCGATACGTATCATCTGAATCAAGAAAAGCAACCCATTGCCCCCGAATATGCTCCAGCCCCTGGTTGCGTGTTCGTGAAACCCCCTGATTCTGCGCATTATTGAAAAAACGTAGCCTTGGATCAGGATTGTGGTGAAGAAATTGTTCAATAACCTGCGCCGAATGATCAGTTGCTCCATCTACGAGTATCAGCAACTCAAAATCAGGGTCACTTTGAGCGAGCACCGATTGAATAGAAGATATAACACGTTCAGCAGTGTTATACACCGGCATAATGATGGATGTGCGAGGAGCAGAAAAGCTCATGCAAAAGTTCCTCACGGGTAGGAAACAAAATATCGACAGCACACATTATATCCTTCACCGCTTGAAACAAAGGATGCGTCATGCAGAACCTTAAAAGTTATAGCGGACATCAGGGAGTACTACATCTGAGCAGTGTAAGACCAAAGAGACTTAGTCAATTCCATACGCTCGTTGAACATAACGGGTATAAAACGTCTGGTAGACCTTCGGCGAAAGCTTAAATAAGAATGCGGCAGCACCAAAAACTGGACGTGTTCTAAGAGCTCGTACAACAATATGCCACGCTAATGCCTGTTGGCATTGTTTCAAATAATTGGGAGCGTTGGAAACACCTAAACGCAGAGCACTTTGTGCTCCATTGAGAAAAGCTAGACACCATGTAACGGCAAGAGCGTCCTGCTCTTGCTTGCTCCCTTGATGTATTTGAGTATTTTCTTTGAGATAGTTCATATACCGGTACATTTCTTGTATGGGCGGTACAGACCCCCACGTGACAGAATGCGGGTTCACGCTATAGAGACATAATGATTCTTCAATAAAGCGCACTTTACGCGCTTTTTGATAAATCGGAATAATATAGGCGGCATCTTCAATACGGTTAATAGTGGGGAAGGTGTGTCCAGTTGCGGTGCTGGCACGAAAAATTTTGTCCCACACATAGGGTGTTGTTTCATCGCGTAGAAGTTTGAGCATCGCCTCATGTCCCGTGAATATTCCAGTTTTTCCGCGGAGTCGGGTGCGTTGGTTTCCGTCTCGTGTGACGACATCATGAGCGCAGACAACAACGTCTATTTCATCGTTCGTCCAATGATGCATTCTTTCAAGAAAAGTTGGCGTGAAGGCATCGTCTGAGTCTAAGAAGGCAAGCCACTGTCCGCGAGCTTGAGAAAGTCCTCGGTTGCGAGTTTCGGATAATCCAATGTTCTGTTCGTTGAGGAAGTAGCGTACCCGTGAATCATTAACTTTTTTGAGGTGCTCTGTGATGATGTGATCAGCGTGGTCTGGGGAGGCGTCGTTAACGATGATGAGTTCAAAATCTGGGTCTGTCTGATGTAGAACGCTATCGATGGCACGGATAACCGCATGAGCGGTGTTGTAGACCGGCATAATAATGGTAGTTCGCACAGTCAATGAGTGCCCCCTTATCTCAAAAGTACATGTACCCATGATTATAGGTGTTTTTAGAGTGTAGCTTGGACTTTAGAGGAGCTCTCTCATGTCTCGTGATGTGGCAAGGTCTTGTGGTTGGGTGTCTTTTGAGGAATGTCAGTAGCGAATAAAAGTGTTACAGACTTTAATGCTTCTTGGTTATTCTAAAATATGGGGTTATCTAGCTGATACGTTAGTTTTTTTAATTTTCTTCACGAGAGTACTCTAGGGGTTTTGTGTTAGTGGAGTCACGTTATAAGGTATTACCTATAACACGCACACTCAGCGTGTTGACCATATCACAAAGGTGTGATTGTACTACTACCGGAGGCATATTTTGCACGCTCGCGACGACGCATCACCAGAACAACTGACCACCCCAACATGGATCGATCAGTATTACCAATACACCTCTACAGAGGCAGAAGGAAATAACGTTCACAACCGCCAACGTCTCGCCCAAGAACACCGACGTCTATCACAGACCCGTCAACACGGCGAATCCCTTGTCAACACGCTACAGGACGAAACCTCCACCACATTACTCATCACCACCGATGATATGAGCTACCTCGTTAGCTCCATCACCGCCGAAATTGCCGCAAATTACGGCGGTATTGCAACATTGAACCACCCCACCTTCATCGCTGAACGAGACGATAACGGAACACTCATCAGCCTAGAAGGAACAGGCGTAGAACAACCGGTCGTCAGCGGAGACACCGCAGCGTTACCCGTACTAGACCAAAAAACACCCTCGAACGGCAACACGCTCACCGTAGAATCATGGATATCCATCCAGCTCATCAAAACTCTTGACCCACAAACACAACAAGAACTCACAACACGTATTCACCAGATTCTCAAAAATGTACGTAGCGCCGTTACGGACGCTGACGCCATGGCACAACACGTACAAACCATCGCCCAACAACTCAGCGAGCGCACGAACACCACACAACAAACCTTTAGCGCCCATGACCCCATCCAAAAAATAAGCACTGCTCAAGAATTTCTTAACTGGTTAACCGAAGGAAACTTCTTGTTCTGGGGGATGGAAGAACGGCGCATTAACCCCGCAACAGCAACACTAGAGACCTCACCGCAGAATCGTTTAGGAATCTTTACCCAAAGCCAAGAACATCACGTCGAACTACCTGACCTCGACATCACAACGGTATATTCCCAACAGCCATTACACATCACGAAAGCGTATTCTCGCTCAACCATTCACCGTCACGAGTATCTCGACTATATTGGTGTCAGCATTGTGGACGACTCCGGTGCAATCATCGGGGAGCACGTTATCTTAGGGTTGTTCTCTGCTCAAGCGTATACACTGCCAGCTACACAAACTCCATTGATACGAGAACGTATTAATTCTATTCGTCACCGACTCGGGTTCCACTGCTCATCCCATTCAGAAAAAACTCTTACCGGAATGATCGAGCAGTACCCTAGAACAGAACTGTTCCACACCAACGTTGAAACTCTCAGCGAAACCTTCCGAGCTATCATGGGGCTTGAAGAACGACGCCTTACGAGGGTCTTTATCCGCCCCGATAGCTTAGGGCAGTTTATCTGTGCCGTTATTTTCTTACCGCGAGACCGTTATAACACTGGAGTCCGCCAACGAATCGAATCTGTTTTCTGCGAACAATTTGATGTCGCAGACATCGACTATGACGTACGTTTGTCGACTTCTTCCTTAGCTCGTCTTTTCCTTCGTATTCGGTTGAGTCAACCCAATACGATCCTCGAGATTAACACTGAGGACATCCAACAAAGAGTCCAACGAGCTGTGCGCTCATGGTCAGAAGCAACTGCTTCGGCACTAGAAAAAGCCCAACCAGAAGATAAAGCCCGTACGATTTCTCAGCTATGGGCTGATGCGGTTCCTGCAACCTATCGTGCCGACTATTCCGTTGAAGAAGCCGTCAACGATGTTGACATCTTTGAAGAGCTCTCAACACAACATAAAAAACCTGTAGCAGTCAGACTCTACACAAAAGATAGGCAAACTCGCCTCAAAACGTATCTCAATAGCCAACACACACTAACCGAACTACTACCGGTTATGCAGAATATGGGGCTGATCGTAATCGACCAGAGACCCTACCGTATCACCCCTGCAGACGGGCGAGACTTTATCCTCTATGATTTCGGTGTGGTGTTCCCTGAAGGGATTGACGCACAAGAAGTCGTAGATGTTTACGAACAAGCATTAAGCTCATTCCTTCAAGGACGCCGTGAAACAGACACCCTTGACCGTCTCATTCTCAAAGAAAAAATGAGCTGGAAATATGTGACTGTTCTGCGCGCTTACACACACTACCTTGGTCAACTTGGATGCGGATTCACCCCAGAATTCATGTCCGACACGCTGCTAGGGTACCCTGCTGTTACGAGCCTACTTAACGAATTCTTCGCTATCAGCTTCGACCCGAAACGCCAGTACAACACTGACGAAGAACGAGAACAAGCACGCCAAAAAACATGGGAAGAGCTCCTCTTAGAACTTGGCAAGATACCAACTCTTGACGCAGACCGTTTTATGCGTTCAATGGCTACCGTTATCGCAGCTACTTTACGCACTAACGCGTACCTACCAGATGAGTTCCTCGCGCTAAAAGTCTCTCCCGAATACATTGATTTTGCGCCTTTGCCTCGACCTAAATTTGAAATCTATGTGTATTCTCCCCGAGTAGAAGGCGTACACTTACGCTTCGGCTCCGTTGCACGCGGCGGACTCCGCTGGTCTGACCGTCGTGAAGACTTCCGCACTGAGGTCCTTGGCCTTGTCAAAGCCCAGATGGTCAAGAATGCGGTTATCATCCCAACTGGAGCTAAAGGCGGGTTCTTCCCGAAACAGCTTCCTTCCCCAGCACAAAATCGTGACGCATGGATTGCAGAAGGACGAGAATCCTACAAAATCTTTATTCGTGCGCTCCTCTCTGTAACCGACAACCTGCGTATCGATGAGAACGGCGTAGAACACATCATCCGCCCCGAAGGTATTATCGCTCGCGACGCAGACGACTACTACCTTGTTGTAGCCGCAGATAAAGGGACTGCAGCGTTCTCTGATACAGCTAATAGCATCAGCGAAGAATATGGATTCTGGCTTGGTGACGCGTTCGCGTCCGGTGGCTCTATCGGATACGACCATAAAGCAATGGGAATTACCGCAAAAGGCGCATGGGAATCTGTTAAACGTCACTTTGCCGAACTCGGTAAAGACTGCCAACAAGAAGAATTCACCGCAGTAGGTATTGGAGATATGAGCGGTGACGTCTTCGGTAACGGAATGATGCGCACACAAACAGTCAAACTCCTTGCCGCCTTTGACCACCGCGACATTTTCTTAGACCCCAACCCCGATCCCGAAACCTCTTTCAAAGAACGCGTACGCCTCTACGAATTACCACGCTCCTCGTGGCAGGACTACGACCGTTCACTCATATCTGAAGGCGGCGGAGTCTACTCTCGCGATAGTAAATCTATTCCGCTGACACCCCAAGTACGCTCCGCCCTAGGTATTGATGAGGACATCACAGAGATGTCACCACCTCAACTGCTTTCGGCTATTCTCAAAGCTCCCGTCGAACTCATCTACAACGGTGGTATCGGTACATATATTAAATCGTCTGCAGAAACTCACGCAGAAGTTGGCGACAAAACCAATGACGCACTTCGTATCAATGGTTGCCAAGTACGAGCCACCATTATCGGTGAAGGCGGAAACCTCGGAATGACCCAACGCGGCAGAATTGAAGCAGCAGAAGCAGGCGTACTTCTCAACACTGACGCTATTGACAACTCTGCCGGCGTAGAAACCTCCGACCGTGAAGTCAACATCAAAATCCTAATTGACCGACTCATCGCTCAAGGCAAACTATCGCCAGAGGAGAGAGCAACATTTATTGAAGCTCAACGGGAAGATGTGGGCCAACAAGTTCTTGAAACAAACCGTGAACAAAATGTTCTACTCCAAGCAGAACGGCACGGTGTTATCCCAGGGGTAAGCGCCTACATCCGACTCATCCACGACCTTGAAAAACATGCCGGACTGGTGCGTGAAGTAGAGTTCATCCCTGACGACGAACACATCCGCGAACGCTATGAACAGACCGGAATTACTCTCACTAGCCCTGAATTTTCAGTGCTTACCGCATACGTCAAAATGCACCTCACTGCGGAGCTTTGCAAAACATCTTTTGCAGAAGACCCCTATCTGCACCGTATTTTGCAAGAGTACTTCCCTCCAGCACTTGTAGAGCGATTCGGAGAAGACCTAAACACCCATCCGCTACGTCAAGAAATTATCTGCACGCGGGTTGCAAACCAGATAGTGAACACTGCTGGTATTACGCATGTCTTTAGGGTTCAAGAAGAAACAGGCGCCAGCGTAGACACTATCGCACGAGCCTTCTTCGTTGCCCGTGACCTTTTCGACATTGACAAGGCTTCTACCGTACACCGCGGACTTCCTGCACACACCCCGATTCAGGGTTGGCAGGCAACAATGCGAGACTGGCAACGCGTACTTGACCGTCTCGTACGCTGGTTTATCTCTGAGCGTTCTGTTGTTACAGGAGCACCAATCCTTGACATCATTAACACCTATTCAGAGGTTCTGCGACTGCGACGCAACCTCCCTGATTATCTTTCTGATAATTCTCGCGCTCGCGTTCGTGCTTTGCGCGAGCAGGGTGAGCAATGGGGTCTTCCTGAAGAATTGTTAGTTGTCTGGATTCGTGGTTTTGAAGGTTTCGCATTGATGGATGTGGTGCGGACTGCTCAGGCTCATCAACTCAGTGTTGATGCTGTTGCCCTGATTTACTTCTCGGTGTATGACCGTTTCGGAGTAGATTCTTTGTTGACGCTCATTAGCCGTCTGCCTCGTACTGACCGTTGGGAGATTCTTGCTCGTTCAGCTCTTCGCGATGACCTCTATGAGATTGCTGCTGGCCTTGCCCTAGCAATTTTGAAGGCTCAAGGTGAAAATGCCTCGGCTCGCTCGGTGGAACAAGGAGATTCTGCCGTTCAACAATGGGTCAAAGAACATCCTGTTCGTATGGAACGAGTTGATGACACTTTAGCTGAGGTGGTTCAGGCTGCTACTGGGTCTGATGGTCGCCCCCGTTTTGATGTGCTCTCTGTTGCGTTGCGTGCTTTGCGTGGTGCGTTGAGCTAACAGACACTGTGGTTCAGGTGTGGAAGTCATCGCTATTATTTTGATAAATAGCGATGACTTCCTTGCATTTGTTGATGTGCTAGCACCCTTGGAATGAATCACAATGCTACTCTAGAATAGTTATGTCTTTACAAAAGGACATATAGACACTATCCCCAGCAAGGTTGATGATGGCTACTATAGATTTTCCTGCAATTACTATTGATCGTTCTTCCCCTATTCCCCTGTACCATCAGCTTGTTAACGGCATTAACCACCATATTGCTGAGGGAAAGATTCCTACTGGTTCAATGCTCCCTAACGAACTAGAACTTGCTGCTCAGCTGCATTTATCACGTCCAACTGTGCGTAAAGCTATGGATGAGCTTGTTCGTGGTGGGCTACTTGTTCGTAAACGTGGGGTAGGTACACAGGTTGTTTCAAACGAAATTCGTCGCCCCTTGAGCCTGTCTTCTCTATACAACGATTTGCAACGAAGCGGTATTGAACCAACAACACGTGTCATTACCTATGAAGTGGTTGAAGCTGATGAGCAAATTGCAGAGAAACTTGCCTTAACTGATGACCTATCGGTTTATCATCTGGTTCGTGTTCGTTACGAAAACGGTACTCCACTAGCTTTAATGGAGAACTGGGTTCCTGTTAGTGCGGTCTCTTTGACGGAGGACGAATTAAATGAACGCGGTTTGTATGAACTCATGGGATCTCGTGGGGTGACGTTCTCTCTTGCTCAACAAAAAATTGGTGCCACTATAGCTAATAAGTATCAGGCGGTAGAGCTTGATACCCATGAGGGTGCACCGTTGGTGACGATGTTCCGCACCACTATGAATGACACCGGTGTTCGTGTTGAAACAGGAAAGCACGTATACCGAGCAGACCTATATTCCTTTGAAATGACGCTTTCAAACTAAAATTCTGAACTCTACGATAGGAGAGTACCGTGACACAGCAGTGGTTCTACCCAGCAGGTTCTGCTTCCCAAGACCAGTGGGAGGTTTCTTTAGGGGCTTCTGACTCTACAACGACTGTAGAAGGCTGGAAACATACTGGTATTCGTGTTGCTACTTTGGGGGAAGAACCTCTGAGCTTAGATGCAGCAGATGAAGAGCGTATCATCATGCCCTTGAACGGTGATGTTCACGTCACGATAGGTGACGAACAGTACCTTCTTGAAGGTCGCGAATCTGTATTCCACGGCCCTGCAGATATCTTATATACCGGTATTAATACCCCTGTGGTGATTAGCGGAGTCAAAGGTGCGCGAGTTTCTATTTCTTCTGCACCAGCACGTGCACACTATCCGGTTCGTCATGTTAAAAAGAGTGAGATTCCTGTAGAGCTCCGTGGTGCCGGTAATTGTTCTCGTCAGGTTCATAATTTTGGTACTCCAGCAGCGTTAGAAGCAGACCGTTTCATTGTCTGTGAAGTGATTACTCCTGCTGGTAACTGGTCTTCATATCCTCCTCATAAGCATGATGTGGAGCAAGAAGGGGAAACTGCTTTAGAAGAGATTTATTATTTTGAGACTCGCCCTGCAGTAGGTGCACCGGCAGAAGCGCAGGATGCGATTGGTTACCAGCGTGTATATGCTTCAGATGAACGTCCCATTGATGTCAACGCTGAAGTGCGTACCGGTGACGTGGTGTTGGTGCCTTATGGTTGGCATGGGCCAGCCATGGCGGCTCCTGGCTACGATTTGTATTACTTGAATGTTATGGCAGGTCCTGGACCTGTTCGTGATTGGCTGATCAGCGATGACCCACACCATGGCTGGGTCCGTTCGACATGGGACAATCAGGAGATTGATCCTCGTCTTCCTTTCACCGCAGAACAATAAAAATATAATATGTCCAGAGGTGCTAAAGAATTATTCTTTAGCACCTCTGGCTTTAACATGATGGGGCAAAAACAATGCTGAATATTATAGGGGAGTACTCTCTAATTTCTTGGGCTCTTCTAGGATGTGCAGCCTTTTTAGTGGGTATCTCTAAGACGATGCTTCCGGGAGTTAATCTTATTTCTGTTATTATTTTTGCTTCTCTCATGCCAGCAAAAATATCAACGGGCGCATTATTAATATTGCTCATCATCGGCGATATTTCAGCGTTAGTAGCGTATAGAAAACATGCTCATTGGAAAACACTCTTGACCTTGGTGCCGGCTGTGCTTTGTGGCTTAGTTGTGGGTGCTGCGTATCTTTTTGTTTCTAATGATCAGGTGATTCGTCGTAGTATTGGTTGGATTTTATTGGCTTTGATGGTGCTGACTCTTCTTCAGCGTCAGAGCCGTCATTCAGCACAGAACACTTCGCAGAAGTTTGCTTGGTTTTATGGGGGACTTGGTGGTTTTACCACGATGGTCGCTAATGCTGGTGGGCCAGTCATGAACATGTATTTCTTGGCGAGCCGTTTTAACGTTCAGCTTTTCTTAGGGACAACAGCTTGGTTTTTTGCGGTGATGAACGTGCTGAAACTTCCTTTTTCTGTGAGTTTAGGGTTGGTGAACCCTCACACGTTAACATTAGGTTTAGTCTTACTTCCGCTGCTTCTTCTGGGAAGTTTTATAGGCTGGTTTTATGCTCGACGTATTCCACAAAAAGTTTTTGAGCGTCTTGTAATTGTTGTGACGTGGGTGGGGGCTCTTTACCTAGTTTTCTAAAAGATTTTGAGTATGCTTAAGGCTCTTTGAAACCGGTTTCCCCTCCAGTTTCAAAGAGCCTTAAGCATCTCTAGGAGTTATTTTCTTCTTATCGTTTGGAGAGGTCTTCTCCGCTGGCACTAGTGCCAGTAACAGGTTCCACTACCTGCCATGTCTGCGTTTCCGCAGAGTCTACTGCCGCTGAGATGACGCGGTTAGCGAGGAGTGCGTCGTGAATATCAGCGTGAATCTTTTCTTGTCCAAGATATGCTTGAAGGAATTTCTTCGCTTCAATAATTTTTAGGTCGTCATATCCCATGGAAGTTCCTGCCCCTGGCTGGAAGAAGGAGAAATCTCCAAAGCCTGGGCCGGCAAAAATACGAGTGTATCCAACCTGCTCGCCAGCTGATCCAAGAGCTAATTCGAGTTCGTTCATACGCTCAAAATCCCATTTGAGGGAGCCCTCAGTGCCGTAAATTTCAATAGCGTATTGGGCGCGTGGGCCAACACTCACACGAGAAGCTTCAAGAGTTCCTACCGCGCCTACGCCACCAAGACGTACTAAGAGTGCGGCGTAATCTTCATTCTCGACCGGTGCCATTTCACCATTTTCAATGACTGCGAAGTGGGTTCCGCTTCCCATAGGAAGTTTGGGGCGCTCGGTATGGACGGTATGGGTGAGCGCACAGACCTCAGTGATAGGGCCGACGGTGTAGTGAATAAGATCTGCTAGATGCCCTAAAAGGTCTCCTAATACGCCGGTACCAGCAAGGTCCCGTACAAAACGCCAAGAGAGCGCTCCACGGGGGTCTGAAGAATAATCTGCAAAGAATGAACCACGAACGTTGGTGATTCTTCCAAGTTTTCCGTCGCTGATGAGTTGACGAGCGTATTCAATAGCTGGTGTGTTGCGATAGTTGAATCCCACAGCAGTGACTACGCCATTTTTGCGAGCTTCATCAACAATTTCTTGGGTCTCTGCCGCGGAGCGTCCTGCTGGTTTTTCAATCCAGAAAGCTTTACCAGCTGCTGCTGCTTCCTTGCCGATTTGTGCGTGCAAGAAGTTAGGTGCACAAATAGAAACAACATCAATATCGGGGTTTGCGAGGACATCTTGATAGTTAGTTGTTCCGCTTTCAAAACCAAGAACGTTAACAGCGTAATCGACGCGTTCTTCGGAGGTATCTGCGGCTTGAACGAGACGAGTCTTGATGCCTAACTCAGGGTAGACCTGTGGAACTGCTGCGTAGGCTTTGCTGTGGACTTTTCCCATCCAACCGACACTGATAAGACCAACGTTAATGGTACGTGTTGTTGTCATGACGTGACCTTTTCAAAAAAGTAGTAGATGTATAGAACTGAGGAAAATGGAACCGTAGCCCCTATGCCCATCGTGAGCAATAGAGGCTACGGAACATCAAGAGAGGTTATTTCAGTGGTAGTTTATTTGTTCTTGACAATGTAGATAGCACCGGTAGTGACGCCAACTTCCACTTCTTCAAGGCTCTTACCGCGGGTTTCGGGTAGGAACTTGAACATCACGAACGCTGCGATTGCGTTGATGACGGCGAATCCGAAGAAGGTGGAGTTTAGTCCAACTGCTTTAAGGATTGAAGGGAACGCGAAGGAGATTGCAGCATTTGCAAGCCAGAGACAGAGAACTGCGAAGCCCATACCGAATGCGCGAATCTGCTGAGGGAAAATCTCCGAGAGAAGAACCCACGTTGCAACGTTCAAGAAGGTCTGCATCGAACCGACGAAGCCGACGATGAGAAGCAAGAGAATGTAAGGGCGAGCTGCAGAGTCAGTAGGTAGTACCAATGCTGCAGTACCGATGAGGAGGTGGAAGATAGTAACCAAAGTGTAGCCGGTGATAACGGTGGTACGACGGTTAATCTTTTCCATCATCCACAATGCGATGAATGCGCCAACAACAGCGATAATACCGGGGGCGATATTAGCGATAAGAGCTGCGTTCTTAGAGAATCCAGATTCCTGAAGAACAATCTGACCGTAGTACATGATGGAGTTGATACCGGTGAATTGCTGGAATACCGCAAGTGCAACACCAACAAGGACGATGCGAAGAATCCACTTGTCTTTGAGCATGGATGACACGCTAGGAGCAACCATGGTGGATTCTTTTTCGAGGGTTCGCTGAATGTCCTTAGCCTCAGCTTCTGCACGTTTTTCGGTGCGAATCTGTCGGAGGACTTCAGTTGCCTCGTCAAGACGACCCTTAGAAACTAGCCAACGAGGAGATTCTGGAACGCGGAGCATGCCGATGAATAAGAATACTGCAGGAATTGCGCAGATAGCGAGCATGATACGCCAGACACCATCAAGGTGGCCCCATACGTTACCGATAAATGCGTTGATGACGAATGCTGCCAACTGACCGACAACAATCATCATTTCGTTGCGTCCAGAGAGAGAACCGCGAATTTCGTAAGGTGCAAGTTCTGCAAGGAACACGGGAACGACGGTGGAAGCGCCACCGACGCCGATACCGAGTAGGACGCGTCCAAGGACGAGTAGGCCTAGGCTTGGTGCGAAGGAGCACGCTAATGCGCCGAGGAAGAAGATAATTGCGAGCCCCATGATGGTCTTACGACGACCAAATTTGTCGGAAATGCCACCGGAGAAGAGTGCGCCAAATGCTGCAGCGAAAAGGAGTGAAGAAGTAACGATACCTTCTGTTTTTTCGTTGAGGCCTAGCTCTTCTGACATGGGAAGTAGAGCACCGTTGATGACACCGGTGTCGTAGCCAAAGAGCAAACCGCCGAGAGTTGCTACAACCGCGACCTGGCCGAGGCGTTTACTGTGAGGCCCCTTGGTGAGAGGCGGTAAGTTCGCCTCCGACGCACTAACAGAGTGTCCTGACATTATGACTCCTTCGTCTATAAGAAATGTCGATAGTAGATATATGAGGTTAAACGATAGTCTCTGTAGGCGAGCTTACCTAACCTCATGCTCTATAGAGTGTGTGGTTTTAGTAACCGATTACTCAACAGAGAACCCAATGTGTTACTAAACACTATATATTTGTCATGACATAATGACAATCTTTTTAAGAAAATTTTTTATCCCCTTTTTCTTGAAACGACAATCAGCCCTAATCTAAGAAAAAGAGTGCAAAGACAAGCAGATACGCGAAGAGGGGGTACCAACGTGTTGGTACCCCCTCTAGCGTAGATACCCGAAAATATCTTTAGCGATACAAATCAGGTTTCTCTTCGAGAACAACCTGCTCAACATTTCCGGAATTCAACGCCGCAAAACCAGCTTCACAACAAGCAGCCGCCGCATAACCATCCCAAGCAGATGGGCCAGTATGCTCACCCTTGCTGATGGCATTAATCCATGCCTGAACTTCTTGATCATATGCATCAACAAAGCGAGGCTCAAAACTGGGGCAGGTCAAATCTTGACCGACAGAAATGTGGTTTTCTTCAAATACCGCGCGAGTAGTTACAGAATATCCAAAACGAGCAGTGACATGAGTGCTAACCGTTACCAGTACGCCAGACTCAGTCTCCATAATGACCTTTGCCGGATCAGCAAGCTCACCTTGAGCATGCTTGGTCTTCTTGCCAGAGATTACACGGACTGTCTTAATCTCTTCACCAGTCAGATAACGAACTCCGTCAAACTCGTGAACAACAGTGTCGTCAATGAGATTGCGCCCCGTATAAGAATCCAACACATACGGATTAATATGTTCGCAATCAAGCTGCAAAAGTTCACCATAAGAACCAGCTTGAACAGCTGCACGAATAGTGCGGTAACCGCCATCAAAACGACGCATGAAGCCAACCTGAATCAACTTCTTGCCGGTAGCAACTTCAGCCTTAACAATTTCATATGCAGAGGCTGAATCTGGGGTGAGTGGCTTCTCGCAAAGAATAGGCAATCCAGCCTCTAATGCAGGCTGTAAAACAGGTGCATGTAAGAAACCAGGAGTCGCAATTAAAACAGCGTCAACACTGTCAGACTCAAGAGCCTTGTGGAAATCAGTATAAACCTGAGCTCCATCAATACCTTCAAGAGCTTCAATAGCCTTAGACTCATCAATATCTACTACTGCGCTAACGCGTGCGCCATCAATACGTTCGTGAATACGACGAATATGGTCGTATCCCATACGTCCAGCGCCAACAACGGCAACACGAATATCCTGAGACATCTTTACTTCCTTTTCAATAACAGATGAAGTTGGGTTATCTTTAGCCAATTACGGTGCGAGAACCGCAACCAAGTAGATAAGTTTTGGTGCGCTGAGCGATAGGTAGTGGGATATCAAAAGATTTCACAGGATACATATCCTGCTCAACAATGCCAAAGAGTGGTCGGTTGAGAGCCTCAGCAGCTTCAATAACTTTCGACAAGTCAGGCAATCCGTGAGGTGGTTCGCACATCACTCCACTTGCGGTTGCATCTTTGAAAGTCATGTTTTCTTCACGTACTCGGCGAAGAATCTCAGGGTCTACCTGCTTCAAGTGCAAGTACCCGATGCGTTCAGGATACTTTTCAATGAGTTCAACAGAAGAAGCTCCACCATACTGGGCATGTCCGGTGTCCAAGCAGAGAGTAACAAGCTTCGGGTCAGTTACAGCAAGGAACTTTTCAATCTCTTCCATGGTCTCAACATGAGAATCTGCATGGGAGTGGAACTGCTGGAACAAGCCGAAGTCGCGCTGAAGGGTTTCTCCAAGCTTGTTATGTCCTTGAGCAAGATTATCCCACTGCTGTTCGGTCAAGGTTGATGGCTCTAGTTCTTCGCCGGTCTTGTCATCGCGCCAAAGAGCCGGAATAACAACAATGTGCTTTGCGCCCATAGCTGCTGTTAGTTCAGCAACCTTGCGAGCGGGCTCCCATGCGATATCCCACTGCTCCTGTCCGCCTCGATGGAAAGCCGTGAAAACAGTTCCAGCAGAAATTTGCAAATCGCGCTCTTTAAGTTCGCGAGCCAAAACCTCTGGTTCTGCAGGGAGGTAGCCGTAAGGTCCAAGTTCAATCCACTTGTAGCCAGCTTCAGCAACTTCATCTAGGAAACGCTGCCACGGTGTTTGAGCGTCGTCGTCGGCGAACCATACGCCCCAAGAGTCGGGGGCTGTGCCAATGATGAGGTTATTCTCGGTCATGTTCTCACGCTTTCATCGTTGAAAAGTGTTGTCTGGGTGAAAATGAAGAGTTTCAAAAACCCTTAACTATGTAAAGACATACTATCAAATAATGTGTGGTGGTGAACATAGTAGAAGAAAAAGTTTGAGAAAAATTATGAACCCTCAAAGAACCTACATCAACCCTAGCCACAACCACAAAAGAGGAGGGGCTAGTAACCAGTAATCACTAGCTACTAACCCCTCACAACCATCACACATCCAATAAAGGATCCTTTTTAGTCACTAGTTACGTGACTCAAAATTAAAGTTCGCTCCAGAAGCTTGCTTCGGCTCAGGCCAACGCTGAGTAATAGCCTTGCCACGAGTGTAGAAGCGAAGACCATCTTCACCATAAATATGGTGCTCACCAAAGAGCGAATCGTTCCAACCACCGAAAGAGTGATTTGCCAACGGAACAGGCAACGGAACATTGACACCAACCATGCCGACCTTAATCTTTCGGCTAAAGGTACGAGCTGCAGCACCAGAGGAAGTGAAGATGCAGGTACCATTTCCGAAGGGATTGGAGTTAATCAAATCAATACCTTCTTGCAAAGTATCAACACGAATAACTACCAAAACAGGACCAAAAATCTCTTCACCATAAGCGCTCATCTCAGGTGAAACATTATCCAAGATGGTCGGGCCAACAAAGTTACCCTTCTCATGGCCAGGTACAACAAGGTTACGACCATCAATAACAACGGTAGCGCCAGCCTTCTCAGCCTCAGTAATAATGCGCTGAACACGCTCACAAGACTGCGGAGTAATCAAAGGACCCATATCAGCGTCCTTATCCATACCGTTAGAAACCTTGATGTTACGAGCTAAAGCGGTCACCTTCTCGATGGTCTTCTCAGCGGCTTCTCCCACAGCAACAGCAACAGAAATAGCCATGCAACGCTGACCCGCTGCACCAAAAGCTGCAGCGTTAAGGTGCTCAGCAACAACATCCATATCAGCATCAGGCATAATCAACGCATGGTTCTTCGCTCCGCCAAGAGCCTGAACACGCTTGCCGTACTTCGTACCAGTCTCATGAACATAACGAGCAATAGGAGTAGAACCAACAAACGAAATGCCATCAACATCAGGATGAGTCAAAAGACCGTCAACGGTCTCTTTACCACCGTGCAAAACGTTGAAAACGCCATCAGGAAGACCAGCTTCCTTCCACAACTTTGCCATGAAGTTTGCAGCAGAGGGGTCACGCTCAGAAGGCTTCAAAATGAAAGCGTTACCAGCAGCAATAGCCAAAGGCGCCATCCACAACTGAATCATGACAGGGAAGTTGAATGGAGTAATACCAGCAACAACGCCCAAAGGCTCACGAACAGAATACGCATCAATACCAGTTGCGGCCTGCGGAGTGAAACGACCACTCACAAGGTTGGTAATACCGCAAGCATACTCAACGATTTCCTGACCACGAGCAATCTCACCGCGAGCGTCAGAAAGAACCTTACCGTGTTCTGAAACAACAAGTTCTGCTAACTCTCCAGTGTGCTTTACAAGAAGCTCACGGAAACGGAAAAGAACAGCGGTGCGCTTTGCCAAAGATAGCTCAGACCAGCCTTTTGCAGCAGTCTTCGCAGCAGCAACAGCCTTCTCAAGCTCGTCCTGAGAACCAAGGTGCAAAGACCCTAGAACATCTCCGGTAGCAGGGTTAAAAATTTCCTGACGAGCAGAACCAGAGCTAGGTACTTCTTCGCCGTTGATGAAGTGTAGAACTTCGTATGACATATTTACTCCTTGTATAGAGATAGAAAAATATCGGGATAATGCGTGCTGTAACACTCATGCGCCACAGCACACACGACAACTAAAACTTAAGGTCCAAGAAGAGAACGCTGCATGGCCTTCTTCTCACGATAGGTCTCATAAGCATTCTGAGTAGAAGAAAGCTCACTCACACCCGTAATAGGCACATCCCACCACGATTCAGAAGACGGCGCATCAATCATCGGATCAGACTCAACATGAATAACAATCGGGCCAGAACCTTCTGGTGCTGCTTTCGCCTGAGCCACAGCATCTTGCAAACGCTCGCGAACATCCTCACCCGGTTCAACACGAATAACCTTCGCACCCAAAGACTGAGCATTCGCTGCCAAATCAATAGGCAAAGTATCGCCATGATCAAAACTGTGAGTCTCTTTATCCAAGGTGCGGTACTTCGTACCAAAACGCTGAGAACCAACAGACTCAGAGAGTGCACCAATAGACGCATAGCCATGATTTTGAATCAAAACAACAATCAGTTTGATACCTTCTGCTACCGCAGTGACCAACTCAGTGTTCATCATCAGATAAGAACCATCGCCAACCATCACCACAACATCACGACCATCTTGGGTATCTAACGACGCACGCTTCACACCCAAACCGCCAGGAATCTCATAGCCCATACATGAATACGCGTATTCAACGTGGTAACCATAAGCGTCCTTAACTCGCCACATCTTGTGGAGGTCACCAGGTAATGAACCCGCTGCACACACCACAACATCGCGGTCGTCCATTGCCTCATTGACAGCACCAATAATTTCGTTTTGGCTCATCAACGGACGATAACGCTCAGCAAAAGCATCATCAACAATGCCATTCCAACGAGCCTTTTCTGAAGCAACTTCCTCAGTAACAGCAGAAGAAACTTTGAAACCGCTCAATGCGTCATTGAGCTTAATAAGAGCCTTCTTTGCATCAGCAACCATCGCAACAACACCACTGTGCTTATACGCATCAAATGCTGCAACGTTGATATTGACAAACTTAACATCAGGATTTTGGAATGCCGTACGAGAAGCCGTCGTGAAATCTTCATAACGAGTACCAATACCAATAATCACATCAGCATCACGAACAAGAGCATTAGATGCCGTAGAACCAGTGGAACCAACAGCACCCAAGCACAAAGGATGATCCCAATCCATCACACCAACAGCAGCCTGAGTGTATGTGACAGGAATGCCTGTTGCTTCTGCAAACTGACGTAGCTCATTTTGAGCAAACGCATAATGTACGCCACCACCAGCAACAATGACAGGTTTCTTCGCTTCGCGAATAACACTCATCGCTGCTTGAATATCAACGTCTTCTGGCTCAGGGCGACGGATTCGCCAATGGCGAGGAGCAAGGAACTCATCAGGAACAAGAATTTCTTCTGCCTGAACATCCTGAGGCAAAGCAATCGTCACTGCACCTGTATCCACGGGGTCAGTCAAAACACGCATACCGTTCAAAAGTGCAGAGAAAACCTGCTCCGGACGCCATACACGATCAAAATAGCGGCTTACAGGACGGAAAATATCATTAACCGTCACATCTGCTGCGTCAAAACGTTCTAGCTGCTGAAGAACAGGATCCGGAACACGAGTAGCGAACTGGTCTGACGGGAAAAGCAATGCCGGAAGACGGTTCGTTGTCGCAAGAGCTGCACCCGTAACCATGTTTGAAGCACCAGGGCCAATTGACGTGGTAACCGCGTATGTTGCACGACGACGAGTATGGCGAGCATACCCAACAGCTTGGTCTACCTGAGCTTGCTCATTACGGCCTTGATAGTACGGCATCAAGGAAGGATCTAATTCCTGATACTGGCGAAGAGCCTGCCCCATGCCGGCAACATTGCCGTGCCCAAAAATACCGAAAATACCAGGAATAGTGCGCTCACAGTATTCCTGCCCATCAATGGTGTCTACGGTGTACTGGTTCGCTAAGAACTTCACCACAGTCTGAGCTACAGAGAGTCTTTGAAAACCCATAATTTGTGTCCTTATACGTCAAAAGGTGAATGAAAGAAGATTAATCGGTGATGGTGTGATGTAGAAGCGAAGCGGCTGTTTCAACAGCACCAGCAACATTGCCATCTGCAGGGTATAGCAAGGTACGCCCTACCGTAAGACCCTGAACACCAGGGAGCTTCAACGCATTTTCCCAGCTAGAGAATACCTCTTCGGGAGAACCAGAAGGATCTCCACCCAGAAGAACAGTCGGCATCGTCGTAGCTGCCATAACTCGTTCCATCTCCTCAACAACAGGAAGTTTCATCCACGTATAAGCGGTGTTAGTTCCAAGAGCTTCAGCAATACCGATAGAGGTAATGACGGCATCAGCAGAGAGATTGTTACGAATAGCGCCGTTATGAGTTTCTGAGATAAAAGGCTCAACCATCGCGTAGAGTTCTTGTTCTGCTAAAGCATTAACTGCCTGAGCGCAAGCCTCTAGGGTAGCTACAGTGTTCTCATCACCGTAGTGAATGCGGGTGAGCATTTTGCCGCCGTCAGCGCCAATACGCTTGAGATATTCGGCAGTGTGTCCGGTGAAGCGGTCGTCCATTTCGTTGACAAGCCCACTAATACCACCACGGTTCATCGACCCGAAGACGAGCTTTCCGTCAAGAGCACCTAAAAGGAGTAAGTCGTCGAGAATGTCGGGAGACGCGAGAACACCGTCCACCGCTGGGTTTTTGAGTGCAATTTGTAGGCGGTCAAGAAGATCGCGACGATCTGCCATCGCCATTGCACGATCTTTGACGCGGTTTGCTCCGCGTGCAGGGTGATCTGCAGCGACGATAAAGTTTTGTTTTCCATAACGTGGGCCTTCGTGGCGAACACGGTTGTCGGCTGCACGTTGGATAGCTTGAGGGTCCTCTAGACGGATACGTGTGAGATGCTCATATCGTCTAGGGTCACGCTCTTCATCATGAGAATGGGACATTGTAATCTCCTGAAAAATTTGGCTCGTGCGGTGCTTAGAAGTTGCGCCCATATTGAGCGAGGAACTCTTGTACTTCAGATTCGGTAGGCATAGCATCCGAACATGCAATTTGTGATGCGACGATAGCGCCTGCACCATTGGCAAAGTCGAGTACCTTATCGAGTTCCCAGCCAGAGAGCACGCCGTGCACAAAAGCTCCGCCGAAAGAGTCTCCAGCGCCAAGACCATTAGCTGTTTCAACTGGTGTTGGTGCGCATACCACACGGCTGGTTGCGGTCTTTGCAAGAACACCGTTGGCACCCATCTTCACGACAGCAAGTTTGACGCCTGCTTCAAGGAGTCGGTCTGCTTGTTCATCTGGGGTGCCGTCTCCAACTGCTACGGCGCATTCTTCGCGGTTTCCGATAGCGATAGTTGCATAGGAGAGAAGCTGTTGAGCAGCTTGTTGTGCCTGCTCAATGTTTTCCCAGAACATGGGGCGGTAATCTAGATCGAGGATGGTGTGTTGTTCGTCGGAGAGGAGATCTCGTGGGCGTGCCTCATGTGCTGCAAGTTGCGCGCTACGAGCTGGTTCTTGGCACATTCCTGTTAGAGTGCTCCAGAAGATACGGCTCTCTTTGACAGCTTCTTTGTTGATGTCTGCTTCGGTGAGCTGTAAATCTGGTGCGGTGGGGAAGCGGCCGTAGAAGTATAGAGGGAAATCTTCTGGCGGCTTGATAGCGCAGAAAGTTACGCATGTTTGCAGCTGAGGATCAGTTGAAACATGAGCTTCGTCTACACCGTATTTTTTGAGTTCACGGCGAAGAAAAGTGCCGAAAGGGTCATTGCCAACGCGGGTAATGACCGAAGTTTTATGTCCGTAACGGGCAGCTGCTACCGCTACGTTTGCAGGGGAGCCACCGAGGTATTTACCGAATGATGTGACGTCTTCTAGTCCGACTCCAATGTCGTTAGGGTATACGTCAACGCTGATGCGGCCCATGGTGAGAAGGTCGTACATGAAATCTTTCCTTAGTGGGGTCGTATGGGTTTGGCGTCCTCGCCGAAAAGCTGTTAGTTATAGCGTGCCCCATCACACACCCAAATGTCAATGTTTGTACTGACATAGTTACAAAGTTTCTTTATTTTGCGTTAAAGACTGGAAAAAATTGCAAAAAACCTCACCCTGATACCCCACCCGAAAAAACAAGAACCCCCTACTTCTTGTCACAATAGAACGCCTAGAAAACCCCGTATAAACTATCTGGCTAGCAGAACATTTCCACCTGCCCCATACACCTCAGCCCCAGAACGTGATACCTAACTTGCACCGTGCACACCAGAACTGAAAAAACACTCATACCAAACAAACACCATACGAAAAAGGTCGCTCCACCAAACAGTGAAGCGACCTTCTACACCAAAAACGAGAAGAACTACCCTCTCAAAGTGCCTTAACAGGAACCCAAACCTGCATCATATAATTCTCAGAACTAGTATCCCCAGGACCATACACCTCCAGTGCAGGACCAGACGCCGTCAAAGCTCTCTCAGGCAAAAACGTACCCAAAAGATAATCCAAACCCGTCATAGACGCTAACGGGGCAGGGCCACGAACATCAACAATGGCATAATCACCAGCAGGAACCTCTGCAGCATTCAAACCCAAAGCCTGCGCGTTATCCCGAGAATTCACCACCAAACCAGCCATATAATCAAACTCTTGACGCATATTAGCACCAAAAATAATGGCAACCTGCTGAGTATCCTCAGTGCTAAAACCAGCCAGCTTAACCGTATTCAAAACACTCTCCCACACATCAGCATTGCCAACAGCAGGATCAATCGTCTCACGTAAACCAGCAAGAACAAGCGATGGGCGATGCTCCACTCGCGCAAAATCAGACATCATAAACGCCAGTATCCCTTAACGTGCAGCAACCGGAAGAACAAGCTCCATCATCTGAGTAAAGCTCTTCTGACGCTGCTCACTGGTGGTCTCTTCACCCTTAAACAAATGATCAGAAACCGTGAACAAAGCCAACGCCTCAACACCAGCATGTGCCGCAACAGAATAAATACCAGCAGTCTCCATCTCAACCGCAAGAACACCCATCTGAGCCCAACGCTGAGCATCAGAAGGATCATGACGATAAAACACATCAGAAGACAAAACATTACCCACATGCAACTGAACACCCTGAGACTCAGCTTCCTGCGCCACAGCAGAAAGCAGACTCCACGATGCAGTCGGGGCAAAAGTACCAGGAAGCTTGTACTGATGCATGAAATGAGAATCTGTAGAAGCTGAAGCCGCAACCACAATATCGAATAGTTCAAGCTGATCTTGCATGCCACCACAAGAACCAATACGAATCAGGCGCTCAACACCGAACGTATGAATCAGCTCATAAGCATAAAGACTCGCAGAAGGAATACCCATGCCAGAGCCCATCACAGAAACCTGCTGACCATTAAACATTCCTGTAAACCCAAACATGTTACGAACAGTATTAAACTGCTGAACATCGCTCAGATAATTCTCCGCGATAAACTGCGCACGAAGAGGATCCCCCGGCAAAAGAACAGTTTTTGCAAGAGGAACACCCTGAGGGTTGATATGAGGAGTGCTTGTCATAGGAGCGTCCTTTCAAAGACCATACAGAACTTCAACATCACTGCTGAAGAACACGCTAATAATTCTCAATACTTTAGTTTAGGTGATATGAACGGATAGACCCTATCCGCAACCACAGCCACCGCAACCACAACCCCCAGAAGCCGGCGCACCAGAGAGTCGACGCTCTACCTCAGATAATTCTTCGTCTGAAAACTCATCCTGATTCTCCGCAGACTCCATCAGGTTCTGACGCTGACCAATATCCGGTGCCCCAGAAGGATTCTGAGAAAGACCCGCTAACGTTGCAGCAAAACCTGCCGGAGCTGAAGGCTTTGCAGGGGGAGCCGACTCTGTGGCGACAGGGCCACAACCAGCGGCAGTCGCCGACACCTTTTTCTGCTGCACACTACGAGCGCGCGAAAAACGCTGTAACTGTTCAGCATCAGGGTAGTGATAAGACACCTTCACCTCACCATCAACCAACAAAATAGGGAGCACATCAGCACCCGATATCTCAATCTGATCAGCTACCGGAACACACTGCGTAAAAGCGCTCGGATAAGAATCTGTTGAATAAACAACAATATCTAAACCTTCATCAAGAAGTTGCTGAGCTGTCCTAAGAAACTCCTCACGCTCTATATCTTGCGGGTCGTCAGGATTCTCTCCCGGAGCGGGAATAAACACCTCAAGTTCAGCATTTTGTACAGTATCAGCCACAATTCTCCTCATCATGATAGAACTCGTATCAACGTTACCCGTGCAGAAGATACTTTGTATATAACAATGTCGAGACAAGCCAAGAACACGTAAAATTTCTGTATCTATGAGTGGCTAAATACCACTCAAGAGTGTTCTGGGTTACTCTCATGGTGTGTAGAGAAACAACATGCGTCCAAAGGAGAACGATGTTTGGATTCAGACGAAAAAAGAGAACAGCCACGCTCTCAACCACACCATATACGCCAGAAGAACTCTTCTCGCCAGTACAAGGAACATATAAGCCACTAAACCTTGTCGGAGACCCCGTATTCTCCAGCGGGCTACTAGGAGAAGGCTACGCCGTAGAAGCGACAGAAGAAACCATCAACGCGCCCGTGAGTGGACGTATCGTTCTCATTCAAAACACCCTCCAAGCATGCGCCATCTGCACGCCACAAGGGGCAGAAGTACTCATACACATTGGAGTAGACGTCGCCCAACGAAACCACTACGGGCTCAAAGCGTTAGTCGAAACAGGAACTCACATCACCGCAGGAGAACCCCTACTACGCATCAGCAGAGAAAAAGAATACGCCTCCACGCCACTGCCAGAAGTCATGGTCATGGTCACTAACATGAAGAACTTCGGCGTGAACATCACTAACAATGACGTACGTGAGGTCTCCAGCGGAGAGCACCTCGGCTACACTAAGCCACGCTAAAACGACTCCTAGCCAAGGAAAAACTTTTTGACCGCAGCTTTAAGAACACTCTCAGGCTCAGATTCTGCAAAATGACGTCTCTTCGGCTCCTCACGCTCTGCCTCAAGATTCTTCTCCTGAGCAGAAACAGGAAGTGACTCATCTGAAGAAGGTGACGATGTCTCGGGGTCAACAGCAGAAGACTCCTCGGAATCACCAAAAGCATGAGTCGCAAAATCTTGAGCAAACTCTTCCTGAGATTTCTGCTCAGCCTGCCTTGTCTGCCGTACAAACTCATCAACTTGTGAGCGATAAGATATTGTGTCGGATTCAGTAGAAGGAGTCTCTTCTTCTACCGGTAAAGAACCATCTGCAAGAACCTGAGAAGATGCAGGCTCTGTAAGAGAATCCATCGTCACCGCCGAAACAGCCTGCTCCTGCTGTGGCTGACTCTCATATGCGCTGTCATCTTTGATGGTGGTAGAGCTTATCCACTGAGCAGCCGACGAATCCTCCAAAACGCCCCAACTCTTACGGCGCTCCTCTTCGTTGACCCAGTTGCCAGTCACAAAATCTGAGAAGGAACGAGCAAGAAGACGAGGCGGCTCTGCAATACGCGGGTCGCGGCTAATAACCTGACCCTTTGCGCCAGAAGCTCCAGGGGCAAGATCTACCGCATAAAGAGTATCTGTGTCATGGGCAATCTCTACCCACAGTCGATGAGATAGCAACGGCTGTACAACATCGCTTGGTTGCGCTGGAATACGTGGAAGCTGAGCATCTGCAAGGTCGCTCGCTCCAAAATCTTCTTCAATATGTGATGCAAGAATATCCCCAAAGGGGCCGTCTGCAATCTTTCCATCGCGTACCGTCGAACGATAAAAACGCAACTCCGGCAATGTGATGCCACCACGTTTTTTAATAATGTAATCAATATCTGAAGGAGAATAACCCTTGGTATGCCCTAAACGAGTGAGCGTACGATGAAGCGCTAAACCATCATTTTGGGTGGTTGGTACGCCCTCTAAATCACCGGGGTTATCCTCAACGGCATAATCCCCAATATCTTCATGAGAAAGCGAAGTGTCAATATTGATAACGGCATTCGGGGGAATAGTGCCACTATTCAATAAATTCTGAGTAGCCACAAGAAAATTCTGGGTGAGCGTTGCATCAATAACAAGATTTCCGCTGTCGTTGGTCAACGAAAATTCAACTATTTCACCGTGAGAGCTAAGAAGGTGCGCGTGAATAGGCTCTTGCGCCTGCTGTGAGTAATTCTCTAGAAGCGAGGTCAGAACCGGTAAATCTACAGTGTTTGTGGGGGAGCTGTTCAAACTCATGGGGTCATTTTCTCATACCGTCGCATTGTGTACAGACTCTTGCGATAAGAAGATTAAAAATACCTTCAACAAAAGCCATTAATATCGTGATAACGGTAGCAAAAATAATAAAACCTCGCCAAAATTGCCTTAACCCATTAGGTTGGGGTGTGATAGAAGAATCATCATCTTCCCCCTATCATTCCAACATTCAATGAAGAACATGGAGAAAAGGACTAACGTGAACACCGCAATCACCGAACTCATCAACAAAGTACCCACCGGCTTACTCATTGGCGATCAGTGGAAAGAAAGCTCCACCGGAGAAACCTTTGACGTGTTAAACCCTGCAACTGAAGAAAAACTAGCAACTATTGCCTCAGCAACTTCTCAAGACGCTACTGAAGCGTTAGACGCCGCATGTCACGCCGCATATAAAAACAAGGGGTGGGTTGAAACTCCTGCACGTGAACGAGCTGAAATTCTTCGTCGCGCCTACGAACTGGTCACAGAACGTGCCGAAGACTTCGCCCAACTTATGACACTTGAGATGGGTAAACCGCTTGCAGAAGCTCACGGAGAAGTAAAATACGGTGCTGAGTTTCTTCGCTGGTTCTCTGAAGAAACCGTTCGCAACTACGGGCGATACGTTAACACACCCGAAGGAACAAACCGTATCCTCACCTCCCGCAAACCCGTTGGTCCGTGCTTGCTCATCACCCCATGGAATTTTCCTCTTGCTATGGCAACACGCAAAGTCGCTCCAGCTATCGCCGCTGGCTGCACCATGATTCTCAAGCCAGCACGACTCACCCCTTTGACCGCGCAATACTTTGCGCAAACAATGCTCGATGCTGGACTTCCTCACGGAGTGCTCAACGTCGTACCCTCAGCCTCAGCATCTGCTATTAGTGCACCCCTCCTTGCTGATTCTCGACTGCGTAAAGTGTCCTTTACTGGATCAACGGAAGTTGGTAAAAAACTCCTCGAACAAGCTTCCGCAAATGTTCTGCGCACCTCCATGGAACTCGGCGGAAACGCGCCGTTTATCGTCTTTGACGATGCTGATATTGATGACGCCGTCAACGGCGCAATGGGCGCAAAGATGCGAAACATGGGTCAAGCCTGCACCGCTGCAAACCGTTTTATTGTGCACGAATCAGTTGCTGAAGAATTCACTGAAAAATTTGCCGAAAAAATCCGTCAGATGAAAGTCGGCAACGGCATGGATGAAGGGGTTACTTGCGGTCCTCTCATCGAAAAGAAAGCACAAGAACAGATGAGCGAAAAAGTTGCTGACGCGGTAGCTCACGGTGCTCGTATCGTTGTGGGCGGTCACGCAATAGATGGTGCAGGATATTTCTTTGAACCAACCGTGTTAGCTAACGTTCCAGCAGAAGCATCTGTGATTCGTGAAGAAATCTTTGGGCCTATTGCACCCATTATGACCTTTAGCGATGAATATGAAGCTTACCGCATGGCTAATAACACCGAATACGGGCTTGCCTCCTACGTTTACACTAAGGATTATCAGCGTCAACTGCGTGCCGCTGACCACCTAGAATTCGGTTTGGTGGGTTGGAATGCTGGGGTTATCTCTAACGCGGCTGCACCCTTTGGCGGAGTTAAACATTCTGGTTTAGGTCGTGAAGGAGCCGCAGAAGGCATCGATGAATACACCTACACGCAATATATCGGAGTTAAAGACCCCTACGCTCTTTAGCAGATATGCTGTAAGTAATGCACGTCACCCCAAGACACAATGAAGGGTTCACCCCATGAAACGCCTACAATACTTCATTAACGGAGAATTTATCGACTCGCTTTCAGTCGAGACACTCGATATCGTTAACCCCGCAACCGAAGAAACCGTCGCACAATCACCTATTGCAACAGCAGAAGAGATCGAAGCCGCCATGAGTGCTGCTCGTGAAGCCTTCACTAGTTGGCGACGAACCACCCCATCACAACGACAAAAATACCTCCTTGAGCTGGCAACAGCCATGGAAGAAAACGCCGACAAACTGGTTGAAGCGCAACACCGCAATACCGGTCAGCCACGAGAAATCATCCGCAACGAAGAAGTTCTCGCCGGTGCAGACCAAATGCGCTTCTTTGCTGGTTGCGCACGCACCCTTGAAGGCAAAGCAGCCTACGAATACATGGCCGACCATACCTCCTATATTCGCCGTGAACCCGTAGGTGTTGTTGCCCAAGTCGCCCCATGGAACTACCCGCTCCTAATGGCCGTGTGGAAACTGGGACCAGCTTTGGCGGCCGGTAATACCGTTGTTCTTAAACCCTCGGACACTACCCCAGAATCCACTCTGGTGCTGGCCCAGCTCATTCAGAATATTTTCCCTGCCGGTGTGGTAAACGTACTCTTAGGAGACGCAAGTGTTGGGGCTCAGATGGTAGAACACCCCACCCCGTCCATGGTCTCTATTACCGGTTCAGTGCGTGCAGGCCAAGCAGTGGCCGCAAGCGCCGCAAAAGACCTCAAACGTGCACACCTTGAACTTGGTGGTAAAGCTCCCGCCATCGTTTTCGCTGATGCAGATTTACCTCGCGCGGCTCGTATGCTCACCGAATTCGGGTACTTTAATGCTGGTCAAGACTGCACTGCTATTACTCGTGTTCTTGTTGAAGAGTCTGTCTACGAACAATTCCGTGCACTGCTGGTGCAAGAAGCCGAAAAGATTACGACCGGAGACGCAGACGACTCAAAGAACTATTATGGCCCGCTCAATAACGTCAACCATTTCAAGACGGTTATGCAGAAGCTAGAGAACCTTCCTGAGCACGCGGTTGTTGATACGGGCGGTGTTCGTTGCACTGAGCGCGGATACTTCATTGCACCCACGGTGATTAGTAACGTCAAACAGCAAGACTCTATCGTCCAAGAAGAAACATTTGCGCCGGTTCTGACTGTGCAACCTTTTAGTGATGAGGCAGAAGCTCTAGAACTAGCTAATGACGTCTCGTATGCGTTGGCGTCTTCTGTGTGGACAAGCAACCACGGTGTTGCCATGCGCATGTCTCGTGACCTTGATTTTGGTGCTGTATGGATTAACACTCACGTCATGCTCACCGCAGAAATGCCACATGGAGGATACAAACTCTCTGGATACGGCAAAGACCTCTCCCTGTATTCAGTAGAAGAGTACACCCGCGTTAAACACGTGATGAGTGATATGAGCGTGTAATTCCTCTACGGCGGGAGTCTTTAGCTCCTGCTTGTGAAGTGACTGAACACAAAAGCTGCCGAGAAGAGACCCGAACGTTTCACGTGAAACGTCAACTCTTCTCGGTTGCTTCCTCTAAGAGAAAGTACATCAATGACAAACATAACCTACCGCCTGCCACAAGAAATCAAACTCAACGGCACCTTCCCCGGTGAACACTCACAACAACTAGCACAACGACGAGCAGACGCCGTACCCGCCGGAGTCGCCTCCACTGCGCCCATCTACGCACAAGACGCAGACGGCGGAGTAATCCTCGACGTCGACGGAAACTCCTTCGTAGACCTCGGCTCAGGCATCGCCGTAACCTCCGTAGGCGCAAGCGCCCCACGAGTGGTCAAAGCCATCCAAGAAGCCAGCGAACATTTCACCCACACCTGTTTTATGGTCACCCCCTACGAGGGATATATTGCGGTAGCAGAAAAACTCAACGAACTCACCCCCGGTAACTTCCCTAAACGGTCCGTCCTCTTCAACTCCGGAGCAGAAGCCGTAGAAAACGCCGTAAAAATCGCGCGCGCAGCAACCGGACGTAACGCCATCATCGTTTTCGACCACGCATACCACGGGCGAACCAACCTCACCATGGCACTCACCGCAAAAGCCACCCCCTACAAAAAAGGCTTTGGCCCATTCGCACCAGAAATCTACCGTGTGCCCATGAGCTACCCCTACCGTGACGGTGAAGAACTCACCGGCGCACAAGCGGCACAACGAGCTATCGACATCATCGAAAAACAAGTCGGAGCAGAATACATCGCCGCCGTGCTCATCGAACCCATTCAAGGTGAAGGCGGATTCATCGTCCCCGCAGAAGGGTTCCTCTCTAACATCGCACAATGGGCAAAAAGCAAAGACATCGTCTTCATCGCCGACGAAGTACAAGCCGGATTCTGCCGTACCGGACGATGGTTCGCCAGCGAATATGAAGGCATCGAACCAGACCTCATCACCACCGCAAAAGGCATTGCCGGTGGTATGCCACTATCAGCCGTTACCGGACGAGCTGAACTCTTCGAAAAAGTGCAACCAGGCGGACTCGGTGGCACCTATGGCGGAAACCCTGTCGCCTGCGCCTCAGCTCTCGCCACCATTGAAACCATGCAAGAATGGAACCTCAACGAACGCGCGTTACGTATTGAACAACTCATCCGCCAAAAACTTGAACCGCTCGTCCACGAACTGCCTATTCTTGGTCAAGTACGTGGACGCGGCGCCATGATGGCACTAGAGTTCGTTCTCGACACCGACTCACAAGAACCACACCCGCAAGCAGCACGAGATATCGCAAGCTACTGCCTAGAACGCGGAGTGCTTATCCTCACCTGCGGAACATACGGCAACGTTGTACGCTTATTACCTCCTCTGACCATCCCAGAAAATCTCCTTGAACAGGCATTAGATATTCTGGTTGAAGGTATACAACTGGTGTGACTTGTTTCACTGTTTTAGACATGTGGCAATGGTGATTTTATGATAAAATCAACGTGTAAGGAAAACGCAGATTGGAGATTTTGATCAACTGGTGATTTAGTATATTGTTAGACAGTTTATAATAGGTAGTGTTATATGAACCAGAATCATGTGAGATAGTAGCTGGTATATTAGGTGTCCTATCAAAGACTGTATGATTGGACGTAATTTTGCGCTTTGGGGATTGTTTTCCATGCGTTTACGCATAAAAAGACTTGCCATAAGGGATTGTGTCTTTTTTGAATTCGGTCTATCGAAGATTTTCGTTATCGACGGTTGCAATATTGATTCTATTCGGTATAGCGCGAATTGGTGAATTAGTAGTATTGCAAAGACCATGATTTTATGTTTCACCGTTGAGTTATCTGTGATATTTTCCGCGTAAAGGATTGTGGCTAATATCCTTAGTATTATTTTCATTGTTGTCCTTGTGAATTTAATTTTTCTCATCATGCTCCTTATGTTGATTATGATGTTTAGTCGACACTTTTGTGTCTACACGATATTTTAGTTGATTATTGTAACTTAAGTTAAATAAGTTTTAAGCTCTAAGCTTATTATCTTCTACTTCGATGTCGAACAGTTGGTTTCAGTCCCTATTCAGGATAATTTTTCCACCGAGAGAACCTTAAACGTTGAAAGCGGTTTTTCTCCTTTACCGCAAGACTCACGTGCCGGAGCAGTCTTCGTTTTAGCTGTGACAACAACCCACGAACGACCATCCTCATGGTGAACAATAGAGCGCTGAACACCCTTATGCGCGGACGAAAAAACTTGAGAAGACCCAGTATCCTGCCCACCATGAAGCAACGCATACTTTTCACGACGGTACTGCTCTTTAACCTCACGATACCGCCGATTAAGCTCATTGAGCTCTACCAGCTCTTCAACACATGCCTGACCATAAGACAACTTTTTGCGTAGAACCTTCGCCCGCGCCTTCTGCTCACGCCACAGTCGACTCTTACGCAACCGCGCATACTTCTTCTTCAACTGCCGATACTCTCGAGACTTCTTAAGATTCTTCTTTTTCTTTGAGGACTTCTCACTTTTAACAGAAGAAAACGACAGCTGAGAAATAGTAGGCTCTTCTCCACCCTGAGCAAGATACTCACGAACAGCAACCTCTGCCACCTGATGAACCACCGCAAGAGAAGAACAACCACGAATACCAGCCAACGACGGAACCTGATACTCCTCTAAAGACACCACCGCCATAAGAGCAGTAGCAGGAGTTAGCCGACCATACATATAACCAGCAGGCAACACCACACCTGTGGGAGCTAAACGATGCCCACCAATATGCGAACACTCCCAAACCGTCTCCGGAGGGCGAACCTGCTTGAGATACTGTGCAATAGGTCGTCCTGCTAACGCACAACACCGATCACGCTTACCATGAGTACACAAAAATATGAGACTATGAGGAACCTTCTTAACACCCTTAATCTTCTGCGGTGAGTGCAACGGAAGAGAGAGCATCTTCTCTAGATGAGGAACCTCAAAACGGTACGTGTGCTGCTTCCCCTGTGCACTATTAACAATAAAAATGCGGTGTGTTTGACGCTTCTGCTGAGATTGACTTCCACGTGAAGCCGGCTCCCTAATAAACAACAGCTTATATCCGCGAAGTTTTTTAACCTTACGCGCAATTCTTCGAGCAAGTGCAGAATGAACACTGCCACCTTTGAGGATATCTCGCCCCCACTGCCCTGGCACCTCAACACCAACCCACCCGCGGGTACGTGTAGCCGTCCCATAAGTTTCACCCTCAACATTCTGAGAACAAGACTCTGGTGGAAGAACAGGGAAACGGATAGTAGAAAGAATCTCCTCATGCGAGCAGGGTGGGAGGGCGAGGGTGGTAGTCATATCTTCAGCTTAGCTGGGTATGCTAAGAGAGTCATATTTGTTTTGAGGAAAGGCACAGAAAATGAGTCAGGACAACCTCAGCTCATCTCATCAACATAATCCACCAGTTCGGGTTGATGTGTGGTTGTGGTCTGTGCGTATCTTTAAAACACGATCCTTAGCGCAGAGTGAATGTAAAGCAGGGCACGTACGTATCGACGATAGCGCTGTTAAACCCTCGCGAACAGTAAAACCGGGAGACGTGATACGTGTACGATACCCCGGATATGAGAAGGTCCTGAAAGTTATTCGTACCATTTCTCGTCGAGTAGGCGCACCTATTGCGGTGACCTGTTACGAGGACTTATCCGAACCATACCCATCATATTTACTGCGTGGCGGTGTTCCCCGCCGTGAACCTGGTGCGGGGCGCCCAACAAAAGCTCAACGTCGTGAACTCAACAAACTTCGAGGATACGAAAAATCTTAAAATCTGATGCTCAACCTATAGAGAGGAAAAGCTCTCTTCCGTCGACTCACCCCTACCACTAGGATAGAGCGAGTGATACATGAAGAAACCCCAAACTACCGGTTAGCAAACCTCAACGACGCACCCATACTGCACACCTTCGCACAAAAGATGTTCCCCGACGCAACACCGTCCTACATCCCCCAAGAAGCAGTACAAACCTTCATCAACGAAAAACTCTCACAAAAAATCTTTGAAGAATACATCCGCTCAGAACACTACCAAGTAGGCATCCTCGAAAAGAACAAACAACCTGTCGGGTACACCGTCCTCTGCACCAACACCGCCGAAAACCCCGAAATCGTTGCAGAAGCAGCATGCTTAAGCAAGTTCTATCTAGACCCATCCGTACGCGGCAACGGAACAGCCCAAAAAATGATGGATGCCGTCTGCGAACAAGCACGACAAGCAGGATTCACAACACTATGGCTCGGCACCGCAAAACTCAACATACGTGCCAACAAATTCTACGAAAAATACGGTTTCCGTATCGTCGGAGAACGCAAATTCTACCTCACCCAAGACATCTACGGAGACGACGTCATACGCCGTCTCAACCTCTAAACACCTGCCCCACACAAGTAGAGTAAAGATTATGTCAGCTACCCGCCCTGCACCCTCCAACACCTTGCACCGACAAATCCTTCACCTAGCAATACCAGCCTTCGGCGCACTCGTCGCTGAACCGCTCTTCGTCATGGCTGACTCTGCCATGATCGGACACCTCGGCACCGACAAACTAGCAGGACTCACCCTCGGCTCGACCATCATCCAAACAGTCATAGGGCTAATGGTGTTCCTCTCATACTCCACAACACCGGCAGTTGCCCGAGCCTACGGAAAAAATAACCTCGCTCAAGCCTACGCTGCAGGACGAAACGCGCTCTGGGTCGCCCTCGGACTAGGGGCACTACTTGGCATCTTAGGGTGGGTTTTCTCTCAACAGCTCTTCACCGCATTAGGAGGAGACACCGCCACCACCATCAACGCCCAAGAATACTTACACCCCTCACTACTTGGACTGCCCGCCATGCTCGGTGTACTCGCAATCGTAGGGGTGCTACGAGGTTTACAAGACACAAAAACCCCGCTCTATGTTGCCACCGTCGGCGCGATTGTGAACATCGTCCTCGACTGGGTGATGATTTACCTTCTGGGGTGGGGACTTGCCGGCTCTGCTATTGCTACCGCCACCGTACAATGGGGCATGTTCGCTGTCCTCAGTGTGAGTCTGTGGCGGGGTATCACCCGATACGGTGTGCAACTTTCACCCGAACTTTCGGGGCTTCGCCACGTATTTGCTCTCGGCTCATGGCTCATGTTGCGCTCGCTTTCTATGCGAGTGGCGTTACTCGGCACGGTTATTGTTGCCACACATCAAGGGCAGACAGCTCTTGCAACCTATCAGCTCACCATGAGCTTTTTCAGCTTTCTTGCTTTTGCACTCGACTCTTTGGCTATCGCTGCACAGGCTCTTTTAGGTAAAGAACTGGGGGCGCAGAACCTCAACACGGCACAAGGAAAGAACGCTGTTCTTGATCTTAAAAATGCTTTAGTGCGGTGGAGTCTTTATTTTGGTGTAATTACAGGAATTTTCTGTGCACTCATCGGCTTTACTGGTAGCTGGATTTTTAGTTCTGACCCGCACGTTCAACACCTTTTTGCGTTGTCCTTATTAGTTGTGGGACTCACCCAACCATTAGCCGCATATGTTTTTGTTCTAGACGGGGTGCTGATGGGCGCAGAAGACATGCGTTATCTTGGCATTGCTTCACTCATTGTTTTAGGTGCCTACGTGCCGTCACTTCTACTCGTTGACGTCCTCACCCCGCTCATGGGGCAGAGTGCGGCCTTTATCGCTCTATGGTTAGCGTACTCCACGATTTTTATGGGTGCTCGTGCCGTGACTCTTGGCCGACGCGCTCGCACTGAGATATGGGTTCGGTAGGACTTGCTCCACATCGAATGCTCATAGAACCTAAGACGCTTGAAAACCTACATGACGACTAAGACCAAGACAAGGCTCACCACAGCCGCAACAACACTCGCAACAGCACCCAAAACAACAGCACTCAACCCCGTCGTCATAATCTTCCGAAGATGAACATTAGTGCCCATCGCACCCATCGCAACAGTAATCAACACCGTTGACAGAACCTCAGCACCCCTCAACACGCTGCTAAGAACACCATCAAACCCCATATAGGTCAACACCGAACGCAAAAATACTGCAACAAGGAAACCCACCACAAAAAGTGGCAACAACGGTGGCCGCTTCTGAGACGACACCCCACGACGAGCTTTCTCTTGCCCCTGCCGATACCCCACATAAGCAACCAAAGGAGCAAGAAGAACCACACGACCCAACTTCGTCACCGTAGCAGTTGCCACCACATCCGTACCGATAAACCCAGCACCCGCAACAACCTGACCCACCTCATGGATAGAAGTACCAATCCAAACCCCAGCCTGCTCGGACGAAAGACCAAACTGAACAGCTAACGCCGGAATAAGAAACATCAAAAATGTTCCAAACAGTGTTACACAAGCAATAGCAGTAGTCGCAGAAGACTCCACATCCTCTTCGGAATCATCTTTTTTCTCTAACACCGCAGACATACCAGCAACCGCAGAAGCACCACAAATAGCTGTACCCGTCGCAATAAGCATACGAGAATTATGGGCAACACCCATCAAACGTCCGCACCACAACGTCACCAGATACGTGCTCAGCACCGTGACCGCAATGATAAAAAGCACGCCCCAACCTAGCTCAAGAATGTCAGGAATTGCCAGACGCAACCCCAAGAGCACAACACCAACCCTCAAAAACGTTTTACTCGAATACGTCAAACCTGCTGAACAAGAATCGGGGATAAAACCCACATTCCGCATCAAAATGCCGAGAACAATCGCCAACAGGAGAACGCTAACAAGCTGAAACCCCGGAATAAACGTGATGAGATAAGCTCCCACTGTTAACGCAATTGCAAAGAGAATACCGTGTAAGCGGGAGGTAAAAGTACTGAACATAAACTAAACATAACCCATATCTACGATACGTACACCAAGATATGACAGCTTCAACGTTTAAGACAGAGAACAGAATGATGATTTAAAATTCGTCATGCTAAGCAGCTCACGATGAATCGTTGTATCGCCCGTAAGTTCAGGGTGAAAAGAAATACCCATAACATTGCCCTGCCGAACACCGACAACCTGCCCACCATGATGAGCTGTTACCTGAACATCTTGACCCACTCGACTCACTCGAGGAGCCCGAATAAAAGCCGCATGAACAGGGTGTAGCTGTTCATCTGCCCCACGCCAAAGAACCTCTGTCTCGGCAGAATCAACCTGCGAACCAAAAGCGTTACGATCTACAGAAATATCAAGAATATCGAGTGTTTGCTGACCCGGTGCAGGGTCGTCTACAGTGTGCGCTAACATGATGAGCCCAGCACAAGTACCTAACGTTGGTACACCTGAGATAATAGCTTCGCGTAAGGCATCCCGTACCCCAAAAATACGAGTAAGACGGTCAATGGTAGAAGACTCTCCACCGGGAAGAATCAACGCGTCTAACCCATGAAGGTGCTCAGCCTTTTTAACAAGAACTACCTGCGCGCCCAGAGATTCCAGCATCTGTGCGTGTTCTGCGACGCCACCTTGAAGGGCAAGAACACCAACAGTTTTACCGTTCCCAGAATTGTTAACAATAGTGGTCAATGTTTGTACCCTTCGTGTTTTTCTCGCGCAAACTTATACAGATAAAATCTGTGGCTAAACTAAGCATACTCGTTTTATTGATTCGTTCTGATAAGGAAATATGTCTCTACTGTTTATAAGAAATGTATTATCAAACTCATATAAGAGAGAATGACGTCTTAGAAAGACCTATATAGAAGAGAATATTCATTAAGCACTTCGAGAAAGCTGATACCTTGAAACCAATCATTGTTGCAGAAGGCTTAGTCAAAAAATTTCCCAAGAAAACAACACCGGCAATAGACAACGTAAACCTGACTATCAACCCAGCAGAAGTCATAGCAGTAGTAGGACATAACGGCGCAGGAAAATCAACCCTTTTTGACCTCGTCAGCGGTTTTACACACCCAACAGCAGGAACACTATCAACGAATATCAACCGTTCAGAGATAGGGTGGTGTCCTCCAACGAGAAATCATCGATTGGTCTCTTACCGTGCGTCAAAACATTGCACTCGGTGTAGAGCTTCGACGTAGTGCCTTACAGAAATCACAGCGTGTTTCCATAGACGAAGTCGCTCACACCCTTGGGCTGAGCGATTATCTCGGAAAAACTGCAGAAACTCTGTCTGGGGGAGAGCTGCGACGAACTCAAATTGCACGTGCAATCGTCGGAAACCCCCAACTAATGATTCTTGATGAACCAACTACCGGTCTCGACCCTGAAGGTATAGAAACAGTTTTTAAATATCTTGATGAACGTAAAGAACACGGAACAACAGCATTAATAAGCACTCACGAAACATCACGATTCTCGAAACACTGCACCCGAGTAGTGGCTATCGACCACGGAAAAATAATCGCTGACTTACCCGTTGAAGACTATCTAAGCCTTTCCCCTAGAGAGACAGATGATTTATGGGATATCTACACACATATTAGGGAGACTGTTTTCTAATGCTACGCCCTCTAACCCTTATAAAATTTCATATCCTCTCCTTATGGAATTGGCGTACGTCCTATCTTGGCCGTTTTATAGAACCTGTTGCTTACTTAGTTTTCCTGTCTACAGGGCTTCGACCTTCGTTGGAAAATAAGGTCGATGTGTATAGCGAATTTGTGTTGGCAGGACTGGTATGTTTGCTGGCCTTTCGTTCTGCCACAGCAAGTATGAGTGATGTCGCTAATGACCGTAAGTGGGGAGTGCTGGCCTTATATATCCTTCAAGGCGGTTCGGTTATCGGGTATGTAGTAAGCATTGTGCTCTTTGGAGCATTGGTATTTATTGTTCAGTTTGCGCTCTTGTTTGCGTGTTCTCTGCTTATTTTCCCTGAGTCTGCACCAGATATGTGGAGGGTTTTAACCTTATTAGGTGTGGGTGTTCTTTTTGTTGCTGGATGGTGTGGCTTTGGTGCAGCCTTAGGTGGGAAAGTGGACTCGTACGCTACACGTGATTTTGTTGTTACTGTGACGTCACTTCCAGCAGTTTTTACTGCTCCCTTGTTTTACCCCATTCAGGGGAATTGGCTTGCTGTTCTTGCTGGTTTTAACCCTTTGACGTATCAAGTTGGTGTTTTGAGACAGATGAGTTCTTTGGGTATTTTATGTGCGGGGTTATGGGTCATTCTTGGTGTTATGACTGCAGTGATGCTTTTGCGTAAGACTGAGTATCTGAGCCGAGAACGCTAAATTTATGTATTTAACGTGGTAGTTGTGCGCACCCTTTCCCTAACTTTTGATACGTCCCGCTGGTCTCAGCATAAAACCGTGCGCAACTTTTTGTGCGCGGACAATACTCGGCGCAGAGCACCGATGTGTTGAGTAGATGGTACGGGTTCGGTCTGAGGTATTGGGTTGGTGGCGCCTACGCGCTGGTGCTGATTGCAAAACTATAATGTCTAGTTAAAGCTTCTAGAACTTAGGAACTGAATCTGCCAGCTTCCTGACTTTTTAGAGGACTCTACAGTAGCTTTTATACCCCCTGAGAGTGCAATCTTTTGGATTTCATGAATCTCATAAACTGATTTATCACAAGGTACAGTTTTTTCGATTTCTGAATCGATAGATACAGTCATCTCCTCTCCTTCACTGCATGCTATATAAGCAGTGAAAGGGCCTTTTCCGGAAGCGTCAGAAGCGACTAAAGAACTCTTCGGATTGTCCAGCGGAAAATTGCTGTAGAAAGTCCTGGTATAAGAACCATCCTTTTCAATTGGTGAAAACAGTTCAGGAACTTTTGTTCCAGCGCTGGACAGTGATGAAGATGAGGGAAATCCACAAGACGTAATAGCTAAAGAAAATAGCGTAAAAGTAGTCAGAAAATAAAATTTCTTCATATGTTCATCAATCCTTTATACGCTTACATTATTTTCTTTCTCGAATTCTTTAATATATCGTGCGACACTGCTTTTGGAAATATCTAGTTGATATGCGATAACTCGGATGGATAAGCCGGTAGCGCCTAGCTCTGCTACTTACTGTTTTAACCCTTCGACGTATCAAGTCGGTGTTTTAACGTGATAGTTGTGCACATCCTCGATGAGGAATACGCACAACTACCACAAGAATTTTTGTGTAATTACAATTCTTACCAGCCGCGCTCAGCTAAACGATGAGGTGCTGGAAGGTCCGCAACATTAATACCAACCATCGCTTCACCCAAACCACGAGAAGCCTCAGCGATAACAGCAGGGTCGTTATAGAACGCAGTGGCCTTAACGATGGCACGTGCACGAGCAACAGGGTCACCAGACTTAAAAATGCCAGAACCAACAAAAACACCATCTGCACCAAGCTGCATCATCATTGCAGCGTCAGCGGGGGTTGCCACACCACCAGCAGTAAAAAGAACCACCGGAAGTTTTCCTGTGCGTGCCACTTCCACAACGATGTCGTACGGTGCAGCAAGCTCTTTAGCTTTCACATACAACGCGTCAGGAGAGGTCGCATGTAGTGCTTGTAGCTCAGCAATCTCAGATTTAATCGTGCGAATATGCTTTGTCGCTTCAGAAACATCGCCCGTGCCAGCTTCGCCCTTAGAACGAATCATCGCCGCACCTTCAGCAATACGGCGAAGTGCTTCACCCAAATTAGTTGCACCACACACAAAGGGAACAGTGAACTGCTGTTTATCAATATGATTCACATAATCAGCAGGAGAAAGAACCTCAGATTCATCAATATAATCCACCTTGAGAGATTGAAGAACCTGCGCCTCAACAAAATGTCCAATGCGTGCTTTAGCCATCACAGGGATAGACACCGCGTTAATAATGTCTTCAATCATGTCAGGGTCACTCATACGAGCAACGCCACCTTGAGCACGAATATCGGCAGGCACACGCTCCAGTGCCATCACCGCAACCGCACCAGCATCTTCTGCAATTTTTGCTTGTTCAGCGTTGACGACGTCCATAATGACGCCACCTTTGAGCATATCTGCTAATCCTCGTTTGACGAGGGGAGATCCATGAAGTTCAGTATTTTCAGTCATGGTCTCTACTGTGCCCTAAAACGCTGGTCTAAGATAGAGCCAAGAATCAACAAAAATTTTAGACCACTAGGTGGAACTACTACACTCCTATGCACACCTCAGCTTCCGTAGAACTACCCATCACCCTCAACCGCAACCTCACAACCTCACTACCAAGCCAACTGGCAGAAAAAATACGCGAACTCATCCTCAACGGCACACTCATCGCATCAGACCCGCTACCCTCAACACGAACACTCGCTCAACGCCTCAACGTCTCCAGAGGAACAATCGTCTCCGCCTACGAACAACTCACCGCAGAAGGATACCTACACACCACACACACCGGAACAACCATCAACCCCCACCTACCTCACCCCCACAACCAACACCACACCAACACACCACAGCCCACCACGCCAACACACCTTTCCACTAGTCACCTGAGAACACCTCAAAACACCCTTATCGACCTACGCCCAGGCACCCCAGACACCTCCACACTCGCCAGCACACCATGGAGAGCAGCATGGAGAACCGCAGCAGCCAACGTCGGAACAACATACCCTGCCACCGGTTCTCCCACCCTCAAAAAAGAACTAGCCGAACACCTGCGAATCACCCGAAGCGTCATCACCCACCCCGAAGAGCTACTCGTCACATCAGGAGCACGAGACGGATTTAGACTCATCCTCTCAACACTAAGAACCATCATCAAAGACCGCCCACTACGTATCGCCGTTGAAAACCCAGGGTACCCCTCACTACAAAAAATTCCTGCCACCTTCGGACACACCATCATGCCGATACCCCTCGATACACAAGGACTCAACCCCCAACACCTACCTCCTCACACCCCACCAGATATCATCCTTCTTGCACCAAGCCACCAATACCCACTAGGCACCACCATGCCTATCACACGCAGACTCGAACTGCTCGAATGGGCACACAAAAACAAAGCCCTCATCGTCGAAGACGACTACGACTCCGAACTGCGTTACACAGGAGACCCCGTCCCCGCGCTCGCTTCACTCACTCGCTCACATCATCTAGCATCACACTATGATTGTGTCGTTACTCTCGGATCGTTCGCTAAAACCCTTTCCTCAGCCGTTGGGCTAGGCTACCTTCTCACTCCGCAACACCTACATGAGCCACTTAGCAGGCTCAGAACCCAGCTCGGCTCACCTGTCTCTGCCATTACTCAAGAAGCGATGACACTCCTCCTACAAAACGGTACGGTACGTCGCCATATCGCAAAGATGCGAAGAATTTACGCCACAAGACGTCGTCTTGTACAAAACTATTATGACCACAGCAAACTTTCTCAACAATGCACACTCCTACCCATGGACGGCGGGCTACATGCCATCCTCAAATTCACGTCGAGAGCGCACCTCAGCGCAGAAGAACAATACCTCAAAGAACAAAAGGTTGTAGCGCGAGCTAAAGAACAAGGAGTATCCGTCAGAAGCTTAGGAGAATACTGGTCGCATAATGGTATGCCGCGTCAAGACTACGGGCTGATCATCGGCTTCGGTGCAGTATCAGAACGGCACCTTGAACAAGCGATGACGCTGCTAACCCGCATCATCTGCAATCCCTAAAAACAGACTCTGAGAATTATCAGTTCTCTACTCGCACGAAAATACTCTTTTCCGATAGCCTTATACCGTGACTCAAAACCGTACCCACTCAAAATCTTCAAACAACCAATCAGAGCAGAAAAAACAGTTGCTAAGCCAGTGGACTGCCGTCCACGCATCAATATACGTTGTATTCGGTCTCATCACGTTATTCATGGTGAACCCCAGTCTTGACGTACTTCGCTATACGATTTCACCATTTATGGTCATGTTGGCAGTTGTGCATAGCTACCTATACAAAACTTTATCTGCAACAGAAAAAGACAAGAGTCGGTTTCTCTTTGTCACCTCGTCCGTAGTATTGTGCATAACTACGCTGATATATTTATTTTTTGCAAGGGAAGAGACTTCAGCCGGAGTTATCCTCGGAATAGGATGGTGTATTTCTGGTGCGGCGCAAACCATCTTTTCAAACAAGTTAAAGAACAACAACGCACTTGCTAAAGATTGGCGTTTTGAAGGAATCATGATGCTTGCAACAGGGCTGAGCTTCTGGGCTGTGAGCGGTATCGGCGATAGAGCCATGCTTGGAGTGTTCAGCTGTGGCGCAATCATTACCGGTGTGTTTCTGAGCACCGGTGTTATCACGTGGTACCGGCTCGGGAAACCTCTAGAAATATAGAACACCTACAAAACGACGTCTCTTACCTCATCCAAGTTCCCAGTAGCTTGAAGTTTTCTTTGGGGAAATACACACGACAAGCTGAAAGATTAACATTCTCTGCATGCTCGCCGGTTAACGAGTAGACTGGATGAGACACATCAGGAGGAAAGTTTAGTGGTACAACAGCGCCCTAGAGGTTTCAAAGAGCAGGTGACAGGGCCGCTCGTCATCGCCTCAATTCTAGCCGTCGTTGCGTTTTGGGGAACCTTCATCACTGCAACAGGTGGAACAAATAACCGCCCACAATATGTTTTAGCGTTTACGGTTGCTGGTGCAGTTTTTATCGTTACCATCGTTGTTTGTGCAACATTAATTCTTGTTGAAAAACCGAACTCTCCTGAACTAGGGCAAGGTACCGGAATCAACCGTTCGTCAGCAAAACTTTACGCCGAAGCCCGTGCCCGACGTGAAGCCCAAGCACGCGCAGAAAAAGCACAACAGAAAACCTCTCAAGAGGAGAAAAACCCTCAAGAACGCTAAAGACGTTATGGCGATAAAACTTAAAATAAATATGCTGGGGACGAGGGAAAACTCGTCACCAGCATATTCTTTTAGCTATTGACAACGTCTATATGAAGAACCACTGGCTCTTCCACAATACGACGGACAACCTGCGCTACAGTCCGTACAGTATCTGGAACATTCGCACTCGAGGTTGTTCCTAAACGAAGAACAATATTTAGTTGGGGAGTCTGCACCGCACTCTGTGAAGAACGAGAACGATCAGAGTCAATACCTTTTTTCTGCTCAGATGAGGCAGACCCGTTAAGGGTTTCTCGAACCGTTGAACCCACCGTAGAGTTAACCGCGCTCATCGCCCGCAAAATACGTGTAGCACCAGCATAATGAGGGTAGATTTTCTCTACACCCTCTACCGCTAATACTTCCTTGCGTATCCGAGAAATATCAATTGATAATTCAGAACCTTGGTATTCTTCTTGCGTGTTATTTTGGGAATCAGAATCGTGGGAGGAATGTGGCTCAACATGAATGATTTGTGGCATATCACGCACCTTTCCGGTATTCGAAGGCAGCTTCGTCGCGGAGCATCCCCCAAGCACCAGTTTTCTTCTGACGTGTGTGTTGCGTTTGAGCAGCATCAAAAATATCTTGAATCGTCACGTTCACCATCTGAACGTTCAGCTCACTAATACGCTCAATTTCTTTGAGAATCAGTGTCCGTAACTCTTCAGCAGCGTTGTCAATAACTGTGCCAAAACGAATAGATGCAGTGACATTAACCGTAATGGGGGAATCGATAACAGTCACATCACCATCAAGATGGCATTTACCAATAACGACATCCTCTAACTCATCAGCAGCTGAACGGATAGCTGAGATAACTGAACCTTCCGTCTGCGTTAGACGGTCAAACTCGTTATCTGAGCGTAGGGGGATAGAACGTCCAGCTTTAGTTTCGAGAGCAATATTATTCAAGAGCGTATCAATCCAGCTCGTATCCTTATTTTGCTCTTTAAGGTCATGCTCAGAGAGCTCAGCGGTGAGTGTGCCGAGCTTACGTAGCGCCTTGACCCGTTGTGTACATACAGGACATTGATCAATATGTTCTGTTGTTTTTCTATGGGCTACCGTTTCATTATTTTCGTGTTCATCATCCAACCAGTCACTTAAGACGCTGAGAGGGATTCTACAATCAGACATTATTTCCAGCCCTCCAATCCATCAAGCAGTGCGATTCTTGCTCGAGCAAGTTTTCCTCGAACACTAGATTCGCTAATCATCAATGTCTGTGCAATTTCTTTATATGAGGCTCCACCAAGTTCCCTCATCACCCATATCTGCCGTTGCTGAACGGGTAATGTTTTGAGCACTTCGGAGAGCGCACCCATCTGTGAACCCGTAATAGCACTTTGCTCAGGAGTAGCTCCTGCAGCGACGGGTTCGGGTGAATTATCAATGTCGGCGTTGAGCTTACGCGCTCTAATAAGATCGATTCCTTTACGGTTGACAAGCATCATGAGCCAGCTTTTAACACGTTCAGGGTTCTCGACCGTATCCATTTTCTTCCACGCCTGAATAAAGGTTTCTTGGAGAACATCGTCTGCGTCAGCGGCGCTTCCTGTTAACCGAATAGCGTAGGCCCTCATGGAAGGAGCATGTCTACGTAATAGAGCTTGAAATGCGTCTGAATCGCCGTTTGCAGATCTTTCGCACAATAATGCGTCAGATAGTCCTGCTACTCTATCGGGGGTGAGTAATGCCATGTGTTTTCCTTCCCGGTCTCACAAAAACACAAGGCAGAACCAACAACATTAATAACTCGTGTGGTTCTGCCTTATGTGTTCTAAGGGTTAGTTTACCCGTTGTGTGTCCTTGGACATCATGGTGCGAATCCCGCCGGTCAAATAGACCGTTACAGGAATTTCTTGTCCTGTAAGGGCATCTAAACCAGCAACAGTCTTATCAACTGTTTCCCGTAGTGAGAGAGGGTTTGCGCCCTGTCGAACTTCAACCTTGACAAATAATCCAGAGGTTTTCTTGGGGAGTTTAAGTGCCGTAACACTTGTACTTAGAACGTCAGGGTTTTGCTCAAAAGACTCTTTGACAGCGTCTTTAGCGAAACTAGCAGCAAGTTCTGTGCGTCCCTGAGAGCCCTGCGACTTTACCGAGTGCTGACTAGAAGCTACAGAATGAGCGCGGTTACCATGCTGAGCAAAAATCCAACGTACCAGAAGGAAAACGGTGATGACCGCTAGAACAACAACTCCGACTGTTACCCAGCTAAAACCCCAAGGAGTCGCAGCTGCCGCAAACACATCGCGTGCTGGCTGTTCTACCTGATCAACAGCATCATTCCAGTACTGTGCCAAAGGCTCAGAGACTTTCAATGCGATAAGCCCTGCACCTAAAGCAAGGAATACTAAGCCGAAGAGGGTCAGTAAGATTCTATTGAGTGCGCGAGGTGCGTTACCCATCTTTATGCCACCAGCCCTTCTCCAGCAACAGTGACCGAAGCGCGCATTGTCGGTACAAAACCGTATGCGTCCAAGGTTTTTTGTGCAAAATCAGTGATTTCTTGAGTCGGTACAACCGAACCAGATGTCGGAACAATCTCTACAACAGCCTTAGCGTGGTAGATACTTGTGGTGACCTGCTCCTGATTGAAACCGAATTGACGGCGTACCGCCTCGCTCATTGCCGCAGCGATGACTTTATCATCTGCAACAAAAGCGACTCTCTGGCGAGATCCTAAAGAATGCTTTGCCAAAGTCCCAGGTGACAACGCTTTTTGAACAGCGAAGATACCGAGGATGACGAGAACAGCACCCGTTAGGTAGAGTGCCCAGTCAGGTATGCCTGAAGGTAGCTGAGCTACACCATCAAACATCTGCTCACCGCTGAGAAAAAGAGCCTTCTGCCCTGCCATACTCAAAACTAGTTCAATACCAGCCCAAAGAATGACGGCGAGCAATAAGACCGCGAAGAAAATGGAGACGCCAGCACGTGAAGAGTGCGTTTCGCGACGAACCATATATTTAACAAACGGCCCTGGAGCGCGACGAGCGGTGGGATATTCTTCGACATATTCTTGATGACGACTCATTGAACACGCACCTGCTTTCCGTACTCGGTAATACCTGAAATGCTGACATTTACTGCGCCAATCTCACGACCAGTAATCTCACTGGCCTGTGCGATAACTAGCGCACGAGCGCGCTCCACCAAATCAAAGACCGTGCCACCCATTTCTTGAAGAAAGTCAGGTGAAGTGGGAATCTCGTCGAGACGTGGAGCACGAAGCGGTATAGAAATGTTCACGCCGAGCTTACCTGAGTGATCGGTGAGCGTCGTCTTAATATCAGACGACGCCACACCGAACGCCTCAGAAGCAACAGCAGTGCACACGGTAACCAGAGCCTTGCGGGCAACAATCGTGTTTCCGCGACTACTTGAATTCATTGCTTGTACTTTCGTGGACTATTCACCGAAGTGACATGGATTAGTTGGAGGAAGAGCCCTTTTTATTTACGAGAGACTTCCATGCTTCATCAAGGTTCAAAGAACCGTTTTCGAGCGTTGCCCCGAGGAATCCACCTGCTGCAAGGAAAATTACAGCGAGGAGGAATCCGCCAAATCCATGATCAAGTGCTGCATATGCAAGCACTGCGGCTACTAATAATCCGATTAGAGTCTTACTCACTACTTAACACGGCTTTCAGTTTTGGTTTCTTCTTCTACTTCTTCTTCGTCATCTTCAGAAGCAACATGAACATCGAGAATTTCGATGTTTACTTCAGTTACCTCAAGACCAGCGAGGTCTTCAATTGCCTTGATGACGGAGTTACGTGCGTCTTCAGCGACCTTGTAGAGGGGGTAAGGGTACTCAACAACGAGGGAGAGATCTACAGCAGCCTGAGTCTGGCCAACCTCTACAGAAACACCCTGCTTGAGGTTTTCTTCCTGACCAGCGAAGGAACGAATAGCGCCCAATGCGCGAGCTGCGCCGCCACCAAGTGCGTAAACGCCTTCTACGTCGCGAAGAGCGAGGCCAGCAATCTTAGCGATAACTGCGTCATTGACGTGGGTGGTACCCTGACCGCTATCTGCGCCAATGTTCTTTGCAGGACCAGAGGAAGCTGAAGTGCTCTTGGACTCTACATCTGCAGGGGTTACCTTAGTGTTCTGTGCCATGATTCTTTCTCCTTGCGAGTTTATTGTCATAATGGCTAAAAAAATTTTAGATAACGGCACCCCAAGAGATATTGGTCGAAGCGCCTGAGGTGCCGTCACTAATAAGACGAAATGACAAGAGAAAATGTCACGGTATTTTCTCAAAAATGTTCAGTGGACTTATGTTTTTGCTGATTTACTAGCTGTTTTACTTTGAAGAATTTTCTTGGAAACGCATCAACCTCAAAGAATTAAGAACCACAATCACCGAGCTAGAAGCCATCGCAGCGCCAGCAATCATCGGGTTCAACAATCCCAAAGCAGCCACAGGAATAGCAATAAAGTTATACCCAAACGCCCACACAAGATTAGACATAATCAGCCTCAACGTTGCTCGCGAAAGCTCAATTGCTGTCACGATAGAACGTACATCGCTACGCATCACCGTCATATCAGATGCTTCCATGGCAATATCTGTTCCAGAACCCATCGCAATACCAAGATGGGACTGTGCCAAAGCAGCCGCATCATTGACACCATCACCCACCATGGCAACACGTACCCCACCTTCTTGAAGGCGTTTAACAGTCTCTACCTTTTGAGATGGTGATACCCCAGCAAAAACATCCTCATCTGCAATACCCACTTGACGTGCGATAGATTCTGCAACAGGCTGAGCGTCACCGGTTAGCAACACTGGGCGTAGTCCCTGCTTCTTTAATGCGGCAATAGCCGTTATTGCATCATCTTTTGGCGTATCTTGAAGCGCGATGAGAGCAACTGGGGTAGCGTCAATAGCAACCATGACTACCGTTAAGCCCCGTTCTTGCTCCTGCCGTAATAAGAGGGCATCTTTCTCACTCAACTGCACTGAACGCTCCTCAAGGAAAGAACGCTGCCCAACCATCACAGTGTGCTTTTGCTCCGAAGACAGTACACATGCTTGTACGCCGCCACCTGCGGTCATCGTAAAATCTTCTATAACTGGCTCAACCACAGAACTATAATCAGCGTTTACATGACGGATAATTCCCTGAGCAATAGGATGCTCTGAACGTTTTTCAACACACGCAGCATAGGTAAGAGCCTGCTCAACAGTAAGACGCGAGGAACTACCGCTCAACGGCAACGTATGAACAACGTTAAACTTTCCTGCAGTAACTGTTCCTGTCTTGTCGAAAATAATTGCACCAATATCGCGAGTATCTTCTAGCACTTGTGCAGAACGAATTAGAATACCTAGCTGATAAGCACGCGTGGTTCCCGCAAGAAGCGCAGTAGGAGTTGCAAGACCCAAGGCACAAGGGCATGCAATCACCAAAACAGATACTGAGGCAATGAAAGCGCTATTGACGTCCTGAGAGAACACCCACCATGCAAGGAATGTCAGCACCGCAATCACAAGAACTACCGGAACAAAAACCGCAGAAATCCTATCTGCTAGACGCGCAATAGGTGCTTTAGTTGCCTGAGCCTCAGAGACAAGAGCACCTATCTGAGCTAAAGTCGTCTCTTCCCCCACACGAGTGGCCCTGACCGTCAAAGCACCAGAAAGATTGACCGTAGCACCTGTGACGGTATCTCCCACTCCAACCTCAACCGGAGCAGATTCACCGGTTACGAGAGACATATCAACAGAGGATTTTCCCTCAACCACCTCACCGTCAGTAGCAATTTTCTCTCCAGGTAAGACCATAAACTCATCATCTGGCATAACATCTTGAGCTGGAATCTTGACCTCTTGACCATGACGAAGAATACGAGCCTCTTTAGCGCCCAGCTCAAGAAGTTGATGAAGAGCGCGAGAAGAACGCTGCTGAATACGCTGTTCGATGTAACGTCCTATCAAGAGGAAAAAAGCAACCATCGTTGAAGAATCAAAATAAAGTTGATGGCTATGCGCAGAATGAGCATGCACAGCTGCTGTCATTGCAGGGTCGATCAGTAGCTGAGCTAAAGAAAAGAAATAACTCGAAAGAACACCTAGCGAAATGAGAGTGTCCATCGTAAACATGCCATGTCGCAGATTGGTCCATGCTGCACGATGGAAAGGAATCGCTGACCAAAACACCACTACACTCGCAAGGAGTGCAACCGCCCAACCCCAATGCGGAAACTGAACAGAAGAGAACATCGATATAAAGAACACCGGAACAGCAAATACTGCTGTAACCCAGATTCTTTGTTTGAGAGAATCTAACTCCGTATGCTCAGGAGAAGAAGACGCTCCTTGGCTCATCGTTGGTTCTTTAAGTTGTGCCGTATACCCAGCTTTCTCAATCGTGCGAATTAGTTCTTCAGCTTCTACACCTTCTGGAACAAGCACTCGAGCAGAAGACAATGGTAGGTTGACGGATGGGTCTACTCCGTCGATTTTGCGTAATTTGCGCTCTACACGCCCAACGCAGGAAGCGCAGGTCATGCCTCCAATATGAAGATTGATAACGCGTTGGTTTTGTTGCTCGTTCACAGTTATTTTCCTAGAGAATAAGAGGGATGTAAAAGGCAGAGGGCACCTCAGTTCTATGAGAGCTATGAGGTGCCCTCAAGGTCAGTGAGGACTAATCCACTAGGGTGAAGCCGGCTTCTGCGATGGCTTCACGAATCTTATCTTTGCTTAACTCTTCTTCGTGCGAGATCGTGACGGTGGATTCTCCATCCTTCACAACGTCCACGTTGACCTCTTGCACTTCAGAAAGCTCTTTGAGCTCTTCTTCTACGCTCATTGCGCAGTGGTTGCAGGTAAGTCCAGTTGCTTTGACAATAGTTTCTGCCATGATATTTCTCCGTATTCTTAGGTTTTATGGTGTACAAGGAAAGTTTGTTTAGGAGCGTAAAAGCCGTGAAATTGCGGCACTAGCTTCAGAAACTTTATGCTCGACGATGCGGTGGTCTCCTGTGCGCTGAGATTCTTCTGCCGCGTGAACAACACAATGTCCGATATGTTCTTCGAGCAAGCCGATAGAAACAGCATGTAGTGCCTTATTAGCTGCTGATATTTGCGTCAAAATATCAATGCAATATTGGTCTTCTTCTACCATGCGTGAGATGCCGCGAATCTGCCCCTCAATGCGACGTAACCTTTTGAGATACGCTTCTTTTTTAGAGGTGTATCCGTGAGGCGGTGAGGTGTCTGTATGGACTTCTTCTTGGTGGCACATATCGCAGTTCCCTCCGTAGTGTTTGGTGTTCTATGGTGAAACACTCACCTCTAAGATATACCCCCTAGGGGTATAAAACAAGAGGTGTCAAGAATGTATTTATTTCTGCAAAAAACCACGAAAGACGCTTCTACCCTCCCCAGAAAACTAAGCTTAGGTTAGTGTTAACCCCATGGCTTCTTTTATCGAGGACTACGCATTATTATCTGATATGAACACTGGAGCGCTTGTCTCCCGCGCAGGATCCATTGACTGGTTTTGCGCCCCAAGATTCGACTCCGGTGCCGTATTCGCCGCCCTACTAGGGGACAGAGAACACGGACGCTGGCTGCTTGCGCCCCTAGAATCAGTAAACCCCGCCCCCGTAGAAGAAGTCCGCACAGAACGCTCCTACCGAGAAAACACCTTCACTCTCCAAACCATCTGGCACATCGGAGACGCCAGCGTACGCGTCACAGATTTTATGCCGCTAACCGGCGGAACCTCCATCGTACGAAACGTCGAAGGGCTCACCGGAGAGGTCGTCATGCTCCACGAACTCACCATGCGATTCGACAACGGAAAAACAACACCATGGGTCACCCGCTACACTGACGGAGACACCGACCCCATGGTCATCGGAATGGCTGGACCTCACGCACTCGTCTTCCGTGGAGATACCATTCCCGACACCCAACATGGTGCCCATACCGACACCTTCGTTGTATCTGCCGGACAACACTATTCTTTCTCCCTGAGTTATTTCGCTTCAAACCACAACCCGCCCGCACCCATCGACTATGACACCGCCTTGACCTACGCCAACGAACAATGGAGCGAATGGTCAGAACTTTTCACCGCAGGGCGCAACGAACCAGCACCAGAAACATCATCACGCCCTGTCATCACCGCAACAGAAGCTGTCTCAGACTCAACGAACACCAACGAAACCGCTGTTTGGGCAACACGCTCTATCGGTGAAGCTCTCAACACTGAAAATGACCCTGTGACCAATACGCAACTACCAGAAATTGATTCACAGACCTACCACGAACTCGCGCAAACAGCAACGCACACCATCCTGCCAAACACCGCAGAAGACACCCAAAATGAACACGATGCACTCTACCGAGAAGCACGGCTACGCGCACTACTCACACTACGCGCCCTCATCTCCCGAGAAACTGGCGGACTCGTCGGTGCCCTCACCACATCGCTACCTGAAACCCTAGGCGGTAGTAGAAACTGGGACTTTAGATTCTCATGGCTACGAGACGTCGCCATGGCAATGGACGTGACCCTTACACACGGACACGAACGAGAAACTGCCCAACTAAGAAACTGGATACTTCGTGCCGTAGCAAATAACCCTCAAAAACTTCACGCCGTCTACGGTGTCGCCGGAGAAAAAGACGACCTAGACCGTCGCCTCGCATTACCCGGCTACGAAGGTTCACAACCGGTTCGCTCAGGTAACGGCTCAGGAGAATATTTCCAAGCAGACGCTCTAGGGCAGATGCTCGTCACCTTCGCAAACTTGCGTCATAACGGAGTAGGGGAGGACCACCTATCATGGCCGCTACAAAAAGAACTCCTCAACTCAGCCGTTGAACGAATCGGACAAGCAGACCGATCACTATGGGAGATGCGAGCAGAACCTCGCATCTACACTCACTCTCAAGTCATGCTATGGGCAGCCTTTAACGCCGGAGTATCAGCAGTTGAAGACTATGGTCTTGCCGGAGACGGAGCATTATGGGCACATTGTCGAGACAGCCTTGCAGAAGAAATTCTCGAACACGGCTACAACCCAGAATTGAATTCCTTCGTGCAAACCTACGACGGAACCACCGTAGACGCCTCCTTGTTGCAACTTCCACAGGTAGGCTTCTTAGACTGGTCTGACGAACGCATGCTCGGCACTGTCCGCAGAATTGAACAAGAATTACAGCATGCTAGCGGAATGATTTATCGCTACATTAACCGCAACGGGTTTGACGGTTTTGAAGACCAAGATAACCTACACTGCGCAGCTTCGCTCTGGTTAGCAGAACAATACATACGTTCTGGCCGAGAACAAGACGGGCGAAGAATTCTCGATACAGTACTGGGGGTTGCGAACGATCTTAACCTGATGAGCTCAGAGTATGACTACGCTGCTCAACGCATGACGGGTAACTTCCCGCATTCTCTAGCGCATATTTCTCTGATTCGCACAGTAGAAGCTTTAGTGCTATAACCGTCAGGAAATCCGAAGAATATAGGATATGACAGCTTGTCAAGAGCCGTTATATCCTATATTCCTTTTTTGGCATATTGAGTAGCTTGATGAGCGCACACCATCAATTGCACCTGATGGAAAATCATCAACGGAACAATCAAAACACCCACCTGAGTGCTACCAAAAATAACAGCAGCCATCGGAAGACCCGTCGCTAAAGATTTCTTCGTTCCACAGAACTGAATAGCGATAATGTCCTGACGGCTAAACCCAGCACGAGAAGCAACCGCACGTGTTAGCCACAACATGGCGTACACAAAAACTATTGAAAAAATTACTAGAAGAGATAACTGCCACCAGCTGATACGGCTCCAAACACCGTGAACAATGCCCTCAGAAAAAGCCATATAAACCACCATGGCAATAGAGAGACGATCCACCTGTTTTGTCACCGGACGGTGCGCAAAATCTGCACTCCAACGACGCATCAGCTGTCCTGCAATAAACGGTGCAAGTAACTGTATAGCAATGTCCAAAAAGATATTTCCACTAATGGCAATGCCATCAGAGTGCATCAAAAACATGACTAAAAGTGGTGTCGCAAAGACCCCCACAATATTCGAAACAGAAGCAGAAACAATTGCACCAGCAACATTACCGCGAGCAATAGAAGTAAAGGCCACAGAAGATTGCACCGTTGAAGGAACAAGAGTCATATACAAAATGCCTAAATATAGCTCATGCCCCAACACCATACCCATTGGGAACAGAAGGACCCCTATACAAGGAAAAATAATAAAAGTGAAAGCAAGAATCAACACATGAAGACGCCAATGCTTTAACCCCTCTAAAGCCTGCTGAGGAGAAAGGCGAGAACCATAGAGAAAGAATAATAAAGCAATAGCAATTTTTGTTGCTAATGAAAAGCTCTCAGCAAAAGCGCCTGTGGCTGGTGCGATAAAAGCAATCACCGCTGCCAGCAAAATCAACATGATGAGCGGGTCAGCGGTGATGCGTGGAATACGAAGAGCCATAGAGGCTATTTTACGATACGGCCCTCATCGTCATTGCCTTCTTCTGCAGATGTAGAAGTATATGACGTTTCTTCACTCTGTGATTCCTGTGCATGATTCTCAGCTGGCATCTGAGGGCGCAAATGCGGTGGAACCCATAGTGTGAAGAGGGTGTCGGATATGCGGCGGTCACGCTCGGTAGCTGGCTCTTTCTTCTGCGTTTGAACGATACCCCAATGCTCATTATCAGCACGTTCTGGGTAAATATTCATGAAGTCTGTTGCCTGCAACGGGTCTGGCCATAGACGAGCTGGATCAGCTGCTGGAACAGCAGATAGAGGATACTGTGGATTGACTTTTGGACGCCAAATGAGACGCCCTGGCTCGGAGCGGTCACGCAAAGCATGTGCACGCCACGTTGTTGGAGGGTGCGTCAAGGATAGGTTGCTCATCCACGTAAAGAACCCCTTTTCGTAGACTGCGCGGTTTGCTAGCTCATCGCTATTGACCTCGTTGCACAAGTATTTTCCAGCAGAAAGAACACCCATCGTTTGGAGCGCGCCTTGAGGTGCAAGACGATACCCAAAATTATCGGCGGTATATTCTTGTGCTCGTGAGAGCGTCGACCCAAGAACCGGAATCTGCATAAAAAATGACGTAAAGATGAGGCGGAAATAGCTGACGTGTCCAGCAGCAATATGCCCCACCTCATGCCCAATGATAAAGCGTAGAGCCTCGGGGTTTCTTGCTTTCCCACCTATCTCAAAAAGGTCTGAGTAGATGACAATAAAACGACGATGACCATGACCCGACGCAAAAGCGTTAATCTGCCCGTTGCCTAGTTGTACGTAGGCATCTGGTACGCGACGAAGTCCGCTAGCGCGCGCCGCGTCAACAACCATTTGGTAGGCTTCAGGGAATTGAGTGGGCGTTATACGAACGGCAGTAAGCCTAATTCTTGCGTAGGCTAAAGCACGAACAATAAATATTCCCAGCGGGGCATATATTGCTAAGAGGAGAAGCTGCTTGAGCGTTGCACCAAGAGTAGCACCTTCGGCTGCACCCGTCACCACCGATACAAAATTAACAACGAGATAAATAAAACCAGCAATATATACCCCAAAGGTCAGCAAATACGCAGCAATGACCCACGGTAATTCACCAGGGTGCCGAAGCGAATTCACAAACTTAAACGGCATCAACGATTGATATTTCAGCAACGCTGGTGCAGGTAACGGCGATATTGGGCGTTGACGCGTATCTTCTGGAATCCACCCGCGGGAGAGATCGTCAGGCAAGGGGCGTTCTCTTAGATTCGAGGCTCCTACCGGCAAACTACTGTGTGAAGCTCTGCCTTCAGAAGGCTGCCCTGTTGTGGGAACATCGTCGTGTGGAGGTTGACTCATTGCTATTTCTTTCACTCTCGACAAGGGTGTTTACTGGTTACTATAGTACGCATTATCGACGAGGAGAACCTCATCTTAGGGACGAATTAACGTCCGAAGCCGTTCCAGAGAAAACTGCAAAATACTCTGCGGGGCGTACCCATCATTGAGATGAGGGTACGCCCCGCAGAGTAGCTAGAACCGAAAAATAATTATGCTGAAGCTACAATGACTTCGGTTGCCTGAGCAATAGCCAACTCTTCATTGGTTGGAATAACAAGAACAGGAATAGCAGAATCTTCCGTGGAGATAATACGTGGATCATCACCGCGAACAAGATTTGCCTCAGAGTCAAGAGTGATACCCAGAGCACCCAATCGTTCGATAGTGAGCGCACGGAACTCAGAAGAGTTTTCGCCGATACCTGCAGTGAAAATAAGAGCTTGCATACCTCCAACAGCTACATGGTAACCGCCAATGTATTTAGCTAGACGGTAGGTTGTCATATCCAAAGCAAGTTTTGCTCGTTCATTGCCGTCCTTCATCGCATTAACAACTGCGCGCATATCATTATCTCCGGCAATCGCTAATAAGCCAGATTCTTTATTGAGAATCTGGTCCATACGCTCAGCAGTAAGCTCTGGATTACGCATCATCAAGGAGGTAAGAACAGAAGGATCGATATCACCGCTACGAGTGCCCATCACCAAGCCAGCAAGAGGGGTATAGCCCATAGAAGTATCTAGGCACTTACCGTGAGCAACAGCAGTAGTGGATGCACCGTTACCGAGGTGAGCAACAACAGCATTAAACTTTTCACGCTCAATACCAAGGAATTCTGCGGCGATACCAGTAACGTAATCGTGGCTGGTGCCGTGGAAACCGTAACGACGAACGCCATATTTTTCGTAGAACTCTTCTGGAACAGCGTAACGATACACATGTTCTGGCATGGTGGAGTGGAACGCATTATCAAAGACTGCCACCTGAGGAACACCAGGGTATGTTTCAGTCGCTGCTTTAATACCCAATACGTGTGCAGGATTGTGCAGAGGCGCTAGCGGGGATAAATCATCAATCTTTTGAAGAACTTCGTCATCGATAAGTACCGGTTCTGTGAAAATATCTCCGCCTTGAACAACACGATGTCCAATTGCTTGGATTTCACGACCGTGGAGAGGTTCCTTGAGATCTTCTGCCATGATGGCAAGAGCCTCTGTATGGCTTGGGATTTTAGTGCCAATGTTTTCGATGAGTCCTTTAGCGAGAACCTGCTCAGCTTCTGGCAAAGAGGTGTCACGTGCTTGATACTTGACGGATGATGAACCGCAGTTCACAACGAGAATAAGCAAAATATTTTCCTTTTCTATAGAGAATCTAAGGGGGTTGTGCAACAGCATATGCTGTTGCACAACCCTAACGCTTTAACGGGAAGCCTGCTATTTTGAGCAGATCCACCGTTGTACCTTTTAGAGAGTTTGAGCCTGAATTGCGGTGATAGCAACGGTGTTGATGATGTCATCAACGGTGCAACCACGAGAGAGGTCGTTGACAGGTTTACGTAGCCCCTGAAGTACCGGACCAACAGCAACGGCACCAGAAGTTTGCTGTACAGCCTTGTAGGTGTTGTTACCGGTGTTCAAATCGGGGAATACGAACACTGTTGCTTGGCCAGCAACTTTGGAGTCTGGCATCTTTGAAGAAGCGATAGACATATTAGATGCTGCATCGAACTGGATGGGCCCTTCAACCTCAAAGTCAGGGTTGTTTCCCTTGACGATTTCGGTTGCTTCACGTACGACCTCAACATCTGCTCCAGAACCGGATGTTCCGGTGGAGTAAGAGAGCATCGCAACCTTAGGTGTCACACCAAATTGACGGGCAGTTTCTGCTGAGGCTGTAGCAATATCAGCAAGCTGCTCTGCATTGGGGTTGGGGTTTACTGCGCAGTCGCCAAAGACGAGAACACGGTCTTCCATGAGCATGAGGAATACGGAAGAAACAATTTTAACGCCGGGGCGAGTTTTTACGAATTCAAGGGATGGACGGATGGTGTTTGCGGTGGTGTTAACAGCACCAGAGACCATACCGTCAACAATGCCCTTGTAGACGAGCATGGTGCCGAAGTACGAGGCATCTTGTTGCATACGGCCACGAGCTGCTTCAACCGTCATGCCTTTATGCGCGCGTAGCTGAGCATATTCTTGTGCAAAATCTTCGGTGTATTCATTATCGTTAAGGTCGATAATGCGGATGCCGTTCTTATCTTCTCCGGCAAGCGGAAGGTTGATGCCTTCAGCCTGGCAGATTTCAGAGATTTTTGCGGGATTACCGATGAGTACAAGATCACAGAAATCGCGCCGAGCAATAATCTCAGAGGCACGGAGGATACGTACATCATGGCCTTCGGGTAAGACAATGGTGCGACGGCTTTGGCGTGCTTTTTCAATGAGGTTATGCAAGAAGCGTAGCGGAGTCATGGATGCAGGACGCTCTAACTCGAGACGTTCAAGCAACTCATCAGGGTCTACAGAGCGGGACCATTCACCGAGTGCTGCAGCAATTTTACGAGGCTGTCCGTTAGAGAGTGAGCCTTCGACACGTGATACTGCTCGTCCTGATTGGAAGGTATCCATATTGGTTTCAAAGACAGGGAATGGAGCATTACTCATGAGGGAGCTAATGACAGTGTCATTTTTGACCTCAGAGAATCCGCCGGTGAGCAACATGCCAGCAGGAGCTGGGAATGTGGGGGAGAGAGCCGACGCAAGTGATGCAACAACAACATCAGTGCGGTCACCTGGGACAATGACGAAGTCTCCGTCAGTGAACTGGTCAAGGAAGTTTGCGACGGTCATTGCCGCAATTTTGACATCGTGAATATCGCGGTTGAGGTGCTCTTCATCGATTCCTTCAGCGGATAGTTCCAGTGCCGCCACCATTTCGGAGATTGAAGGTAGGGCAAGCTCAGGAATTTCTGGAAGAACGTAGACAGGGCGTTTTGAAGGACCGCGTTTGACGCTCTTGAGAATTTCCTCGCGTAATTCTGGTTTGCAACGGTTGACCATAATACCCAAAATGTCGACTTTGGCGTTGGTCAATTCGGTGCGTGCAACATCTACGGCGTTGACGATGTCTTGCACAGAGGATTCTTGTGCACCAACTATTGCGATAACGGGTAGCCCAAGATCGCGAGCGAACTGCACGTTGAGGTCGAATTCGACGGTGACTGCGTTGTGAGCCATGAGGTCAGTACCATCGACGATGATGACATCACATTCTGAGGCCATTTCTGCGTAGACAGATACTGCAATAGAGGACATTTCTTCGTGGTTGCCTTGAGCGAGAAGCTCACGGCAACGTTCGAGGGACACTCCTCCGCGGGCTTGTAGGCTGGTAAGCCCAAAGTTTTGCCGCATGAGGTTGAGCATTGGGTCTTGGGCTTCGGTTTGTCCATTGAAGACAGGGCGGAAGTAGCCGACTCGATCTGCACGTTTGATGAGGGAGTCTGCTAGACCTAAGCTCACCAAGGACTTGCCAGAAAGCGGGTTCATTGCTGAAAGGTAGATACCGGTTGTCATGTCTCGTTTCTACTATCTCTTGTACGTCCCGATGGTGGGGCGGATGTCACGGCACTCTTTTGTGTCGATAGTTCATTTGAATTTTATGCCTTAATAGGCGGGTGGTGGGGTAGATTAGTTCCCTCTGTGGGGTAACTCATGAGAATGTTCTATTTTTATGACGATGCTTTGACACGTGGTATTGAGTGTGTGTGTGATGTGTCGTAGGGTGAAAATATGTTATTTGCTTTTTCTGTTGCACCCACTGGTGGTGCCTATGAAGATGGTTCTGTCCATACTGCTGTTGCTCAGGCTGTGAAGATTGTGAATGAGTCTGGTTTGCCGAATGAGACGAATGCGATGTTCACCATTATTGAGGGTGAGTGGGATGAATGCATGGATGTTATTAAGCGTGCGACGGAGGCTGTTTCTGCTGTTGCTCCTCGAGTGTCTTTGGTGGTTAAAGCTGATATTCGCCCGGGGCATGATAGCGGTGAAATAACCGGTAAAGTGGAGCGTCTGAATAAGGCGTTGTCTCAGGAGAGTTAACTATTTTGGGTGGCTTTGTTGCCACGTGTGAGCGGTCTATTGTTCTTGACGAACGATAGGCCGCTTTTTTGTGGGTGTGGCATGAGGTGAAAATTTTACTAAAACGACATAAGTGCTTAAATATGCAACATATGTTGTAGATTTTTTATTTTCTATATACAGTAGGAATAGTTTCCCCAAGTTAAACCAATGTTTTTAAATGTTTTTAATTTTATTCTGTATATTTTTTCGCCTATTTGAAGTGTCTTCATAACGCACAAACCGTAGAAGAACACCCCAGGGCCTGCGCCATCTTCCCCCATATGCGCAACCCCACACTAATAGAAGCCCCCTCCTATGAAAAATATTGACTCTTACCTCTCAACACTATTTTCCGAATACCCACCAACCCCAGCGTTTAAACATGCCAAAAAACGACTCCGACTACGCATGAAAAAACGCCTAAAAACACTCATCAAACACGGTAAAACACCCAGCGAAGCACAAAACATCGTCATAGCAGAGCACAGCTCCTTAGAAGCTCTAGCCGATGAACTCAACATCGCAGAAGAAATCATCTCTTATAGAACGGGCAAAAGCTTTTACGGAATTGCTCAACCCATGTACTCCCTCGTCACCCAAGAATGCGCCCAAAAATATTCTCGGGCACTCAAAGAAAGCTCCGCCCAAAGAGCAACAGGAACCATCTTCTTTATCCTCGGATTAGCTTTCTTCCTGCTCTGCGTCTCAATCTGCGGAGAACACCATACCGTATCAATACCCCTTGCAACGTTAGGGCTTATCCTCTGTATCGTAATAGGCCGCTTCTTGCTCCATCGGGTCAAAAAATACATGAGCCCCTTTAGCATGGTCGAAGAATACGGTTTCATGGCAGACCCAGCCGTCAAACAATGGGCGCATGAACAAGAACAAGAACAGAAAAAACATACGCGCACCCCCAAAATTGCCGGTGTACTACTTATCGCAACCTCACCCATCGGCGTCATCGCTCCTGCTCTCTTAACGGATAATCATCGAGTATCCGCCGCGGGGCTTGCCCTGTTACTTTGTATGGTTGCTGCGGGCGTATGGATCATCATATTCTGCTCCTGGGCAACAAGAGCCGCCGACACTATCTGCGTACTATCTCAAGATTGGGGAGATGACACAACGCGCCCTACGCCCTTACTGCACCTTTTAAGGAAAGCATACTGGGGTATCGTCATCATCATTTTCTTACTCTGGGGATTTGTAGGAAAACGATGGACAGAAGCATGGATTGTTTTTCCCGTGGCAGCAATTTTGTGCTGTGCTTTGGACGATATTGTCTGCTGCGGTAAAAAGAAAAAATAACCTCGCTATTCTAAGGGCTCGAGATGCCTTAAACAGAAGTGTGATTCTCTGTTATGTCTATCCCTCGAAACATACGTCCTACGCGCATACTCTGCCCCTCGGGGTTATGCCAGGACCCCAAACAAGTCAAAGAAAACCCCTCATGGCTAAAACCATTCTTCTCATAGAAGCGTTGTGCCTTCGCGTTACCTTCGACAATGTGCAGATACGCTGGTTCACCCGATACGAGAACAGCATCCAAAAGTGCCTGACCCAGCCCGTGCCCCTGAGCCTGCTCAAGAGTATATAACTGAACTAGCTCACGAGAACCAGCAGGAACCTGTGCAAAATCAAGTTCACTCTCCCACGGCAATGGACCCAAACGAGATAACCCAAAACCTACTGGATGTGAAAAATCTGCAGAAGTATCGTACGCAAGAAAAGCGCGCGACTGAGCAGAAGAAACATTGTCCAAAAATTCCTCAACTAGCTCATCACGAGAATCATACTGACGCTGCATAAAGCCGTCATCCCCATAACCAGCATAAGTTTGGGCTAAACACTTTAACTGTAAATCAACATACACATCTGCATCTTCAACAGTGGCAGGAATAAGCCTATACTGACGGTGAATGATTTCCACGAACATCGTCCTTATCTCATGGGTAGATTGCTGATAGATACCCTCAACACTGTACCCTTAAACCTGTGGCTAGACGCAGAAGAAAAACAAAGAACACCGCAACAGACCAAAGCACGCTTGTCGAAGGAAAATACCCCATCTCTACAGGGGTAGCGGAACTCATTGAAGATGACTACACTCCCGGTGGATGGGTCCTTGAAATCAACGGTATGGAATCATCACATATCGTCTTAGACGATCCCAGAGCACTGGACTTTGAATATATGCGATGGATAGCTGCCGCCGTCGAAACCTATGCAGAAAGTACCCTAGACACCGAAAAATTGCGTTTAACACACCTCGGCGGAGGGGCGTGCTCCATGGCACGCTACTTTGTGGACGTTTACCCAAAATCACGCAATACGGTGGTAGAACTTGACGCAAAACTCGCAGAATACGTACGCCAGTGGTTCTCACTACCGCAAGCACCGCAGCTTAAAATACGAGTAGGCGAAGCGCGAGCTGTGACAGAAACGTTTACCGCCCAATCGCGTGACATCATCATTCGTGATGTTTTTGCCGGATACATCACCCCCGAACCGCTCACAACACTAGAATTCACGCGCATCGCCTCAGAATCCCTATCGCACAAGGGTCTATACATTATTAACTGTGGTGACTACCCAGAACTCTTAGGGGCAAAAGCAGAAGCTGCCGCTATCGCAGAAGTCTTTGAACATACCTGCATTATTGCTGACCCTGCCATGCTCAAAGGCCGCAGGCGAGGCAACATCATTATTGCTGGTGCTCACTCTCCGCTGCCATTAGACGGCGAATATCTTGCCACCCAACTGACCAAGAGACTCCTTGGCGGTGCCGTACCAGCACAATATAAAGATGACCGCTGGGTACGAAAATTTGCACAAGGTGCAGCCCCTCGCCACGATAAGCCGGTGACGGAAAACTAGTTTTATACGAGGAAGACAGAGGGTGCTCACCAGCTAACTGGTGAGCACCCTCTGTCTGATATGTCACTATAAAACTTTTAGTCAACTTTAAAAAAGCTGATGGGTGTTGTGCCCTTTTGTCCAAGGCATACGAGAATGAAATCTGAAATAGGCAAAAGTGTAAACAACTGCAGAAAAAATACCGCAGACAACAAGAATGAAAAATGTTGTTTTGAGGATAGCGGCCATACTCTGTAACTCCATGCCAGAGCGCCCAGTCACCATAATCGCCACAGCGATTGCAACCATAAAAGAAACAATCGCAAGGTTTCGGGGGAGTCTTTCTACTGTTTTCCGAGACATAAAAACCTCCTTGAGATGTAACTAAACTAACATTACACGAGGCTTTTAGTCAACCTACTTAGTATTTTCTTCTGGTGCCAACATCCACTACCATAAGAAACCTTCCGCCTATTTACCGGCACAAACAAAGACGAGTAAGGTAGTACCGTGAAAAAAATTCTGCAACAAATCCCCGGGTTCTCCACACCAAAAAACACCACCGAAGAACACCGCCACGAAAACACCGCCACCACACACCAACCAGAAGAAGCCCCCATCTACCTCATCTCCATGGCAGGCTACCCCAACTACGGCGACGAACTCATCACCCGCAGATGGCTCGAATTCTTTGCAGAACACAAACCCAACACCGAAATCTGGCTCGACGTTCGCGAACCCGGAACAGCCAGCGCCCTCTTCAAAAACATCCACCCCAAACTCCACATTGTCAACACTGTATTCCGCGCCATCTTCGAATACGAACACAACCTCAACCGCCACCCCAGCGAACTCATCAAAACACTCGGCTCACCACGCTTCGACGCAGGACTACTCCAACTACGCAGAGCCGGAACCATACATCTGCTCGGCGGCGGATTCATCAACAGTGTCTGGCCATCCAACGCCCTCATCATCGAAACCATGCAAGCAACAGCCCAAGAAACCGGAGCGCGACTCATCGCCACCGGACAAGGACTCATGCCACGCATCACCGAAAACTTCACCGGATTCTCACACATCAGCGTACGAGACACCCCCAGCTCCTACGCCCTAGGCATTACCCGCGGACTCGACGACGCCTACCTCATCAACCCCAACACCCTCACCCAAAACACCGCAGAATTCTCACCAGAGAACACGCAGCTCTACCTCTGCGTCCAAAACGACGCCGTAGAAGACGGACAACACCAACGAATGCTCAACTTCGTCCGCGCACAAGTCAAAAAACTCGACATACCCCGCGACAACATCCACTACGTCGAAGCAATCCCCGGCGCCGACTACACCGGATACGAAGCACTACAAGACATTGTTAACCCCCACGGATTCATCTCCTTCCAACAATTCTGGGACGAAGACTTCACTTTCTCACCAGAACAACTCTGGATAACCAGCCGATTCCACCACCACCTCATGGCATCTCTCGCCGGCGCCCGCGGAATCGCATTGAGTGGAAAACCCGACTATTATGACGTCAAACATCAGTCCCTCCTAGAACTAGGAAGCCATTGGAAACTTTCTGGCGCAGATTCCCAAGAACTCTACAACTGGAGCGACTTCACTGCGCCCGAAGATATGACTCGACACGTCCACACTAAATATCAACAAGCTTGCACACTATATAGCGTTGGATAACTCATAAAGAACAATGGGGGCTCGATAGCGGTATGCTATCGAGCCCCCATTGTGTATGAAGAGCACTTCTAATAACTAGTGGAGTACACCTTCAATGACGCCCATGCTGAAGTAGAGGACAAAAGCACCAGCAACTGCATACATAAGCGGGTGAATATCACGAGTGCGTCCCTGAACCAGACGAATGAAAACGTAGCAAATGAATCCGGCACCAATACCATCGGCGATGGAATAGGTGAAAGGCATCATAATAATCGTCAAAAATGCTGGAATACCAAGACCCCAGTCTGCCCAATCAATATGAACAGCTTGGCGGACCATCAAGAAACCAACAACAACCAATGCTGGGGCAACAGCTTCAAAGGGAACAATATTAACTAGTGGAGAAATAAAGATCGCAAGTAAGAACATCGCACCGGTGATGAGGTTGGCAAAACCAGTACGAGCACCGTCGCCGATACCTGTTGCTGATTCAACATAAATCTGGTGAGAGGAGCTCGAAGCACCACCACCTACAACAGAACCCAACGCATCAACGAGAAGAACCTGATTGATTCCTTCAATCTTTCCATCTTTGCTGAGAGTTCCATTCTCAGCAGCAAGACCAACAGAAGTCCCCATTGCATCAAAGAAAACTGCCAGCAAGATAGAGAATACAAGCAAAGATGCCGCAGCACCGCTGAGTGAACGGAACGCACCAAAAAGGTCAGCCGAACCGATGAGAGAAAGATCTGGCAAGCTAAACCAATGAGGTGGAACACTTGGAACCATCAAAGACCAGCCAGTGGGGGAATCAAGAGAAGAACCGGAAGGCGCAATGGTCTCAAGGAAAATAGATAACGCTGTTGATGCAACTACCGAAATCAGAATTGCTCCACGAACATTGCGAATAAAAAGTGCAATAGTAAGGAACAATCCGAAAAGGAATACGACAGTTGGCCAGCCCATAAGATGACCGCCAACACCGAAAGAGACAGGAACAGTTGTTCCTGCTGTGTCTGGCATACGGCGTACAATACCTGCTTCAACTAATCCGATAAAAGCAATAAATATACCGATACCAACAACAATAGCCGTTTTAAGGCTTTGCGGTACCGCGTTAAAAACAGCAGTCCGGAAACCAGTAAGCACCAGCAAAAGCATGATAATACCCGCCCAAACAACAAGCCCCATAATTTGGGGCCATGTAAGGTTCGGGGTGGTTGCAATAGTAGAGGCAAGGAGCGCATTAACGCCTAATCCTGCTGCCATGGCAAAGGGCTGGCGCGCCCAAATGCCCATGACAATGGTCATGATGCCAGCAATGAGAGACGTAACAGCTGCTACCTTCTCTGGTCCGAGGACATTACCTGCAGAATCTGCTCCAGTACCAATAATGAGGGGATTAAGTACCACGATGTAGCTCATGGCGAAGAAGGTTGCGAAACCACCTCGAATTTCTGTTCCGAAGGTAGAGCCTCGCTCGGTAATTTTGAAGAAACGGTCTAACCCATTAGTAGGGGTGGGTGCCGATGCGGATGCGTGAGCCGCGGTGTTCTCAGAAGACATTCGTTGAATCCGTAGTTACTCTCGTGTGAATGGGGATTAAAAGCCCCAAAAATGAAGAAAGCGTTAACGATGCGCAAATACGCAATGTCAACGCTGATAATTACCTGATAATAATACGTCTTGAGATGCTATATGTGTGGTAAAACCTGCCGTAATTTTCGAGAAAAACCTTAACAAAAATGCAGTAATGTTTTCAAAGGGTGCTTCACCAGAGGATTACTTGGAACAAAGCTATAGAATTCACAGCAAATCCAGGGTTACTTTCGGCATTGCCAGACTGTTAGTGTAGACGAGAAGAAAAACCGTTAGTTGATTGATGACGTACCCTGAAGGACACCCTCGTGAGTGTATATCCTACTATTGTAGAGATGGCATATTCTGCCCAAGCTGTTGTTGAGACTTCTCGGCCTGCACGATACGCAAAACAGCTGATATCGCATATGTGCCATAAAGTCCCTTGTGAAGAAATAGTTGATGGCCATCGAATCACTTTCAACCGAGAAGGTATTTTTAGTGGTTATGGTGATGTTCTCGTGACAGATATTGCTGGAGAAACGAAACTGGTTCTATGGGCGTATGCAGAGGACGAAGAGCGCTTAGAACGTGTCAAAGGTATTCTTGTACGTCATCTTGAGCGATTTGGAGAACGCGAAGGACTTACTGCTCAATTTAATAACTGAGAATATGTCGTAATGTCTTGTCAGAGATGTGAACAAAAGTTCATTTGACAAGGTGTTTTGACGAAATATCGTATTTAATAAATCCTAAATCATTGAATACCGTTCACTCGAACGATATTTGTATCATTTAGGAGGAACACCATGCTGGATTTCTTCGCAATCCGCAAAGCCCCACCGTCTGGCCTATCTACCAGCGAACAACGCAAACTCTGGCTCCGAGAATTCCTTAAAGCCTTCTTCGTTGTGTTCTTGGTGTACATGTCAATGTACCTGATTCGCAACAACTTTAAAGCCGCTCAACCGCTCCTTAAAGAAGAATATGGGCTAAGCACCCTCGAACTGGGCTATATTGGTCTAGCGTTCTCTATTACCTATGGTTTAGGGAAAACCCTTGTTGGGTATTTTGTAGACGGCAGAAATTCTAAACGTATTGTTTCTGCCCTACTCGTCTCTGCCTCCCTCATGGTTCTGCTCATGGGACTATTACTGAGCGCATTCGGCTCTGTCATCGGTATCTTTGTGGTGCTATGGGGGCTCAATGGTGTCTTCCAGTCTGCTGGTGGACCTGCCTCATACTCGACTATTTCACGGTGGACGCCCCGCGAAAAACGAGGACGTTACCTCGGCTTCTGGAATGCTTCACATAATATTGGTGGCGCTATTGCTGGTGGTCTTGCCCTATGGGGAGCTAACGTCTTCTTCAACGGCCACGTTGTTGGTATGTTCATTTTCCCTGCGCTGATTGGACTCGCTATTGGTATCGCAGGTCTTTTCATCGGAAAAGACGACCCCGAGGAGCTTGGCTGGAACCGTTCAGAAGAAATATTTGACGAACCCATTGAAGAAGAGAACACCCAATCTGAGTCTTTGACCAAATGGCAGATTTTTACCACCTATGTTCTCAAAAACCCGTGGATTTGGATTCTATGTACTTCAAATATCTTCGTTTATATCGTGCGTATCGGCATTGATAACTGGGCGCCACTATATGTGAGTGAAGAACTGAACTTTAGCACTTCAGACGCGGTAAACACGATTTTCTTCTTTGAGATTGGTGCCCTTGTCGCAAGTATGTCGTGGGGCTACATCTCTGACCTGCTCAAAGGACGCCGTGCACTGGTCTCTGTTGGTTGCCTCTTCCTCATCTTCTTCGCCGTCGGACTCTATAAGAATGCGCATAGTGTTACAGAAGTTAACATTGCCCTCTTCTGTTTAGGTGCGCTCATCTTTGGTCCACAGTTACTGATTGGTGTTTCCTTGGTGGGCTTCGTCCCTAAACGTGCAGTGAGTGTAGCAAACGGCATGAGCGGTACTTTCGCATATCTTCTAGGGGACTCGATGGCAAAAGTTGGTCTGGCTGCCATCGCTGATCCTGAACGTTCTGGCCTTACTGTTTTTGGCCATGTGCTACACGGCTGGGACTCTGTGTTCACCGTATTCTATGCTGCCTTGATCATCGGGATTATCCTTCTGGGCATCGTTGCTTATGGTGAAGAACGCAAGATTCGTCGTTTACAAAAAGTTGAGCAATAAACAGGCTTATCTCTGATAAAAAGCGGTGTTGTTGTGATGAAATCTCATCACAACAACACCGCTTTTACTATCCGGGGAAACCTGCCGAGTACACGTTTTATCTTTGCTATTTTTTAGAATGCAGAGCGAGTTGAGCACCCTAACACTAAAAAAATAAATATTATGAATACGTAATATGCCGTTGTATCTCCATAGGAATAAGCCGATGACTAGCCGTATTCGTGGAATAATCCTCATTGCCCTTGCCTCAATTGTAGGGTTGATCATGCTCTTAAACCCCCTCACTAATGTTCTAGAATCAGCTCAGCTCTTTTGGGTTTTCCTCACCTATACGTGGTTCGCTCTCGCCATACTTCTGAGTATCATCTATGTCTTCACAGAGACACTAAAACTCGGACCAAACATTCCCCTAGCAGTCTCCCTGCTGCTTGGCGGAGCTGTCTCTATGCTTACAACGGCTTTTGCCCGCCAGACAGAAAACACCATCTCTATGGTGTTCTCAATTCTCTGGTTGCTTGCCTTTTGCCTCATCGGAATTATCGAGTTCAGGCAACGCTCTCGCACTAATCAGTCATTTTAAATAAGCCCAAGAACATTCCTATGAGCCACAACGCTACGCCTAGAACACAACAACGAGACCGGCGGATTCACCACGTTATACTTCTTATCAAAACCAGCAAACTATTAGATGTACGAGCTGTTGCACCAGAATTTCGTCTCACCCGCAACGCTTACTTCCTCCTTGGCTTAGCTTGCCTGCTCATCAGCATGTTACTGGGGCTATTCCTCACGTTCTTTGTGATTGTTGCCCCCACACTATTTGCCTATATTGGCGAATCGCAGCACCTCGTCCCATCACTACTTTCTCTCGGTGGAATTTACTGCTTGACTCGTCACCTCCTAAAAATATCGGGTCGCACTGCACGCGAAATCAATGCTCCAGCTGACGCCACCATCCTTACGCACGCCGGTTTCACCCGAGGGCAACTATTCACAGCACGGCTCATTCTTCCCCTAACATTCGAAACGCTACTGATGGTCATTGCCTTGTGCTCATACTCCATCATTGCAATCTGGAACTGGGAAATACCAGCACACATCATCCTTAAACCGCTACTGATAGGGGTATTACTTAGCATCTCTGGAGGACTCTTTCGAGGCACTGCACTGTGCCTACTAGCAACAGGCAGAACGTCAATGACCACGCTACGAGTACTTCTTTGGTCTTTCTTCTTGTACGGTGCCGGAAGTATCTTTGCAGGGGTTCTACTACCTATCATGATGGGAGAAAACAGCTTCCGTGAGGCTATACAAAAATGTTTTGCTTTCCTCCTCTCCGAGCAAGGAACAATAACACTCCTCAGCCTGACACTCATCCTTTTAGGCGTATCAGCAGCAGCGTTAATCCGTCTACGACACAAAATCTTCTGGAATAACGCACCCATAGACTCTGCCCCCACCTACACAACATGGCGCATACCATTACCGCAAAATGCGTGGAGACGACTCATTGCCCTGCCACTGACCATCACCCGAGATGCAACAGACGGAGAATCTGGAGAATTTCTCATCTCTGCCCGCATCACATATTTTTCAGCAGCTTTCTGCACCGGCATGCTGGTCAATAACACCGTGATAGAGCCCTTCTTACCGGCTGAAGCCGCATGGGGCATAGCCATGGGAGCACCCCTACTATCTACCGGTGTAGCACACGGAATCTGCTCGGTAAACGCGTATCGTCCACTACTTCCTCACCTAACAGCATCACTGCTCGGGGAACGCGGCGTAGCAAGCGCAATAGTCTGCTCAACCACTTTAGTATGTGCACCATTGAGCCTATTATCTTTACCACTACTCTTGCTCATATCGTCAGTCTCAGCCTCTTCACTCCTGATCGCATGGCTGACTGGAATACTCATCTCGCCGGCTCTCACCCTCTGGGTAGACTGCCTGTTCCCCGGTCGTCTACCCTCACAATCTAACGGGCGTATCCGCCAAAACCCCATCGCCTCCACCCTCGTCTCTGTTATAGCCGGCATATTTGCGCTCATCGCCTATGCACTCCTTCACCAAAATACGCCCCTCTACGTTCTACCCCTCATCAGTATCTGCCTCACAACACTATTCACCCTGACCGCCCGAATCCCCAGAAAAACACTCTAATGGCTCTATTAACCACCACTCACCTACATTTTGGGTTTACACCCACCCAACCCATACTCGAAGACATCAAGCTCAGCCTCGACACCCATCAGGCAATAACACTCAACGGACCCAACGGCGCCGGAAAAAGCACCCTCCTAAATCTCATAGCCGGAGCACTACGACCCACTGGCGGAGAAATCACCCTAGCAGGACACCCACCCCACAGCATAGAGGGGCGACGTACCCGCTGGCATATGAGCACACAACCAGCACTCTTTAGACTCCTCACCGTCCGCGAACAACTAGAGTTCTACTGTGCCGCCTACGGCACAGACCCCGCCGCAGCACTAGACCTTCTACAAAAACTCGTGCCAGAAGACATTACCGACCAACTATGCACACAAATCTCAAGCGGACAAGCACAAAAAGTATGGTTCGTAGCCACCATCGCAGCCCACCAAGCACCACTGTTATTGCTCGACGAACCATTCTCCACTATCGACATAGGCTCCGTGCCCCTCCTGATCGATATCCTCGAAACAGAACGCCTATCAGGGCGCTCAATCATTCTCATAACCCATACACACCAACACCTTTTGCCCAATACATGGATAGAAAAAGATATACGCTCTCTGAACGCAAACCACAGCGCATAAAACCGCAACACCCCTGAAAGAAAAGTTAAGTAAACCTAAGTTTTTAGAGGTTCAGCACACAAGAGAGTCCACACAGAGGTATCTGATAGGTAAACTAATGCCCAAGTGTGTAAATCATCCAGCCAGCCCCACCACATCAGGGAACTGGCACCGAAAGGAAAAACTGTGTCTGAAACACGCCCCCTGCGCGTTGCCGTCATCGGCTCTGGACCTGCTGGCATCTACGCGGCAGATATCCTCACCAAATCAAAAGAAGTCAAAAACGGTGAACTTGAAGTATCCATCGACATCTTCGACCGCTACCCTGCACCCTTCGGCCTCATCCGCTACGGTGTAGCACCCGACCACCCCCGTATCAAAGGAATCATCACCGCACTACATAAAGTCCTCGACCGCGGTGACATCCGCTTCTTCGGCAACGTAGAATACGGCAAAGACCTCTCCCTCGAAGACCTCCGCGAACACTACGACGCCATCATCTTCGCAACCGGCGCCATCAAAGACGCAAACCTTGACATCCCCGGTGTAGAACTCGACGGCTCCTACGGCGCATCAGACTTCGTCTCCTGGTACGACGCACACCCCGACTACCCTCGCGAATGGCCACTTAACGCCCGCGAAATCGCAGTACTCGGCAACGGCAACGTAGCGCTAGACGTCGCCCGTGTACTTTCCAAACACGCAGATGATCTACTCGTCACTGAAATTCCTGACCACGTCTACGAAGGACTAAAATCTTCACCAGTTACCGACGTACACGTCTTCGGACGCCGTGGACCAGCACAGATTAAATTCACCCCGCTAGAACTCCGAGAACTAGCACACTCCCGTGACGTAGACATCGTCCTCTACGAAGAAGACTTCCAATTCGACGAAGCATCACAAGAAGCGATGGAAACCAACTCTCAAGTTAAAGTCATGATGAAAACCCTCAACGGCTGGCTTGAGAAACAAAAAGAAGAACCACAAACCGCATCCCGCCGACTACACCTACACTTCTTGCAATCTCCAGCAGAAATCCTTGGTGAGGACGGCAAAGTAACCGCCCTAAAGATGGAACGTAACGAACTCGACGGCAACGGTGGTATCAAAGGCACCGGAGAATTCGTTGAATACCCCATGCAAGCGGTTTACCGTGCTATCGGCTACTTCGGTTCAGAACTTCCTGAGGTTGGCTTCGACCCCGTACGCGGTGTCATCACCAACGTTGAAGGCCGCGTCGTTGATAACGAAGGGACACCTGTTCCCGGGCTATACGCAACAGGGTGGATTAAACGAGGCCCCGTCGGACTGATCGGTTCAACTAAATCAGACGCATTAGAGACCATCACCCACCTACTATCTGACCGTGAGAACCTCTACACTGCAACAGAACCATGCGCCGAGACCTTCAGCGCATATCTCGACTCTAAAGGCATCGAATACACCACGTGGGAAGGCTGGCATAAGCTAGACGAACACGAACGAGCCCTCGGAGCTGCCACACAGGACGCCTCCGGTGAGCCACGCGCTCGCGTAAAAGTGACTGACCGTGAAGAGATGATTCGTATTTCACGTTCACTCTAAGACTTCTAAAGTTTGGGCCTACCATGAGAATTCTCATGGTAGGCCCAAACTGTTAAGTTTTTTCAACACTAGGTAAGCAAACGGCGTAGCTGAGCGTTAAGAAATATCCCCTGAGGGTCTAGCTCTTTTCGGAGAGTGCAGAACCACTCAAAACGTGGGTAGAGTCCCTGAAGTTCTTCTGCACTATTGGTGTGATAGTGTCCCCAATGCACTCGCCCGCCATGCGCTTTGAAAATCGTCTCTAGTGTATTGAACGCTTGCTGTGGTGGTGTTTTCCAGTATTCACGTGCGCAGATGAAGACGGTGTCTTGTTGGTATGCCGGTGATAGTGCAATGTTGTCTGCGGCTGCTGTACGAACTAGAAGTGGATAGCTGAGGTGTTCTTTGCTATCACGGTAGGCAGCACGGATGTCTTCCATAATGCTTGCAAGTTGGTGTACTTCGAAAGCGTATTCCATGGTGTGGCGGCGGACTGTGCGCTTTTGTGTGTAGACCTGTGGTGCTAAATCTGCGTAACGTCTGTTGCCTTTGCCCCAGCTTGAGATATTGTTGAGGGCTGCTTTTGTTGCTGGCTGTTTATACCCGAGATAGCTCATAAGGTGGAACGCTCCGTTATTGAGCGTGTTGTCTCCGAGGTGTCGTCGGGCTTTGCTCAATAAAGCGGAAGGGTTCATATACCCGTCAGTGAGTAGAGGCAATCGGGTAAGTCGTCGAGTTCTAACTTGTGAAGAGCCTATGAACCATGTTATTTCGTAATGGTCTGCGTTTGATGAACGCTCTGCGAAATGGTGGATGATGTCTTCGTAAGCGCGTTTTCGTTCTGCTGCGTGGAGTCGAAAGAGTGGTTCGATATGGAACGTCAGTGAGAAGACGATGCCGAGTGCGCCTAGTCCAAGTTGCGCTGCGGTGAAGATGTCATTGTTCTTATGCGGGGAACACGTGAGGATCTCTCCACGAGCAGTGATAAGTGTCAGTTCTTGTAGCTGTGTGGCGAAGATGCCGTAGGTGTTACCTGTTCCGTGCATGCCTGTGGAGATTGCTTCGGCGAGCGTTTGTTCCCCCGTCCTTCCCATGTTGGTGAAGGTAAACCCGTGCTCTGCCAGAATTTTTGATGCTTGGCTAAGAGTTGTTCCGGCGAGGAATGTAGCTTGTTGTCGTTGCGGGTTGATAGCGGTGAGACCGCTAAGCTGATTGAGTGAGAGTATGCGGGTTTCAGATTCTGTAATGTTTTTGGAGTCGTATCCTGTATCGAACACGGTGATGGTTTGTTGGTGTTCGCCAGCATTTTTAATGGTTTTTTGTATTTCTTGAATATTTCGGGGCGCCATGATGCGGTGTTCTTGATTCTGTGTGTTCCAGCGATGTTGACGCATTGTTCCTCCCAAGGTGGATAAAGTATCCCTGTCTATTCTCTCATTGATGTTGCTTCGCTTCGGGGTAGGAACGGGGAAACCTGGTTTTAAACCGTCTTTTATGGAGCGTGATGTTGTGATGGTGTTGAATGAATGTTTTCTCTTCAGGTTGGAATGCCCGAAACCCTGGCACATGTGATGGTCGGCACCTATGATTAAAGTGGGTTCTTGAAAAGCTAATGGTAAGACGCTTAGCTTCGTTCAAGGCTCTTGATGAAAAGGAGAACGATAATGACTGCCCAAGAATCGGCTCAGAAAACTTTTGGACATCAGGCGGTTGAATCCCGCGAAAAGAACCGTGACGTCACACAATTTTCGGGAGAAATTGTTGTTGGTATTGATGGTTCGGAGCAATCCTATGGCGCTTTGCGTTGGGCAGTGAACGAGGCTCGACGTCGGAACACTCCGGTGCGTTTGGTAACGGCATATTCTTTGCCTATTTTTACTGGTACTGGTTTTGAGGCTGGGTATTCGGTCGTTGATGAACAGGCGTTGCGTGAAGGGGTGGCTCAGATACTTGATGAGGCGTACTCCCGTGTTGATACGACTGGTGTTGAGCTGCGTGCCACCGTTGAGACAGGTGATGCTACCGCTATTCTTGTTGAGCTATCAAAGCGTGCTGAACTAGTTGTTGTGGGTTCTCGTTCTCACGGCAGCTTTTTAGGGCGACTTTTAGGGACGGTCTCTGTGTCTCTTCCGGCTCATTCTCATTGCCCGTTGGTTGCGGTGCCTGCTTCTTATAGCGAGAATCTTGAATCTACTAGTTTAGATGCTGACGCGAAGAAGCCTATTGTGGTTGGTTCAGATGGTTCTGCCCAGGCGCGTGTTGCTATGTTGAAAGCCGCCGAAGAGGCTCAGCGTCGTGGGGTAAAGCTGACGTTGGTAAATGCTTTGGCGCCTTATACGGGTGCTCTGAATTGGGTTCCTGCTGCTGTTGATTTTGAAGCGATGTATCGTGAGATTGCGCAATTGCAACGGAAGGCTGCGCAGTGGCTGCGTCGTTATTTCCCGCGTTTAGAGATTGAGTTTAAGTTAGTTGATGGTTCTCCTGTGCAGGTACTTTTAGAAGCTGGTGAGGACGCTGGAATGGTGGTTGTTGGTACCCGTGGCCGCGGTGGTTTGGTGGGGATGATTCTTGGTTCTACATCTCATGGGGTTTTGCACCATGCTAAGCGTCCGGTGATGATTGTTCCTGAGATGGAAGATGAGCGTTTAGAGACTGCACCTTCGGCGGATATTAGCTGGGGTTAGAGTGAGTGCTCTACGTCAACGGTAGTTGAGTTTGACGGTACGTATATGACAGTGGCGGGTCAAGAGAGTTCTTGACCTGTCACTGTTGTATTGAGCATATAACTGTTAGTTGAGTGTCGCAGCGCCGAATGGGGAGCTGAAACGTTCGCACCAGATGACAACACTCTTAATGGTGTTGATGTCTACGTTGGAGGGAATGGGGTAGTTCTGGTTTCCATTGGTTGCTTTAAGGTCTCCGAGGTTGGTGTAGTCCTCTGCGGTGAGGGTGGTGAAGTCTCCTGTTTGGTCGGTGAGGATGACTTTGAGGTCGGGGCCATCTAGCGTTGAAAGATCTTCGAGGCGTAGTAGGTGTGTTCCATCGTTGAGGGTGATGATTGCTGCGGTTCCTGTTGTGTCGTGGTCGAGGGAGTGGAATGTTCCTTGTGCGGCTGTTTGTGGTGTTGGTGTGCTTTGAGCTGTTGGCTGTTGGGTGTTACTAGTTACTGGTTGTGTTGATTCTGGTAGTGCTTCGTCGATAGTTGAGCTGGTGAAGGCTCGCCAAGGTTGGGTGAGGGATAGGACTATTCCTAATACGACGAGTGCTGCAATGGAGAGGATAAGCAGAATATTTTTCTTGTTTTTCATGTGTGTCCTTGTTCTTGTTTGATGTATATGGTGTGGTTTATCTGTATAGCATGATGTGGGTGCTTTTTATTCCGAGTCGGGCGTTTTGGGTGAAAGTGTTCTGTTTCTGTGTGAACAGGAGTAATGTTGGTAACAAAGGTGAATATTGTGCGCTGGCGTTTTTGAGGTAATGGCATCGTGGATGAGGTGTTTTTAGGCGTTGGTGGCGGTTTTTTGCGGTCTCTTAAAACTTTTTTGAGAAATTTTTTTACTTGATAAGGAAAGTATATTTTCTGAAACTTCCTTGATTTTTAGCGGTTTTTATGGATTTTATTGTGCTGTTATCTCGCGTATTGGTCGGTTTTTAACAAGAAAAAATGGTTTTTTGTCCATTTTGAGTTTGCATGCGTCCCAAAACTGTCGTAAGCTTATTGAGTCTTGAACGGCGGGGTAAAAACCGCTGGTTCAGTCCAGGCCCCCATCGTCTAGCGGCCTAGGACGCCGCCCTTTCACGGCGGTAACACGGGTTCAAATCCCGTTGGGGGTACTTGTAGATTACATCTACAAAGCCTAGTTGATAATTTCAGCTATGGCCCCGTAGCGCAGTTGGTTAGCGCGCCGGCCTGTCACGCCGGAGGTCGCGGGTTCAAGTCCCGTCGGGGTCGCTCCGACCGCGTATTTCTTTATGATGAAATATCGCGGTTGTGGCATATCTACAGCATATGCCTGGCTCTGTAGCTCAGTTGGTAGAGCGTGCGACTGAAAATCGTAAGGTCACCGGATCGACGCCGGTCGGAGCCACAAAATCCACTTGTACGGGCTTCTAACGTGCAGGTGGATTTTCTATTTAACACACTTCACCAAGAAACATTCCTTATGGGTGTCATTAAAATTAAAAGAGCGCCTAACCAGAACCAAAACAGGCTCTCAGCCAAGCGCTCTCCCGCCACAAGGTTTAGAAGCTAGTCTGCAATCTCTACAACAACAGGCGTATGATCACTAGCGCCCTTCCCTTTACGCTCCTCGCGATCAATATGAGCACTTTTTACACGCTGCGCCAACGCTGGAGAATATAACTGAAAATCAATACGCATACCCTCATTCTTCGGGAAGCGTAGCTTCGTATAATCCCAATACGTGTACTCGCCCTCCGTGAACGGACGAACGACATCAGATAGTCCGCTCTTGTTCATAAAAGCAAAGAACGCGTCGCGCTCTGGCTCACTAACGTGCGTCATCTGATGCTCACGGAAATAGTCAATATCCCACACATCATGGTCGTAAGGAGCAACGTTCCAATCTCCTACCAGCGCAAACTGTGCTTGAGCATCCGCGCTCAGCCAAGAATCAACATTAGAACGTAGCTCTTTGAGCCATTCCAACTTATACGCCATATGAGGGTCTTCAAGTCCGCGCCCATTAGGAATATATAAGCTCCAAATGCGAACGCCGGCGCACGTTGCACCAATAGCACGCGCCTCCTGAACCGGAGTGTCACCAGGTTTAGCGAAACTTGGCTGACCTGCAAAGGTCCGCTCAACATCTTCTAATCCCACGCGTGAAGCAATGGCCACACCATTCCATTGACTTAACCCAAAATGAGCAACTTCATAACCCATAAAATCAAAAATTTCATAAGGGAAATTTTTCTCTTGAGCTTTTGTCTCTTGAATAGCAAGCACGTCAACGTCAGAACGGTCTAGCCATTCTTCAACGCGTTCAGCTCGTGCGCGAATAGAGTTTACGTTCCAGGTAGCAATCTTCATACCCTCTAGGGTACATGCTCTATCGTGCGGGCGGGAATGCTGGAATATGCAGACCTGCCATCTTCTCTACGACTCGGATTACCTGACAAGAATACCCAAACTCATTGTCATACCACAGATACAAAACCGTTGTATCCTCGGTGACCAGCGTGGCTAACCCGTCGACAATGCTCGCCGTGCGTGACCCCACAAAATCAGTAGAAACCACCTCGTGTGAATCGGTGTAATCAATTTGACGGCGTAATGACGAGGTTAAAGATACCTCACGTAAGAGAGCATTAAGTGACTCTTTAGAATCTGGTTGTTTTTCTAAACGCAGATTCAAAATAGCTAGTGATACATCTGGTGTTGGAACACGAATGGCACTACCTGTCAGCTTTCCCTCAAGCTGAGGAAGTGCTTTAGAAACAGCTTTTGCCGCACCTGTCTCAGTAATAACCATGTTCAACGCTGCAGAACGCCCACGCCGGTCACCACGATGGAAGTTATCAATAAGGTTTTGATCATTGGTGAAGGAATGAACCGTTTCAACGTGACCAGAGAGTACCGTAAAGTTTTCGTCCATAACTTTCAGTACTGGAGTGATGGCATTAGTTGTACACGATGCTGCTGAAAGAACGGTGTCTTCGGAAGTAATAACAGAGTCGTTAACACCGCAAACAATATTTTTAATATCTCCTTTGCCAGGGGCTGTGAGCAATATTCGAGAGGCTCCTTTGCTCTTGAGATGTTGGCTGAGCCCTTCGTGATCGCGCCAACGCCCAGTGTTATCAACGATGATAGCGTCACGAATACCGTATTCTGTGTAGTCTATGGTTGCTGGGTCGTTGGAATAGATGAAACGAATTGACGTCCCGTTAGCAATGATGGTGGAATTCTGCTCGTCTACGCGGATAGTTCCTGCGAATGCTCCGTGTACGGAGTCTCGTCGCAAGAGCGAGGCCCTTTTGTAGAGATCGTTCTCTCCATTTTTACGGACGACAACGGCACGTAAATTAAGCCCGGAACCACTTGTTCGCTCAAGTAGTATGCGGGCTAGAAGACGGCCGATGCGACCAAAACCGTAGAGAACAACGTCTTGGTTGGTTGCTGTTTGTGTTCCTGCTTTTTCAACAACGGGGGATAGTTCCTCGCGTAACCATTTTTCGAGCTCTGTTGATCCAGAACGCTCATATTGTCGGTATAGTTCTGCTAATCCGATAGAGCAGGGTGCTAATTGGAGTTGGACGAGTGTTTGTAAAATTTCTAGAGAGCGATTGGGGTCGAGCTCTTCATGGTCGATTTGCCGAGCAAATCGGTGTAATTTCAGAATCTGAATGACGGATTGGTTGACGAGGGAACGTCCATGAATACTGATAACTACACCGTATTCTCGATTGAGTTTTCCAATGAGCGGAATCATCTGTTCTGCCGCTGATTCTGCGTCGTTCCATACGGCGTGTTTTAGGGTGCTAGAGAGCGCCACGGCTTCCTTCTTCCTTGCGGGGATACGTCTTCGTATTCTCCGAGCATATGTGATTGCAAAACGTTAGATGTACGCCTCGTTGCGTCCATCTAACGTTTCACAGCTTACCTGCAGAAATAAGGTAATTCCGTATTTTACAGAGTTTTTCTTTATATACCGATTAGGGAATAGAAGGAGGGTGTGTATTTTCTATGCCTGATCAAAAGCACGAATTCCCCACCGTGAAATATGCTCTTCACCAGGAGAAAGAACCACAAGATGAGTTCCGCTATTAAACGCATTGGCAGGTGCTGTCATCGGTTCGACGGCTAAAGCGCGGCGTTCTGAACCATCGGTGTATACCTGAACCCACCGAATACTTTCATCAAAAGTGAGTTCCACACCAGAAGAACGATGAACATCAGCATAAAGACGAACATGGCCGCGCTTATCAGCGTAAGAGAGCGAACCGAAAGTATGGTCTAGCTCCATCTTGCCTAAGAGTGCACCAGCACGAAAATCTAAGGATGTTCCTTCAACAGAATGTTCTGCTACGGGTAGTAAGCGCTCATCTGTTTCAAGGTAACTTTCTGCAGGAATCTCTAGCACCCACTGATTGAGGGCTGATGTTTGGTCAACATCCCCACCGGCACTCAGATAAGGGTGAGCAGCGTACGCATAGGGTGCGGGCTCGTCTCCCACATTTTGCGCAGAAAACTCTACCTGAAGTCCTTCATCGTTGAGAGTATACGTCACGGTGTATTTCAGAAAGAAAGGGTACCCGGGGCATGGCGGAAGCTCAAGAGCGCCTGATAGCTGAGCCTGATGAGAGTTTATGACGGGCTCTTCAAAAGACCATCGTTGCCACATCACGAGCCCGTGAATAGCATTATGTCGTTCCACTTCAGAAATGGGTAGTTGATGCTCGACCTCGGAAAAAGTGTATCGTCCGCCGTCGATACGGTTGGGCCACGGTGCAAGGTGTGAGCCACATGCTCCAGCGCGTAATTCGTTGGGCGAAGCTGGAAGAATAAGCTGTTTGCCTTGGGGCGATATGAGGGATTCTAGGTTAGCTCCCACCTCGGCAATGGTGGCGCTATACCCACCAGCGTTTAACGTGTAGGTTGTCCCAGAAAACGATGCAGACATAAAATTCTCCGTAGATAGACGATTGTGCGAGAATCTTGCAAGAAAATAGCACTGTGGCTCAATAGTTCATACTATTGAGCCACAGCATTATTTTTAGTGTTCTTCAGCTAAAGTGCTTGCTTCACCTTCAGCAATTTTTTCTTCAATAGATTCAACATTGGCGAGAATATCCTCAGCTGGGACAGGGGAGAGCCTCGCCCATAAGAAGAAGAGGATGCCACCGGCAAACATGCTCAACCCAGTCCATAGGTTGATGGGGATACCGCCGGTCAGTGCCTTGTCTGCTACTGGGTCAAGAATCCCTGTAGCTGTTACAAGAACACCATAAACAACGAAGAGTGCGCCGATAATGTTACGTAGGTCAGTACGACGGGTAGAGCGAACAAGTTGCTCTTTCTCTTCGGAACTAAGCACTACAGCTGTTGGTTGGTTTTTGTTGCTCATAGTGACTCCTTAGATAATGGGAAGATAGAGCAGAACGCAGAGGACAAGAGCAATGGTTCCAAGAAGCGCTGGGGAACGGTACCATGCGGTATCGCTCGCTACAGAATCTCCGGTGAGGTCGATGGTACCAATACCGTAAACCAATCCTGTCAGCTCTTCTTCTGCCTTCGGTGTAGTAACCATCGATACAGCAACGGAAACAACCATCACGGTCACGAAGGAAATAATAGCCATGTAGAGGGTTCCTGCAGTGCCGGTTTCGAAGAGGGTTGGATCGTTCAAGTACCAAATCCACACCAGTGCAGGTGCGATGATACCGCTGACATAACCCCAAAGACCTGCTTGAGGAGTCATCTTCTTCCACAATAGGCCGAGAATAAATACGGCAAATAGTGGTGCATTGAAGAATGAGAATAGGGTCTGCATATAGGTCATGATATTACCGAACTGAGCCGCGAGGAATGCGGTGAAAACTCCGATAAGAACGCCAGCAACGGTAACCCACCGACCTGTAGAGAGATAGTAGGAATCGCTCATCTTAGGTTTGACGTATTCTTGCCAAATATCGTAGGTGAATACGGTATTGAAAGAGGAGACGTTTGCTGCCATACCTGCCATGAACGATGCCATGAGGCCGGTAACAGCGACACCAAGGACACCAGAAGGTAGATACATCTGGATTAGTTTTGGAATGGCGTCGTTGTAGGTGAGAGTTCCATCTGCAAATTGGTTACCGATGGTTGCTGCGGCAATCATTCCGGGGATAACCACGATGAAAGGAATGAAGAGTTTGGGGAAAGCGCCAATGAGCGGGGTGCGACGGGCTGCAGACATGTTCTTTGCAGAGAATGCGCGCTGAACTTCGGTGAAATTGGTGGTCCAGTAACCGAAGGAAAGGACGAATCCTAGTCCAAGAACAATCGCGAGCCAGTTAGCACCAATCGGGTTGGTAACATTGCCAATCTCGGTACCTTGCCATGCAGAAAGATGGAGTTTATTGACACCCTCGGTATTCATGAGTGCGGTTTTGAGTCCGCTCCAACCACCTACGCGGTGCATACCGACAACGGTTAGTGGTACGAGGCCAGCAATAATGACGAAGAATTGCATAACTTCGTTATAGATTGCTGAGGATAGTCCTCCGAGGGTGATGTATACGAGAACGAAAAGTGCAGAGACGATAATTGCGACCCATTGTGGCCATCCGAGCATTGCTTCAATGATGATAGCCATAGCGTAGAGATTGATGCCTGCAATAAGTACGTTTGATACGGCAAAAGCTAAAGAATTGACGAGGTGTGCTGGTCGTCCGAAGCGTCGGAGCATAAATTCGGGGACGCTTCGTACCTTTGAGCCGTAGTAGAACGGCATCATGACAAGGCCAAGGAATACCATCGCGGGGATAGCGCCGATGAAATAGTAGTGCATGGTGGACATGCCGATTTCTGCGCCATTTGCTGCCATACCGAGAATTTCGGTGGCTCCAAGGTTTGCAGAGACGAAAGCTAGGCCTGTAATCCATGCCGGCATGGACCGTCCAGAGAGGAAGAAGTCCATGGAAGTTTTGACGCTTCGGCGTGCGATAATGCCGATGGCGAGAACGGTAACGAAGTAGATGATGAGCATTAGATAATCTACAAAATGTAGATCGAGTCTCACTCCATCAGCAGATGCTACAAGAGACATAGTGGAGCTCCTGGGTTTTGAAAACACAACAACGGCTACGTTGCCATGTTTGATTTTGTTTATATGTGGTGTGAGGCAACATTGCCAATTAATGACAAGTAAACTCCTGTAATGCTTTTAATGCAAGGGTTAACCAACAATATTTCTGAAATTATCTGAATGTTTTAGCTCTAGATAAAAAACTTGTGTTCAAAAATGTTCGTTTATGGTTCAATGGGAACTAATGTATCCCCACATCCATCAGCCAACGGCACAACACCAGGAGACATTATGCTTGCTTCAGAACGGCACAGCCAAATTCTGCGTGAGATTGAAGCCCGCGGCACTGTTCTCACCGGCGAACTTGTAGACCTACTTAACGTCTCTGCAATGACTATCCGCCGAGACCTCAACGAACTTGCAGACCTAGGGTTACTTGTTAAAGTCCACGGTGGAGCAACTTCATTTAGAGCCAGTAGCGAACCAACCTTCGCTACAAAAATGCTCCTGCATGAGCCAGAGAAACAACGGATTGCTCAGCGCGCCCTACAATATGTACACCCAGGACAAACTATCGGGTTCTCTGCCGGAACAACGTGCACAACCATCGCCAGGAACTGCCTTAAAGTTCCAGAACTGACCGTTATTACTAATTCTCTTCGCGTTCATGACACTTTTCATCAGTCGCCATCTGACGCGCAAGTACTACTGACCGGAGGGCAGCGTACTCCATCAGACGCTCTCGTCGGGCCTATCACGGATCTTGCACTGGCAACTTTGCACATGGACGTACTTTTCCTGGGTACTTACGGCGCAGACCTTAAGCAAGGACTAATGAGCCCCACTCTGATTGAATCTGCAACAAACCGTGCCCTCATTGCCTCAGCCTCACAGGTTATCGCCGTCTTTGACCACAGTAAATGGGATATTCGAGGGTTGAGCCAATTCGCCCCTTGGGAAAATATCGACACCGTCATTACCGGCGCAGATATCCCTCACGAGGCTCTCACTATTTTGAAAAATACTGTAAACGAGGTAGTTCTAGCATCATGACAACCACACGCACACCATTGACACCCACCGTCGTCAAAACCTCAGCAACACTCGCTGACGGACGAGAAATTATCTTCTACGATGATTCCGCAGAATATGTTAGCGGAGAAAAAACGCGTACTATTCACGACCCGAGACCGCTAGAAGCCCGAACCTTACCACCACACGACGCCGCATCCATACGCACCGACCCTCTCACCGGATACCCCGTAGCTATTGCAGCGCATCGACAAAACCGCACCTTCCTCCCCCCAGCAGATGAAGACCCATTAGCACCTGCAGGACAAGGAAGCGTCCCCAGCGAAATTCCTGAACCAGAATACGATGTCGTCGTTTTTGAAAACCGCTTCCCTTCACTGCAAGGGCCTTACGAAGTCCTCAATGATAGTACTCTCAACTATGAGACAACTCCTGCTGGGCGCTGCGAAGTTGTCTGCTTCACCTCTAATGCTGTTGGTTCTTTTGCAACGCTGAGCCAACAACGAGCACGCACCGTCTTTGAAGCGTGGAAAGACCGCACTAAAGAATTACTCGCTTTAGACTCCGTACGTGAAGTCTTTATCTTCGAGAATAAAGGTGAAGAAATTGGTGTAACGTTGCACCACCCGCACGGGCAAATCTACGGTTACTCGTACCTTACCCCGTATACCACAGCCCTTAAAAGACAGACAGACGCTTATGCGCAAAAGAACCGCAAAGACCTTCTTGCCGATGTGCTATTGAGCGAAGTCCGAGACGGGCGGCGCATCATTCGACGAACTGAAAACTTTACTGCTTACGTCCCGTTTGCGGCTAAATGGCCTGTCGAATTCATGATTATGCCTCATAAAGCAGTCAAAAACTTTACGGGTTTCACCTCCGAAGAGCTTGATGAGCTAAGTGAACTCTACTTAGACCTACTAGGACGACTTAACCGCTACTTTGACGGTATCGAACTGCCCTATATCTCTGCATGGCATCAGGTTCCCTCCGACGGTGCAGAGCATATCTCCCGCATGTTCTTGCACGTATTCTCCCTCAAACGTGCCCCCGAAAAACTCAAATATCTTGCCGGTTCTGAATCTGCAATGGCAGCGTGGATCAACGACCGGACACCCGAAGAAATTGCTGCTCGTCTGAAAGAAGTTGAACTCCCATGAGCACTCCACAATGGATTACTAATCCCACCCAAGAAGACCAAATTCACACGGTTGTTAACGCATTCATCGCAGAATACGGCTACGAACCAGCTGGCGTATGGGCTGCACCTGGGCGCGTAAATCTGCTTGGTGAACATGTTGATTATGCCGGCGGAACTGTTATGCCCCTAGCGTTGCCACATCGCACTCTCGTTGCAGCATCACCCCGTCAAGACGGCATGCTACGAGCTGTATCAGATCAAGCTGATGGTGTTGAGCAGATAGCTCTCAAAGATATTGCCCCAGGTGCGTTGAGCGGCTGGTTTACTTATGTTGCTGGTGTTCCGTGGGGAATGAAAAAAGTTGCTGATATTGACGTTGTGGGCGCAGACCTCGCCATCACGTCAGCCGTTCCCGTGGGAGGCGGACTGTCCTCTTCTGCAGCGTTGGAATGTTCTGTCGCGCTAGCTCTGGACGAGCTCACCGCTCAAAGGCAAGAAACTGCACCGCTTCATCAAACCGATGAAGGGCGCGCAACCTTGGCACAGATATGTATCGCTGCAGAAAACGATATTGCCGGCGCTCAAACGGGCGGAATGGACCAATCCATTTCCTTACGTGCTCTTGAAGGCTCTGTGCTGACCATCGACTGCCGTGATTTTAGCACTAAACCCCTCACTGTTGATGTGGCTTCTGCCGGTTTGGCACTCCTGGTAATTGACACAAAAGCACCACACCAACTAGCTGACGGACAGTATGCTCGCCGCCGCGCCATTTGTGAGCTTGCAGCAGAGGCATTCAACGTAGACAACGTGCGTAACGCTATGCCAACGCATATGAGCTACGCAGACGCAGAAGCCGTTGTCCGACGCTGGGAAGAAAGCTTAAACGACGTCGAACTTCCTGAAGACACCACACCAGAACAAGCCATAGCTCGCATACGTCACGTAGTTCGTGAGATGGTGCGAGTCCAAGAATGTATCGATATATATTCTGCTTCTGTGACCGATGAGAGCTGGAAACGTCTAGGAGAGCTATTGAGTTGTTCTCATGCTTCACTACGTGATGATTATGAAGTGACTGTCCCTCAACTAGATGTCGCTGTCGAAGCTGCTGAGCATGCCGGTGCTTTAGGCGCTCGCATGGTAGGCGGCGGTTTTGGCGGTTCGGTGCTTGCTTTGGTCCCTCAACAGAAAATTGAGGATATCGCTGAGGCTGTGGTGAATGCTTTTGAACGGCACGGTTTTGGTGCTCCTGCTTTTGTTGAGGCGACGCCCGGTGCTGCAGCAATTCGAGTGAAATGATAAAGTAGCTAGAATCTTTCCAAACGAGGAACATGTCTATTGTTGTCTGTGATTCCTCGTTACATACTAGGGGGTGTGTTTGTGTGGCTTATGCGACTCAAGGGGAACTCTAAAGGCTAGAAAGCCTGTATCCTGTCGAGAGCCACCAAACTCATCCTCTATTTTCTCTGGAGTTGATGTCTGTCTGGGTAGACTCCTGAACGACGTCAATTCCTTGAGTGACATCAAATGCTACGCGTCCTTTAACAAACCATGCCCACGGCAATGGCAATGGATAAACCCATGCACCATGAGAGATGCGTTCACCGTTGACTATCACATGCTGATAACGAGCAATGCCTTTCCACACACAAAGTGTGCGCAATCGTGCTGGCTCTAGTGCCTCAGAAATAACGTCGTGAGAGGGAAAATAAAAGTTTCCCTCTATCAACAGCGCATCTGAGGTGCGAGCAATCTCTTGACCAGATGCTACTGCGCGTACCGTATAACGGCGCATCTTTTAGTTCTGCCTTTCAATGTTCATGAGCTTCTGAGAGATAAGGGATACTAACGCTTCAGCAGACTTATGGCATTGTTCAAGCTCTCCAGAATTAATCAAAATAAAGCCGGTTCCGTCTTGAATATATGCAATAGCAGGAGCCTGTGTATCAGGAATAATCTTTTTTAACAGGTCATCTCGTTCGTTCAAATGTACGGCGCTAAAAGGAACTGACAATGTTGCACAGGCTGTTTTCCATTCTTTTTTACCGAGCGGGTTAAGACCATGTGTAATATCGCAAAGCGCACAAGAGCGCGTATGACGGAGCTTTCCCCACACATACGAAAGCTCCCCTTTAATTCCTCCATCTGCGGCATAAACACCAATAAGTTGTGCAGAAGAAATTGAATGATCGGTCACTATGTTTATTTCCTTAAATCATCGCTTGAAGGGTGAATAGATGCTTGCGTATATAATGCTGGCATATCCGTAAGAATGACTTTTCCACGTCCTTGCCGCACTATTCCCTGAGTAGCAAAATCTGCCAAGGTTTTACTTGTAATCTCACGGCTCACACCTACAAGATTTGCAATCTGTTCATGAGTTAGACGAACGATAGGTTTTCCTGTGATGAGGGTTTTTTCTGATGTTTTGAGAAGAACCCGTGCAATACGTGCTGGAAGTGGCCTCAACAGATTATCTGAGAGCCGTTCCTCTAGCTCTTGAACGCGTTCAGCCAAAATTTTTGAGACTTGCACCGTAAACTGTGGATCAGTGTTCATGAGCTCTTCAATATGGCTGACCTTTAAAGCGCATACCTGACATTCTTCGAGAGCTTCTGCATAGTTTTCATGCATTGACTGTCCCATGAGCGCCATCTCGCCAAAAACCATTCCGGGAGTCAAAATGGCGATGGTTAACGTTTTACCGCTATCGATAATGCGAAATACACGGATTCTTCCCTTTTTAAGGATAAAGAGCGTTTGCTGCTGGTCTTGTCGAGAGAAAATCAGTTCACCACGGCTAAAAAACTGCGCAGGAGCAAGTGATTCTAAATGACTCATTTGTTCGGGCGAACAATGAGAGAAAAGATCTGATTCGCGAATACAAGCAAAATCGCTATCCATATTTGCTCCAAGCTACTGACAGTCGGTGTGCTGAACCCGAAAATATTATGCGCGTTGGAGAACCACCATAGCAGTGAGTCCCATAACAACACCATAAACGATGTGTCCCATCAAAGAGAGCAAGGTAGCGGATGTAATGGTGAAGACTGGTGCTCCCATCATCAGTGGCATCATTAGAAGAGGTCCAACAATCCAGAACAGTACTCCGATAAGGCTACCTGCAATGAGTGCACCGGAAACGTTAGTAAGTGATTGGTCTTGACCTGAGAAGTGAATAATAGCGCCGGCAAGAGCACCAAATACACCAGAAATCATCATGTGCATTGCAAAGCCTACAAAAGCTGATTCTGAGCCAATCATGCTAGCAAGCATGGGGAGCATCCCCATCATTGCCATCATCATGCCAAAAATAACGCCTCCTGCTAACCCGCCGATAGTAGTGGCTAGAATGGTGGACTTGGTGGTGTTAGAAAACGATTGAGTGTTCATCATATGTTCTTTCTTCCATGTGCAGAATGTATGTCATACTCTATGAAGCATTGAAAAGAAGTTCTGTGAAGGTGTTTACAGAAAGACAAATACCCTCTGAATTTTTTGAGAACGCATGGTAAAGGACGGCTGGAAAAATACACTTTTCACCTTTATTTAGTGTGTTTTAGCAGGTGAAAGCCTAAAAGTAGAAAAATTTTCTAAGGTAAATCTCATCTTTGGCTTCTATGATGATTCCTATGTTCTTGACGTGTTAGTCCAAGAACGCCCTTACCCTGATTCACTATGAGCAATACTGTTATTTTTTATGGTTATGTCATGAATAGACAAGCTATTGTTCTTCAACTTTCTGGCAACATGAGATAAAGGTTTATGCCAGTTCAGAATCAGGGTAATCTAAAGATATAAACTACTCTCATATAGGAGTGCACCCCCATGCTTCAACGCGAACCCTATGCACAGCTACCACAGCTACCCTCTTTCACGCTTACATCTGAGGATCTTCGTGACGGAGAAAAAGCTCCGCAGTGGCTCACATCAGCTCTTTTTGGTGTTGAGGGAGGAACTGACACTTCACCACAGCTATCGTGGGAAGGTTTCCCTGAAGAAGCAAAGTCTTTTGTGGTGACATGTTTTGACCCTGACGCACCAACTCCTTCTGGTTTTTGGCACTGGTGTGTTTCAAATATTCCTGCCCAGGTGACATCTTTAGAGCGCGGTGCTGCACAGAAGCTACCAGAGGGTGCGCTTGCACATCGTAATGACGGTGGCACTGACTCCTTTATCGGCTGTGCTCCTCCTGCCGGACATGGTGCTCACCGCTACATTTTCTGTGTTACCGCATTAGATGTTGAAAAGCTTGAGGTGGATGAGAATACTGCCCCTGCCGTCGTGGAATTTAACATTTTCTTCCACGGTATTGCTCGTGCTTTCTTAACAGTGACCCATGAGGAACATCCTTCTTCATGATGCGGTTAATTGCTAGCGATTTGGACGGCACCGTACTTGGAGAAGACTTTCGCTTTCGCCCCCGTACTATAGCTGCTTTAGAGGCAGCTATATCGGCAGGCGTTGAAGTGGTCTTTGTGACGGGCCGTCCCATTCGTTGGCTTACCCCTTTGCATGAGCAACTTGCTTATGATTCGTATGCGATTTGTTCTAATGGTGCGGTGGTGTATCACCTGGGGCGGGGTGAAATTGTTTCAACCTCTTTGACTCCTATGCGTGATATCGCCACCGCCCATCAGTGTTTAACAGAGTCTTTTCCTGAAGCAACGTTTACTCTTGAGACGCTTGAGAAGATTTATGTTCAGGGTGAGTTTGAAATAACGTCTGTCTTAGAAGGTGCTCCGATTATTTCTGGTGATTTATCAGATGCGTTTATCGAAGAAGATGCTGCAGTGAAGTATCTGATTCATCATCCACACGCGGATCCGTACGAGTTGTTAGAACGTGTACAAGCGGTGATTGGGGAATCTTTAGGAGCGACGCTGGGTGTGAAAGGTCAGGCGCTTGTTGAGATTGCTCGTGCTGATGTTCATAAAGGACATACCTTAGAACGTTTCGCGTATGAACGTGGTATTCCCGCTGCTGATGTTGTTGCTTTTGGTGATATGCCGAATGACGCGCAGATGTTGTTATGGGCAGGGGAGGGGTATGCGATGGCTTCTGGCTCTGCTGCTCTGATTGAGCAGGTAGGGCGTACCTGTCCTGCTTTTAGTGAAGATGGTGTAGCTCAAATTATCGAAGAGTTTTTGAGTGCGTACTGTGATAATTCTGAAAAATAACCCTTTTCTTTATCTTTTGTGCAGTAAATATTTCCTCGCATAATCAGCTTGACTAGGATAAATATTATTTCGATATCGAATCGTTATGAGATGTTCAGGTTTCTCTCACTTTATACCTATTCTTCCCAAAGGTGAACAGTGTTAACTATTGATTAGACGGTTCGATAGAGCCCTTGCTGAGAAGCGAAATGTGTGTGTGATAATGTTATCGACTTTCGAGTTGATGATAAAAGGAAGAAGCCAGGCTGGGGAGCCTGGCTTCTTCCTTTTATCTAAAAGATACTAACCTCGTAGCAAGCAGAACAGCCTAGAGAATTGCAGAGCGTTCTGAATCGTCGGTAGAAGAATCTGAAGACATCGGTTTTAGCGGTTCAGGGGCACTTTCACGGGAACGCGCAATAAACGCCATCGCATGGTACACCACAAGAGTTGCCGCAGTACCTAAAGCAATACCAGCGAACTGAAGATTACCAATATCCCACGTGTAGTCAGCAATGCCAATAATGAGAGCTACAGACGCCGCACTCAAATTCACTTGATTTGAGAAATCTACACGGTTTTCTACCCAAATACGCACACCAAGCATACCAATCATGCCGTAAAGCACAGTCGCTGCGCCACCAAGAACACCAGCAGGAACAGACGCTACAGCCGCACCAAAGACAGGGAATACGGAAAGCGCAATCGCAAAAAGAGCCGCAAACCAGTAAGCAGCAGTCGAATACACCTTAGTCGCTGCCATGACACCAATATTCTCTGCATAAGTGGTAGTACCAGAGCCACCACCCATGCCCGCAATTGTTGTTGCAAGACCGTCAGCCATGATGGCACGTCCCGAATAAGAATCAAGATTTTCACCAGTCATCAGAGCAACAGACTTAACATGTCCAATATTCTCAGCGACCAGAATAAGAATGACTGGAATGAACAAACCTGCTAGGTTCCAATGGAACTCAGGCGCTTGGAAATGAGGAAGGCCAATCAGCCCTTGCTCCTCCCACGTTTTATGAATAACGCTAAAGTCTACTTCTCCACGAATGACAGCAGTCAGGTAGCCAATCATAACGCCCAAGAGGATGGACAAACGTCCTGTCATCCCTCTAAAGATAACGGAAATGAGAAGTATGGAACTAAGAGTGACGAGAGCCGTAACAGGTGCTTTCATGAAGTTATCTTTTGCGCTAGGGGCAAGATTGAAACCGATGAGAGCAACAATAGCGCCCGTAACGAGCGGCGGCATTAACGCTGTGAGCCATGCGGTGCCAGCCACCTGAACGATAAGTCCCACGATAAAAAGTGAGATACCTGCCATGACAATGCCGCCAAGAGCACCAGCTGGTCCTGCCTGATTCATTGCAGCCCCGATAGGTGCAATAAAAGCAAAAGAAGATCCAAGGTAGGAAGGTACTCGTCCTGCGGTAATGATGAGGAAGAGAATTGTTCCTAATCCAGAGAAGAGAAGCGTCGTTGCCGGCGGAAAACCGGTAATCAGAGGCACAAGGAAGGTTGCACCGAACATGGCAACAACGTGTTGAGCGCCAATTCCGATGGTGCGTCCCCATGTGAGTCGTTCGTGCGGAGCAACGACGTTTCCGGGAGAAATATGTTTACCGTCGCCGTGTAGTTCCCAGCGGAAGGGGGAACGAGGTGAGGTATTTGAGCTCATAAGAGGCTCCTGCTGATTGTGAGTATGTAAAAGAACCGCTGATTATTGTACGTCAAAATATGACATGAAACCCCACCTGAACCCAAGAAAAACAATAGATAGAGCACACATACAAGGTGAAAACACTCCACCAACATATGCCGAACTCAACGGTTAAGAGCCATATAACGACATCTCTTAAACCACAAAACACCGCATAAAAAACCGGTGGGTGCACCATCATCATGGTGCACCCACCGGCAGAATAATAATTCTTGAGCGCTTATAGGTCTCAGCTCATTAGCGGATACCTTTCATACGCTGAAGAATCCAACCATTGAAGAACCAGAGGATAATGCCGATAACAATGGTGCCAACACCGAGGATGGAGAAATAGGCTACCTCAGTCTCCTCAGAATAGAACTGTGCCAACCAACCAGAAAGAACGGTTCCCATTGAGACTGACGTAAAGTAGAACGCCATCATATTGCTTCGATGAGCTTCAGGGGCAAGCTTTGTCGCTAGAGAGAAGCCCACCGGAGAAATGGTCAATTCAGCGATGGAGTACACAAAGAGGATAAGAACAATCCAACCAACGTTGACAGAAGGGTTACCTGCCTGTGTAAGGAAAATCAGGAACGCAATACCTACACCAATGATGCCAAGGGCAAATTTAATAGGTGTTGGAGGCTGACGATCACCAAGTTTCGTCCACATGGTGCTAAAAACAGTACCGAAAAGGATGATGAACACAGGGTTAATAGAGTTAATAGTGCTGGGAGGGAATTCAAAACCAAGAATGTTCCAGTCAAGGCGAGTATCGGAGTATACTGCCATGACGGTGAACTGCTGCTGGTAAAGTGCCCAAAATACGGCGTTACCAACCCATAGCGGCAAGAACGCAATAACTCGTGAATGCTCTGTCTCAGTGGTCTGCTGTGAGGTTAGTAGCTGGTACGCCAACGCAGAAGCGCCAAGGAGGATAAGACCCATGACCCAGCTAGAGAGGTTATTCGCAGTTACAACACGCAAGGAAAGAAGAAGCGCGATGATGCCGAGCACCGCGATAGCTGCAATGCTGTAACGGCGTTTTTCGTGTCCTTGGAGAGGATCAGAAATGGTATGAACCTCAGCGGGAAGATTCTTACGTGTCAAAGAATATTGAATGAGACCAAACGCCATACCAATGGCAGCTAGACCAAAACCAAAGTGGAATCCAAGAGTCTTCCATGCAAAGCCAGTCAATAGAGGACCAAGGAGAGCACCAATATTAACACCGATATAGAAGATGGTGAACCCAGCATCTCGTCGCGGGTCAGTTCGTGAGTAGAGTGATCCGACGAGCACTGACGCGTTAGTTTTAAGGCCACCAGAGCCGATTGCGACAAGGACCATACCGATAATAACTCCCGCAACACCGGGGAGTAATGCAAGAGCTATATGCCCTGCCATAATGGCAAGCGCCGAATAGAACAATGTTCGTTCTGGCCCAAATACGCGGTCACCGAAGAACCCTCCGACAATAGCGAAGAGGTAAACCATCGAGCCATAAGCACCGATGATGCCGGTAGCTGAACTTTCTGGAAGACCGAGGCCGCCGTCTGCTACCGAATAGTAGAGGTAGTAGACCATGATGCCTTGCATACCATAGAACGAGAAACGTTCCCACATTTCTACGGAGAAAAGGTTTGCCAGCATACGGGGATGGCCAAAGAATTTTTTGCCGGTCGGGTTATGAGGATCCGATACCGGAGAGTTTCCTGCTGCTGCAGAATTCATATCAACTCGCTAAATTTTTTTTTGGGGTACTGATACATCTTGTACACAGATGTTTTCTTGTAAAACCTTAGTCCAAAAACTGGTTTATCTGCATATTCTTAGCATATTGCCTTGTAAAACATGCTTTATCGAAAGAAACACATCGTAAATGAGGAGAAACTTTTTAACATTCCTTCAAAAATCCTCTTGTTGGTTCGTTCATCTAATGGAAGAGTTGTATCTAACGTCCGTATTTCTAGGAGTATAAAATCATGAATGACGAGCTATCGCAAGTAACTGTTGAACAGATTCCTGAAGGCGCTAAAATTCTTGACGTTCGAGAAGACTTCGAATGGGAAGCTGGCCATATTCAAGGCGCTCAACATATCCCACTGGGAGAAGTACCTGCACGTTACGGAGAAGTACCTACCGACGTTGACGTGTATGTTATCTGTCGTTCCGGTGGACGTTCTTTGAAAGCAACTGCCTATCTTAACCAGTACGGTTTTGATGCGATTAACGTTCTTGGTGGAATGGGCGCGTGGGCAGATGCTCAAAAACCTATGGTTTCTGACAATGGAGACGCTCCTCAAGTTCTCTAAAATGCTGTACTTTTCCACGCCTCTTATGAGGTCTTAGAGAACATCGAGAACCAGAGGTGCTCTCACTAAGTATTTTAGTGAGAGCACCTCCTGTCTGTATGGCAAAAGAATCTACCGGATAGAAGAAAATTATCAGTCCCGTACATCCGGTAGCATATATTGGGTGAATAAGCCTGTGGAACTAGAGATTTTAGCTCTGAGCTACCCTATTGAACCTGCCCAAGCCTATCCGGTTATTACTGCTGATAGCAGGTATTCTTATTGGCTTGATAGCGCTTTAGCCAGCTCTAGCATGTCTCATTATTCTTATATCGGTGTAGTTCCTGAAGACTCCCAGATATTGCACTATGTTCACGCTGGAACACCAACCCCACAGGTACACCTCTACGACGGAAACGGAACACCTAACGGCACCATTGATGGTGACATCTGGGAAGTTCTCCACCAAAAATTAGAGACAGCACCCACCCCCATATCGGGCACCATGTTCTCTCCTGAAGAGACTCTACTACTGGGCGGATACGTCGGATATTTTGGGTACGAAGCACACCTCGATTTAGATATCGGGGCGAATACTCCGTACGCAAAAAATGCTCCCCGTACTACACCAGATGCTTTATGGTTTCCTGCAACGAACTACCTCATCTATGAGCATCGCACAGCAAAGAGCTGGCTGGTTGGAGATAGCACATGGGTCCATCACATGGAGCGGCAGCTTCGTAACCTCACGATATACCAGCCAATTCCGGCGCCTCAGTTGAACTTTCCAACGCCCTCAAAACAGGACTATTGCCAGCATGTAGAAACATGCCTAGAGCAGATACATGACGGCAACAGTTACGAAGTATGCCTCACCACCGCCACACACATACACACAGAAAAACCGTTGAGCGCAGAAGAAGCCCTAGGGATTTATCTCGCTCAAAGAGAAAAGAACCCTGCCCCTTACGCCGCTTTCTTCAACTGTGCAGGATGGTATGTGCTCAGTTCTTCCCCAGAACGTTACCTTCAGGTGAAAAACACTGGAATCGTGGAAACGAAACCTATCAAAGGCACCATTCCTCGCAGCCACGACCCCGTAGAAGACCAACAACGAGCACAATGGCTCAGGGACGACCCAAAAACACGGGCTGAGAACCTGATGATTGTTGACCTACTGCGAAATGATCTCTCAACAGTAAGCCAACCAGGTACGGTTAACGTTCCGGTGCTGATGGGAGTAGAAAGCTACTCTACGGTACATCAACTTGTGTCCACTATTCGTTCACAGTTACGTGAGGGAATCACTGCTGTTGATGCAGCAGCCGCATGTTTTCCTGGCGGTTCAATGACCGGAGCACCTAAAGCATCTACGATGAGCATCATTGACTCATTGGAAAAACGCGCTCGCGGAGTATATTCGGGTGCTCTGGGGTTTTTTAGTGCAGACGGTTCGGCTGAGCTATCCATTGTGATTCGCACACTCATTATCGACGCTGACGGCACCATATCTGTGAGTGCAGGAGGCGCTATCGTCTACGACTCTCATCCTGAAGCTGAGTATCACGAGATGCTGACGAAATTGCGCGCTGCTGTGCCACATAAAGGGCAGCCATAATTAACGGTAACTGCAAGGGCAGACGACGTAGCCGTTGAGCATCTGTCTCAAATACCCCTGGAATATCAATCCCTTCAAGATATTGATAAATATTGGCAGGGAAAACTGCCACAAATAGTGCTGTGGCTGCTAAACCAGCAGCTTTTCGTGCTCGTGGTGCGAGTAGGAGTGTTCCTCCGATAGCGAGCTCTGCTACGCCAGAAAGGTACACAATATTTTCAGCTGAGCCTGGAACTATGGGTGGAACAATACTCGCGAATTTTTCGACTGAATCTTTTTTGAAGTGCAGTGCACCCATGAAGCTCAGACCGGCACCAAGAACGTAGCGTGTCATTTTTTGGGATGTTTTTTCGCTTGGGTCAGAAGAAAAAATACTCATATTTTCAGTCTAGTCGGTTCTCGATGCAGCAGAGAGATGCCAACTAGTTCCGGAAAATGTATCTATAAGATTCAAAACATCATCACATATAGTTGAATCATCTAATTGGGTAATAGATGATTCTCGTCATTGGGGGAGTGAGCGTGAAAAAGAGGTGTAAGACAATCAGCTTGTATGCTGCTAGAAGCATATGTGCTCTCCAAAATATGTTCAAGAAGTCTTGTTAATCGTTGGCTAGAGAGTCCTGAGGTTCGCTATATTCTTGTCTGCGTTGTACTATTCAAAGGGTCAGAAAACAATCATGGATAGCAGCGTGAACACTGAAAAAAATAATTTGCTGAAATATGTTTGGCCTTCCCTTCTCGCATCGCTGGGAAGTATCGTTGTTGGTTTAACAGATTCAGCATTAATTTCTTATTACTCAACTAATGCCCTTGCAGGTGTTTCTTTAGGAGCATCATTCTACGAACTCCCAGTAAATTGTATTCTTGGCGCGTTAATGGCTTATAGAATTCTCGCACCGCGTGTAAACTCTGATACGGTCCGCGAGACTGTAGGAATTAAACTATTTTTAAAAACCTTTGTTCCTCTTTCGTTATTTATTTCTTTGGTAGGTATAGTATCCCCGATACTACTTTCTAAAAATAGTTCTGATTCTATCTGGGCCGCTGCGCTGTTATACTTTGCCGCTAGAATTCCTAGTATTATTGCAGAGACTATCTCAACACTTATCGTAATACAATTAGTTTCTTGGGGAAAAACAAAAGTTCCAATTATTGTATTCTGTATAACCGCGCCATTCAATATAATTATTGATTTTTTCCTTATCTATGGACTATTCTTTGCTCCCGAACTAGGAGTTGTTGGAGCAGGCTTAGGAAGTACTCTTGCTTCATTTATTCCTCTTGTATACCTTTATCTGGTTTTCAATAAAGAGAAGAATAAATTTAATGAAAACTCAGAAAATGTTGAAAGAAACTATAAGGGGTGGGGCAAAATTTCTTTACCTTCACTTGGGTCTGCTTTCGTAGACTATGGGGGTAATATAATCTTTACCGCATTGATTTCTGCTGCAGGAATTGTTGAACTTGCAGGAATGAGATTTGCTGTTCAACTCCACATCGTTATTTTTATAATAATCTCAAGCTTCTCGAGTGGTATTTTATTTATCTTGGGGAGTAAATATAAAGAAGAAACCCAAGGTGAAGATTTTATATTTATCAAGAAGTATATAGACAGGGTGTTTGTCAGAGTTTCTGCTTTTACTCTTGTCTTATTTATTATTTTCTGTGTATTCTTTGGACGTTTTATATCTCCAGATGAAGAAGTTGTTCATGCGTTTTATAAGCTGGCTATATTCCTAACGTTTATTATTCCTTTTGCTTGTGTTGCGTACTCAAATATTACATTACAACGCTTTTATGGGTTTACTATAGATGATTTCAAATCTAACTCTTTAGCAGTCTGGGTAATTCAAATTCCTATTGCATTGTTGTTATTAAATATCTTTTCTGGTATCTGGCCTTTTGCTGGACTGCTTGGGTATTGGATGTTTAGAGCGATGTGGAGTAGAAAACAGGTTAGAGCGAGGTTTATAAAGGCTCAGGCTAATTAGCGGTTTTGTGGCTGAACCGGCACTTGTCTGGCAAGCATGGTCTATATGTGCAGGCTTGGTTGTTTGCTGGAAATACGTGTCGGGAACAAGGTATGACTGTTAACGGTCATCAGAATAATTTGTTCTTCAAAAATCATGCTTTACTGTAGTGATACTTAACCTAACTTTTCGGCAACTGCTTACCTGTAATACGACTCCTTCAACGCATGTAAACCTAGTTACAGCCTCAAGCTGAACAAAATACCGGAAAGGTGCATCACAAAATCTGGTTGGGTTACCGTTGCGATGTTATGTCTGCAAAAGCGACGATGAGTAGTGTAAAAAAATATGGATTTTTTCTTGTTTCTGCCATGGCGTTGAGGCACGGAGCGCCGGTTACCAAATGAAGATTCTGTCAGAGGGTTGCTGCTTGTGCCATCAATGAAAACTGAGTAATCTATGGAATAAATATTATTATTTTAAAAATTTTCTTGAGAAAATTTAAGCCTCACTTTAACAAGGTGGTTTAAATGAAATAAGCGATTACCTGTTTTGGTGACATTGTTTATCAATATCCATCAGCTGATAGGAGCCTCAGATGCTTACATGGCTAGGAATCAAAAACAACACGCAGGAACAACCAGCCCGCCAGTTCTTTGGTCGCTCAAAGAAAAAGACAGTTACCCTCACCCTTATAGGAGCGCTATGGCTCCTATGGTGCGTGCCAGTAGTTGTCAAAGCGCTATTACCAGAGGCATGGGGCAATGATCCGGTAGGGGCAGTCATGCCGGGACTCATTGGGATACTGGTAGCAGTACTCATGGTGATGGTTGTAGAGCGACTAGACTGGGACAAACAACCCCCACGATAAAGGGTAAGAGCTGCATTTATGAGTTACATAGATGATTTCTTTAAAAGGTCTGACACTAAAATTGCCACAGGTATAGCTTGCGTAGCACTATTTCTAGGAAGCTTTGGAGATGAGGCAACGCAAGTTATGTTTGCCTTACGTTTTTCAGAGACAGGTCAAACTGCACCTGCACAAGTATCTGCATTACTTGCTGCTGGGCTTCTTGGAGGTATATCAGCTGGCTTTTTTTCACCTCGTTTGCTTGCATTTTTCGGCGCTCGGCGTGTAATCAATATTGTATTTATCGCTGAAGCAACACTTATTGCTGTTGCATCATTTATGAATACACTGTTCTGGTGTCTCATAGTTTCCGCAGCACTTGGGTGTCTAGGCTCTATACTCTGGTCTGCGGTGATGGTTGCGCTTCCCGCGTTGTTTACTGATGAGGCAGGAATCGATAGAGCAAACCGAGTGATTCAATCGGTACGTAACCTTGGATATGTTGTTGGACCACTCATTGGAAGTATCTTTTTTGCCTTATCACCCGGCCCTCAGGGGTTCTTGTCTGTAGCTATTCTCATGCTTATTTCTGTAGCCTGCACTGCTATATCGTTGCCTAAACTATTGGGCGTTGGTGTAGGTAAGGAAAATAGTTATGGAGATGGTAAAAGCGTAGATATATTGGGGTTACTCCGGACTGAAGGAGTATCTCGTGCAATCACGCCGCTCCTCATTACAGTGTTGGTAACTAGCGTATTAAACGTTCTTCTTCTGGTAAGAATCCGTAATGAACTCGGTATAAACGCCGAGATTTATGGAGTTATCGTTGCAACACTGAGTGCTGGTCTGGTAGCAGGCCCCGTAATTTTTTCTAGCTTTGTGGGAAAGAAAATCGGTGAGGCGTCTGGTGCTTCTATAGCAGCAGCCGTAATTGGTCTCAGCATCGTAATAGTAGGTTCAACACAACTTACTTGGCAGATAGTGGTAGCAGCAGCATTCATTGGCGTTGCTAACGGTGTTCAGAATTCTCTAATGTCAGGGTTTATCATCAAAAGAGTAGATTCGACAAAGCGAGTTCTTCAGATGCCTGCCTATGTTTTACTCCTGCAAACGGCAGTATTTATAGGTTTTATTGGTTCCGCTTTTATACATGTTGATCAAGCTGGTCTTGCTTTAGTTATAGTCGGTTTTATAGCTACGTTCGTAGGATTATTTGGCGCGTTTGTAAATCGGTCTAATAAACAACAACTTTCAAAAAAGAAAAGAGGATGCTGAAATAACTGCTGGAACAAGCAGATTCGAACATAATCAATTAGCATTAGATGCCATTGATTTGCAACCACCAATAGACAAAATTGTGAGGTCTGGAATAGCAAAACTTCGAGTAAGCCAATACTCTTTCGATGAGCCCTCGTTTGATGAATATGAAGCAACAACTGTCCGAGCGACATGGGACTTTGCCGCCGCTGAGAGCATCGTAAACGACGGAGATGAAGTACTTGACCTTGGATGTGGTGATGGGCGTCTTCTCTTGCACATTGCTGGGCAACGTTTAGGGTGATTCCAAGTGTTCAAGAGCCGTTTTCACGAAGCCAGATTTTCTCTTTGACTGCACGATAGGGAAGGCAAACAGCTCATTAATCTAGGGTGTGACATTTGGGTGGAAGTTAAAAATCCATGTAAGACTATTTAACCTGGTCAATAGCTATTTTGCCCCTATTTTTACCCCACTACAAAAAGCTTCTTTCAAGAAGCTTTTTTCATTAAGCCTCCTACTTAAACGTGCTTGTGAGAAGCTGTGGATAACTCGCCACCTCTCAGAGGTGTTTCATCTGCTTATCAAAGATCTTCATCCATAAAGAATTAGCTACGTTATAGACCTAATTCAGCGCGGACTTCATCAAGGGTATATGTGCGGGCTCTACCTTCACGTACTGCTTGAGCACAAGTCTGCAACTCATAAGCATGTTCAAGTTCTGAGATACTCTGTTCCAATGCCTCTTTGACGTAAAAAGCGACAGGGCGTTCAGTGCGCTGAGCCAATGCATTTAAACGCTTTTTGAGGGTGGTTGGTATGCGTACTGTGAGTACGCTATCTGATGTAGTAGCCATGTAATATACATGGCACATTGTATTGTGTGAGGTCAAGGAGTTTGAATCAAGAATTTTGGGGATATTTTATTTCTCATCCCTTATGTGCGACTCTAAAAAGATTTCCCCGTACACACGGGGTTTGTGTTTTATCAATTTGTGATGTGATAAGTTGACTGATTATTTTTGCCATGATTGGATTAATATTACGCTAACCACCAGAGTAGAGGTGCTCAGATGGAAACAGGAAAAGCTTAAAGAATGTGCTCAAGATGGAAATGGGGTCACTTTCACAGAAATCAACGGAATTGTTACAGGCTGTTCATCTCAATAAAGGTGCTGAATTAAAGTGCTAACAAAAAATAAAATTATCCTGCCTTTGGTATTTTTTGCTATCGGTATATCTCTACTAGTTGCTAGAAGCATGGGCTTTATAAATGACGCTGTCAGTAACTATTCGATGCTAGCTCTGCTAATTATTGCGATAAGCACTGGGATATATGCTGCAATCGTTGCGCAGTCACGCCATTCATAAGGAACCGATAGAGAATCTAGAACGGACTTAGAGCAGTTTTAGATAAAAAAGAACCGGAAGGGTTATCGCTCTTCCGGTTCATAAATTCCGTCTCGCGTCTTACCGCGAAAGGAATTCAAGCTTGTGTCTACGCGTCTAGCAGTACCCAGCAGAGCCGCAACAAAAGAAGCCCGGTTCGCCGTACACGTCACAGACACCCAGAGGGTCTTTCTCTGTTGGAAACCAAGAGCGCCCCGCTGACCAAAACCCTACGGGTAGACCTATACAAGTACGCATTTTACCAGACCAGCCCCTCTTTCTATCGTGTGTTGGTTATCGACATTGACCACGTTTTCGCGTAGTTGATGTTGGCTCTGGTGGCAACTGTTGGTGTTGGAAGCTAAGGGGTGGTTCTTGTCGCCGTGTGGTGGTTTGTAAGAGTAACTAACTGGACTTGTACTATCTAGTTGCGTCCAGCGCTCACTCTTTGCCGAACAGAGCAGGGGGGATACCCCAAGTAACTAGAAAATACTTGTTTTGATATTTAAAAATACCTGTTTTGACGTTTACTTCTCTCAAAAAGCTCTCTACAGTGAGATACAAGTCATGCATAACATATGTTTTGCATAATAAGAGCGGGAGGGTTTCATGATTTTTAAGAAACTGCTTCTGTGCTTAACGCCTTCAGGTGTGAAGTTGACTGGAACTATGGTTGCCCAGCTCCTACAGCTGGATTTTTGCCGGTCAGCGACTATCTTCTAGCAACTCAGAATTGGTATGAAGTAGCTTGGGCGTTAGCTTGGCTAGTTGATGTCAATGTGCTTGAAGGCGGACTCGTAGGTATCGTGACATATCTGGTAGCTGCAGGTGTCTGGTGTGCAACCCCATGGGTGATTTAGGAGAAAAATGTTTGGAAATGAAAAGGTAAAAACTCTGTTACGTATGTTTCAGACGAAAGGTGTCTACGAGTATTTTGCAACACCAGAGCTACAGGCGTTCTGTGGTTATGTTGTAGCAGGTCAACGTAGACAAGCAATTGCAGAGTATGCGCGGGTATTTCCAAATGCCTCAATTGTTGAGAGATATGTGGCATTTGAAGCAGCGAAATCTTTGGGGAATGCTACTTTAACTAGTTTCCAAAAGTAGTATTCTCACCAAATATATAACCCGTTCCAATTTCACTGGTTTTGGCACGGGAACAACGAGCAACCAGTACACCCGAAAAACCCATATCGAAAACCTGCACCGAAAAGGCTCCTCGGCAAACACATCAGGGAGTAATTCAAAGTGTTCAAGAGTTGTTTTTACGAAGCCAGCTTTTCTCTTTGGCCGCACGATAGGGAATGCTTCAATAAGTGAATTGTGCGGGGTGAAAGTTGCGGCTGGTGGGAAATGTCAGCCTTTTGACTGTGTCTATACATACTGTAAGAAATACTGTGTGTCTATCATTGAAAATATGAAAAATATGAAATGGCTTCCAGCTTACTATCTCGGTGTCGTTGCTATTGTCACCGTCATGTTGTTCGTTCCGATGGTGCTAAATCTAAGTGTGGCCACTTCTGTTGCGCTTGCTGTTCTTGGTGTTTTTATGTGCGCCGTGATGACATTTTTATTTGTCAAAGCAGCACGCAAAAATAGTCATTCTATAAGGTAAAACGAGCATGCTCGAGTACCCCCTAACTGGGGTGCACACTTTTAACTATTCAGGGTCAAAAAGTGTTCCCGCTTGTGAAAAGTAGCAGGCCCAACGCAGAACCAGTTGCTTCGCAAACAGAATAACTGTGTACTACCGAATCAAATGTTCACCGCTGGCAACCAAACTGGCCATGATGCCGAAGCGTAGATACCTACGAGTTTTTCATCATCTTAGCGATGCTTTATCTCGTGTGAACTGAAGAAGATGACTAGACTAGAGAGCATGACTAAGCTCTCCGAAAAAATGCCCATTGAACAAGCTCGCCAACGCCTACAAGAACTTATCCGAGAACTTGCCGTTGTTCGCGGAAAAGTAACTCTCGCTTCTGGTCAGGAAGCAGACTACTATGTGGACTTGCGTCGAGTAACTTTACACCATGAGGCTTCACGTCTTGTCGGTCAGGTCATGTTAGACCTGATTGACTCTGCCGGTATTGAATTTGATGCCGCTGGTGGGCTCACCATGGGCGCTGATCCTGTCGGGCATGCCATCATGCGCGCTGCCGGCGACGAAGACCGCGCTATTGACACTTTTGTGGTTCGTAAAGCGCAGAAATCTTACGGTATGGGACGTCAGGTAGAAGGCCCTAACGTGCAAGGACGCCGTGTTGTCGCTGTTGAAGATACCTCAACCACCGGTGGGTCTGCTTTGACCGCGGTTGAAGCCCTACGCGCTGCCGGCGCTCAGGTAGTTGCTGTAGCTGTGATTGTAGACCGTGCTACTGGCGCAAAAGAACATATTGAAGAGGTTGCAGGAGTCCCTTGCCTCTACGCATACTCAAAAACTGATTTAGGTCTCGACTAAAAAACTTTTCTGGTGGTAGCAGCTGCACCTTTTCTGGTGTCGCTGCTACCACTCTTTTCTTGGCAGATGGAGATAAGGTGAGTGAAGAATACGCTAGCTCAAAAGATGAAAAAACCTCCGCGGAGCTATCTCACACCATTGGTGTTGGTCCGTGGGAAGGAAAGCTTCCAGAAGGTGACTGGTGGGATGAGCAGCTCCTACGAGAAGGCGACCGTCGTAACGTTGTTGATAAATACCGTTACTGGAAGATGGAAGCAATTATTGCTGATCTTGACACCAAACGTCACAACTTCCATGTTGCTATTGAAAACTGGCAACACGATTTGAATATTGGAACTGTTGTGCGTACAGCCAATGCGTTCCTTGCGCGAGAAGTACATATTATCGGTAAACGGCGTTGGAATAGACGCGGCGCAATGGTAACTGACAGGTATCAGCATGTGCGTCACCACCCCACGATTGAAGAGTTCTTAGAGTGGGCGCGTAGTGAAGATATCGCTGTTATTGGTATCGATATTTTTCCAGATTCACAGCAGTTAGAAACTTACGATCTACCTGAAAAATGTGTTCTTGTTTTTGGGCAAGAAGGCCCCGGTCTTTCACCAGAGATTCACCATGCAGCAGAAGCTACTTTATCTATCGAACAGTTTGGTTCTACCCGTTCGATGAACGCGGCAAGTGCTGCAGCAGTGGCCATGCACGCATGGGTGCGTCGCCATGTCTTTGGGCAAAAAGTGCATTCGTCCTAGGATTTTATAACTATTAAAACGATGCTGGTGGGGCGGTTAAGAACATTCTTAACCGCCCCACCAGCAATGTATCTCTTAGTTTTGGGTCGTTATATTTCTGTTGTTAGAGAGAAAAGACCCAAGTGGCTAGAGTCATGGTCGTTGCGGTAATGAGGAAGATGCCGATGACATTGAGCCAAAAACCGCCTTTAATCATTTGCGAGATGGAGACATAACCAGAGCCGTAGGCAATAGCGTTGGGTGGGGTAGCTACTGGAAGCATGAAAGCGCAGGTTGCTGAGAGCGCAACAGGAATAGCTAATAGCATTGGGTTGAATCCCATTCCCATAGCGATACCACCAGCAACAGGTAAGAAAGTTGCTGCTGTGGCAGTATTTGAGGTTAGTTCAGTTAGGAAAATAACGCCGGCTGTCACCAAAAGAACCATGAGCGTAAGCGGCAACGCATCGAGATGACCTACTGCTTTACCAATCCATTCGGTAAGACCGGATTTTGTGAACTGACTAGAGAGTGCAAGGCCCCCACCAAAAAGCATGAGGACGCCCCACGGCAGTTGCATAGCGGTATCCCAATCGATGAGGCGAACACCTTTTTTACCGGCTTTGCCAGCGGGGAGCATGAAGAGAATACATCCGACGAGGATGGCAATTCCAGCATCGGTAATAGGCGCTTGCTTACCCCAGATAACGGGGACGAAAATCCATGCAAGTGCTGCACCAATAAAGATGATAAGCACTTGAAGCTCTCCTGAGCTCATGGGCCCAAGCTTCTTATATTCGTTATTGATGAGTTCTTTACCGCCTGGAATCTCTTTAATTTCGGGTCGGAAAACTACTTGGGTGAGCATAAACCAGCAAATGAATAACATGATGACGGCTAGAGGAACGCCGACAAGCATCCATTGTCCAAAACCAATGACGATGTTGTGCGTATCAGCAAGGTAACCGGAAAGCAGAGTGTTTGGTGGGGTTCCAATGAGCGTTCCTAGCGAACCAATAGATGCAGAGTACGCGATACCGAGCATGAGTGCCGTACCAAAATTTGATGTGACGAGTTCTGCTGTCGCATCTTTGGTGCTTGTTCCTGTGTCTTTATGCTGAATTTGAGCGATAAGGGTCAGAACTGAAACGCCGATGGGGAGCATCATGACAGCTGTTGCAGTGTTAGAAACCCACATGGAGAGGAAGCCTGTAGCTATCATGAAGCCGGCAACCATGGCTGAGGGCCGGGAGCCCATAACTCTTAGGGTGAGAAGGGCGATACGCCGGTGCAGGTTCCAGCGTTGCATGGCAAGGGCTAGGAGGAATCCTCCCATGAAGAGGAAGATGATGCTGTTGCCGTAGGAGGCTCCTACGTCGTTGATTTTTACTTCTGGGTTGAAGACCGGAAAAATCACTAATGGTAGCAGTGCTGTTGCGGGTATGGGGAGAGCTTCTGTCATCCACCAGCCACCCATGAGGACGGCCGTAGCTGCGGTGAGTCGTGCTGCGTGAGGCATATCTGCTGGCAGGATGCAATACATCAGAAGTGCTGCGAATAGACCTCCGAATAGGCCGATGAGTCGCTTGGTGCGTTCGCCTGATTCTATTTCTTCTGCTCGTGAGCCTCGTGAAAGTTGTACCTGATCGATAGTTTGTGTGGGGACTGGCTCATAGTTTTTGAGGTGATCCCCTGTGACGTGTGGGTGCGGATTACTCATAGTGGTAGTTCCTTTATTGCTGTGTGGAGGGCGCGTCGTTGAACCCTCACAAAATGTGATGCATATTCGGCGATTCTAGCCACAAGGTTGGTGGTAAAGCTATCTTAGGCGCGCCGATAGTGCAGAAAAAGACATCTTTTATTCCAAAAGATGAGAATTGTTCTAGGTGTGTTGTGTAGGGGTGTGATGTGCCATTGTGTGAGATTTAGTTAGTTTTCTTGGTGGTGGTATTTAATGGCGTGGAAAAGCGTGGGTTTTGCTGTGACATTTGAGTTTAGTAGGCTTTTCCTTCCCCCTGGAAAGGGTGTTAAAGCTGGTAATAGTTGTTTGTAAGGTGGCGAAATAGCGTGTTATTAAGTGGGTTTATGTCCGAAACATTGCGAAAAATTCCGTAGCTATTAGCCTGTAAGTTGCTAGAATAAGAAGTACGAATGTGCGCTTATGCCACATAGCTGAACAAGCGTACCGTGAACACGCAGTCATCAATACCGGTGGCTATCTAACAAAACTCCAAGGAGTCCGCATGCCTATTGCAACCCCGGAAAAATACGCAGAAATGCTCGAAAACGCAAAGACTAAAGGTTTTGCGTACCCTGCAATCAACGTTACTTCCTCTCAGACACTCAACGCTGCTATCGCAGGTTTTGCAGAAGCAGGGTCTGACGGTATTATCCAGGCATCAACCGGTGGCGCAGCTTACTGGTCTGGATCTAGCAAAAAAGACATGGTCGTTGGTGCACTCGCATTTGCCGCATACGCCAAAGTTGTCGCAGCGCAATACGATGTAAACATTGCACTACACACCGACCACTGCCCCAAAGACAAGCTAGACTCCTATGTTCTTCCCCTTCTCGAAGAATCTGAAAAAGCTGTAGCTCGTGGCGAAGACCCCATCTTCAACTCTCACATGTGGGACGGTTCTGCTATCTCACTAGAAGAGAACCTCGAAATCGCTCAGCAGATGATTGCACGTACCGCAAAGAACCACCAGGTTCTTGAGGTTGAAATTGGTGCAGTCGGCGGCGAAGAAGACGGTGTAGAAGGCGCTATCGACGACTCTCTCTACACCACTGTTGAAGACGCTATCAAAACTGTAGAAGCTATTGGACTTGGCGAAAAAGGCACCTACATGGCAGCTCTTACCTTCGGCAACGTCCATGGCGTTTACAAGCCCGGTAACGTGCACCTCCGCCCTGAACTTCTCAAAGAAATTCAGGAAGAAGTCGGCGCGAAGTACGGTAAAGAGAAGCCCTTCTACCTTGTATTCCACGGTGGTTCTGGTTCTACTGAGCAAGAAATTGCCGATGCTGTATCTTACGGTGTTGTCAAGATGAACATTGACACTGACACCCAGTACGCATATACCCGCCCTGTTGCTGGACACATGTTCTCCAACTACGATGGTGTTCTTAAAGTTGACGGCGAAGTCGGAAACAAGAAGACCTATGACCCTCGTGTATGGGGCGCTGCAGCAGAAGCTGGCATGAGCGCTCGCGTTGTTGAGGCTGCCCAGCAGCTTGGCTCTGTGGGAACATCTATCAAGTAGTTCTTGCAAGAATAACGTTTTATCGTTGTTACGGTGCGACAGGTTCACAATGTGAGCTTGTCGCACCGTATTTTTTATTGATTTTCTAAAGATTTTGTTGACTTTCTAAGAATATGAAGAGTAATATTGCTCACAAGGGTGAAATGTTTTACCCAAAATGCATCGGCAATCTTAAGGAGAATCTGCGATGTCTGTAGAAACAACAACGGTGTTTGTTCTCGTATATCTTTTAGTGGCGCTTGCTGTTGGAGCGTTGGTTGTCGCAGTGCTAATTGCTCAGCTTAAAAAGAACCTTCTTGCTATCAAATGGTACAAAACTCAGAACCTTGAGCAGGTAGAGCACCCTGAAACATCAAAAAGAGATAGCGTTCTAGGCGTCAACGGTGTGACCTCTTTTGCCGAATAACGTAACTAAGTATTTTCTCTTAGAGGTAGCTAACTTTTATTAGGTGATTGAAAAGCTGCTCGTCATCAACTTGTTGTGGCGGGCAGCTTTTCTTGTGTGCCGTAAATGAACTAAGGTCAGGGTAATCCTCGGTAGGATGACTGCGTATACTCCTTGCATAATAGGTGAGGGATAAAAAATTGTAATTACACAAAAAGAGGGAAAAATATCATGTCTTTAGCCGGAAAAAATCTTCTAGACGGGCCTGCCCCCACCTATTTGCCAGAAGAAACGGAATTGCTTGCCCGCATTGAACAAGGGGAATCGCCTGAAGCGTTAGCGCAATCCTTTCCTAAATCGTCACTGGCTTGGGCGCTTCTTGCGGAAAAAACGCTGGAGGAAGGTAATCTGATTCAAGGTTATGCTTATGCTCGTGTGGGATACCACCGCGGGCTAGATTCTCTCCGTGCTAATGGCTGGCGTGGGCACGGTCCCATACCCTATACTCACTTGCCAAACCGAGGTTTTCTAAAAGCCTTATTCTTGCTCGGAGAAGCAGCTGATGCAATAGGAGAATCAGATGAATCTGCACGCATTGAAAAATTCCTCAATGATTCTGACCCTGAAGCAGCGCAACGACTAAAACAAACTTCCTAAAATATCTTTACCTGATACAAGCACAGTGCGTCATAGGGGTGGTGTTCAAGAATTTTGTTCTTGAACACCACCCCTATGACATATGAACAAGCGGGAACTTACTTCACTAAATCAGGAAATGCGTCTGCAACGGCAGGGAACATAATTTTTCCGCTATCGGTGTTGAGCCCTGCTTGCAAGGAAGAATCTTCTGCTAATGCTTGATCAACGCCCTGTGCAAGCTTGAGGATATAAGGCAAGGTGGCATCGGTCAGTGCCACCGTAGAGGTACGTGGAACAGCCCCCGGCATATTTGCGACACAATAATGACGGATGCCATCGACCTCATAGATAGGGTCTTGATAGGTGGTTGGTCGGGAAGTCTCAAAACAACCACCCTGATCAATTGCTACGTCGATGAGCAATGCACCAGTTTTCATAGAAGACAGGTGCTCTCGGCGTACTAGCTTAGGAGCTTTTGCCCCGGGGACAAGCACTGACCCAACGACAACGTCTGCCTCGGAAATCTCACGCGCAATATTGCGTGGTGTTGAGTTCAGAATACGAGCTGTAGAACCAAAAATAGTATTCAATTCGCGTACTCGAGGGCCGTATCCTTCAAGAATGGTGACTTCGGCGCCAAGTCCTACACACATCTGTGCCGCATGGGTACCAACATTGCCGCCGCCAAGGACAACGACTCGTGCTGGTGCAACACCTGGAACGCCACCAAGAAGGATGCCGGGGCCACCTTGGGAGCCGAGTAGATATTGTGCTGCTGCAGAGCCGGCAAGACGACCTGCAACCTCACTCATGGGTAGCAGTAACGGTAGGGCTCGCCCAACACGTACTGTTTCATAAGCAATAGCACGTGTCTTTGCTGTTATGAGAGCTTGTGTGAGTGGTTTGTCTGCTGCAAGGTGAAGATACGTAAATAGGGTTAAATCTTCGCGTAGATACTGGTATTCGGATTCGATGGGTTCCTTGACCTTAACAAGGAGTTCTGCGCTGTTCCATGCCTCATCTGCGCTGACAAGGCGTGCACCAGCTTCTTGGTATTCTTTGTTGCTAAAGCCTGCACCGACGCCGGCGTCGGTTTCTACAAGAACTTCATGTCCCGCTTCGACGAGAGCGTGAGCACCGTCTGGGGTCATGCCAACTCGTTGTTCTTGTGGTTTTATCTCGCGGGGTACGCTAATGCGCATGAGATCCTCCATTGGACTGAAATATACAAATAGGCCTTGTGTGACCTAAATATCATTCTCTAGCGGTTGCGCAAAGATAACAATTATGTGTGAGATACTTCACCTTTGGGTGGTTGTTTAATATGTAAAACACCGTCATGATGCCTAACCCAAGCATTTTTTATACACCTGTCGCTACGTCAAAACACCTCCTAAGAAACCAGATACACTAGAACGCATGCGCTACACCTTCCTCGGACCATCTGGAACCTTCACCGAATCGGCACTTCTGAGCATCCCCGAAACTCATACCAGTGAACGCTTCCCCTCACCCACCGTTCCTGCCGCCTTTAGAGCACTTCTCTTAGATCAAGCAGACGCGGCTATGGTCCCTATCGAAAATTCTGTAGAAGGAGGAGTCAGCGCAACGCTTGACTCTATCGCTCGTGAAAAAAGCTTGCGAATTATCCGCGAAGTGCTCGTACCCATCGAATTCTCCCTCGTAGCACGCAAAAATATCAACCTTGACGATATTCAACGTGTATCAACACATTCCCATGCATGGGCACAAATACGACAGTGGGCAGAACAGCACATTCCACAAGCAGACTATGTTCCAGAGCAATCAACAGCGGCTGCCGCCATGGGTCTACTTGAAGATCACCCCACCTATGATGCTGCCGTCTGTGCACCAGCTGTCGCTCAAAACAACCCTGAGCTAACTGTCCTTGCAGAAAACATTGGTGACAACAAACAAGCTGTTACACGGTTTATTTTGGTTGCAAAAAACCCCGTTATCCCGGAACCTACTGGTGCAGATAAAACAACGCTGGTAGTTCCGTTGCCTCAAGATGAACCTGGAGCATTACTTAACCTCCTAGAACAATTCTCGACTCGTGGTATTAACCTTTCGCGTATCGAATCGCGTCCAACAGGACAGTTCTTGGGGTCATACTTTTTCTCAATTGACGCTGACGGTCACCTCTTTGAATCACGGATGCAAGATGCGCTACGTGGACTCCATAGAATCAGCCCGCAACTCACCTTTTTAGGGTCATATCCTCGTGCACTCTACGAAAAAAATACTGTAGACCCTGTGCATACTGATAAGGCATTCTCTCAAGCTGAGCAGTGGGTAAAATCCCTACTGCAATAACTTATCCCTTAGATGACTATAAAATCACGGGGTGTATATTCCATCTTCAGAATATACACCCCACCATTTAGCTCTTATTCTGATTCTTGAGGATAAAGCGAAATCTTCACCGCGCCTGGTAAGACCTCCGCCTGTAAACGAATCGCATGAGGAAGAGTGTCCCCATCAATCTCTACCGGCTGTTCTTCTCGAACGAACTTAATATTTGCACTCTTGCCCACTACATGTTCAAGAACTCGTCGGCGCTTATTGAATATTTGAGGACCTAGAACAAACTGCACTCCTACAATAATCCACTCACTCAAATTGCGAGGAGCCAGAATAATAACTTCTAGCTGACCATCTTGAGCATTTGTCGTAGACGTAAGATTTACCCCGCCTTGCACCTGACCGCAGTTAGCAATAAGAACTGAACGGATTTTACGTCGTATAGGAGGCCGATCATCTACTGTAATTTTGACAGACTTACGTGGCTTGAGAAGATTTTTTAAACCTGCCTGCAAATACGCAACCCACCCAAATCTAGTTTTTAACTTTTCATCAGTGTCATGCATAATTTGGGCATCAAAACCTGCCCCACCCATGATGATGTAGCGCCGTTCAGTGATGCTCTGATCTCGATGAGTCATTTTCATCTGAATCATGTCAACCCGTTCGGGAGTCCCATACAAGGCAGTATTAACTGACTCTGCAACATCTCCATAGGCTAAGTTAAGATTGCGTGCGAGAAGATTACCTGTACCCATCGGCACAATACCTAACGTGGCCTCGCTGCCGGCTAGAGCTGAAGCAACTTCACGAACTGTGCCATCACCACCAATAGCTATAACGCGCTGTGCCCCATGCTCTAAAGCCTTTTGCGCAACTTGATAGCCGGGGTCTTCAACCGTTGTTTCATAAAATAATGCCTCTGGCCATTGCGCCTGAGCCAACTGTTCCTTGATGGTCTGGCAACTTAACTCTGCCTGAGGTTTCGTTGGATTAAAAATAACCGCAACCTTCTGAGGCTCTCCCGGTGACAGCATCACATGTGATGGCTGGTATATAGGGAAAACGTCTCGCCCTCCGTGTCTGCTGAGCATATTAAACGCCCACGTAGCGACGCTACATCCTGCACCTAAAGCGAGAGTGCTATAGATGACTATTTTCCGTGTGCTGATGTTCATGATAGTTAGCGTATCAACTATGGGGTGTGTGAATTTGAGCGAACCCGCAGTAATTGCGGTAAATTTATACCGTGATTGATATTAACCTTCTTCGTGAAAACCCAGACCTATTCCGTGAATCGCAGCGTAAACGTGGCGCTGATGAGTCTTTGGTAGACCAGATTCTTGAAGCTGATGCAACCCGCCGTTCTAGCATCACTGAATTTGAGAATCTGCGTGCTGAACAGAAAACATTCGGCAAGAAGGTCGCTCAGGCTCAAGGAGAACAAAAGCAGGCATTGCTTGCTGAAGTCAAAGAACTTTCTGAACGTGTAGCTCAAGCGAAAATTGCTTCTGAAAAGGCGCAAGCTCAGCAAGAAGAACTCCTGACTCGCATGGAAAACCTTGTTATTGATGGTGTCCCCGTCGGCGGAGAAGATGACTATGTTGTTCTCAAGACCGTTGGTGAACCTCGAAACTTTGAGGCAGAAGGTTTCTCCCCTCGTGACCATCTTGAGATTGGTGAACTAGTAGACGGTATTGACATGGTGCGTGGGGCTAAAGTCTCTGGCTCTCGTTTTTACTTCCTCAAAGGCCATGTTGCTCGTTTAGAACAAGCGTTGTTGTTCATGGCGTTAGATCAGGCTGCTTCTGACGGTTTCACCATGATGACAACACCTACTCTGGTACGCCCAGAAACAATGAACGGTACCGGTTTTAACGTCAAACACGACGATGAGATTTACCGTTTAGAACGTGACGACCTGTATCTTGTCGGCACTTCTGAGGTTGCTTTAGCTGGTTACCATGCAGACGAGATTATTGACTTCTCTCAGGGTGCAAAGAAATACCTTGGTTGGTCTTCTTGCTACCGTCGCGAAGCTGGTTCTGCCGGAAAAGACACTCGTGGAATTATTCGTGTGCACCAGTTCAATAAAGCTGAAATGTTTGTGTACTGCCCCGTAGAAGAGGCTGAAGATATGCATGCTCAGCTTCTGAGCTGGGAGGAACAGATGCTTCAAAAATGCGAGTTGTCTTATCGTGTTATTGATACAGCAGCTGGAGACCTTGGATCTTCTGCTGCCCGTAAATTTGACTGCGAAGCGTGGGTTCCTACTCAAGGCACCTACCGTGAGCTGACCTCAACCTCAAATTGCACAACTTTCCAAGCTCGTCGTTTGAACATTCGTGAACGTCTTGCCGATACCGTTGATTCTTCAGGGAAGACGAAGAAGGGTGGTACTCGTGCAGTGGCTACATTGAACGGTACTTTAGCAACGACCCGTTGGCTTGTTGCCATTCTAGAAACACACCAGCAGGCTGATGGCTCTGTTCGTATCCCTGAAGCATTGCGTCCATATATGGGCGGGTTAGAGGTTATTCCTGTGGCTCAATAATACTTTTGCTGTTTTAGTCGCTAAAAAAGAGGCGATCCTTGGGCGTTCAAGGGTTGCCTCTTTTGTCGTATTTGGAGTGTTAACGGGACACTCTAAAAAAATGTTCGTCTAGACGAACATTTAAGCTATACTCGTCAATACACACAGACTTCTAATCCTCACCTAATGCAAGGTATAGCCTTATCAAACATCATGATGTGAAAGGTATTCATCGTGAAAAAATCACCTAAATTCCTAGCCCTGTGCACCTCAGCAGTCTTGCTCCTGAGCGCTTGCGGAGGCGCTGGCTCCCCATCAGCAAAGAGTAACGCAGAAGCATCAGCCTCCACCGGCAAACCACATGTCCTCACCACCTTCACTGTTCTTCAAGACATTGCACAAAATGTTGCTGGTGACCATCTCGACGTTCAGTCGATTACAAAGCCTGGTGCTGAAATTCACCATTATGAACCAACTCCTGGTGATATTGAAAAGGCAACTCACGCAGACCTCATTCTCGATAATGGACTCAACCTTGAGACCTGGTTCAAGAAATTTGTTCAGAACACCCATGCACCTCACGTAAAAGTTAGTGAAGGCGTTACACCAATTAGCATCACCGAAGATGCGTATGCGGGAAAACCTAATCCTCATGCTTGGATGAGCCCACTCGTAGTCAAAAAATACGTAGATAACATTGCTGACGCATTCGTTAAACTTGACCCTGCTCATGAGTCAGACTATCGAGCAAATGCTAAGGCCTATCAAGAGAAACTTCAGAAAGTTCATGATGACTTGGTATCAAGTATCTCCACTATCCCCAAAGAACAACGGGCCCTTGTGACTTGCGAAGGTGCGTTTTCCTACCTCACTAAAGATGCTGGACTTCAGGAAAAATATATCTGGGCTGTCAACTCTGATGCCCAAGCAACACCTTCACAAATTGAGTCAGTCGTTAAATTTGTTAAAGACAAAAAAGTTCCAGCAGTATTCTGCGAATCTACTGTATCTGATCATCCGATGCAACAAGTTGTCACCGAAACAGGAACACCTTTTGGTGGAACTCTTTATGTGGACTCCCTCTCTGAAAAAGGCGGACCTGTTCCGACCTATTTAGACCTCATCACCTACGATGCAAAGACCATTTCCAAAGCTCTAACTCAGGAAAAGTAAAATATATTATGAGCGCCATTAAAGTTACTGGGGTTTCTGCCCATTATGGTTCCGTCCATGCCCTTGATGACGTTAACTTTAGCGTCGAATCAGGGCGTATCTGTGGTTTGATTGGGATGAACGGATCAGGAAAATCAACTCTTTTCAAAACCATGATGGGAGTACATCGTGACTGTACAGGTACTGTTACCCTTGATGGTCACAGCCCACAACAGGCGCGTTCGACTGGAGTCGTCAGTTATGTCCCCCAAAGCGAAGAAATAGATTTCACCTTTCCGGTGTCTGTTCGTGATGTGGTTTCAATGGGGACATACTGGCGGCTCGGCACAACTCGTCGTCTCGATGCTCAAGCAAAACAGGCGGTTGCACGGGCATTAGAACGCGTAGAACTCACAGACCTTGCAGAACGCCAAATCGGCGAACTCTCTGGCGGTCAACGGAAACGAGCTTTTGTTGCGCGTGCGATGGCGCAAGGAGCGAACATTTTCTTACTTGACGAACCCTTTGCAGGGGTTGATAAACGTTCTGAAAAGATGATTGTTAGCCTCCTCAATGAGTTAGCACGAGATGGGGCAACTATTCTCGTGTCCACCCACGACTTAAGCTCTTTGAGTCAGCTCGCAACCGAAGCAATTCTATTGCGACGCACAGTACTTGCTCATGCTGACGTCGAAACAGTTCTTCGTCCCGAAAATCTTATGAAGGTTTTTGGTACGGATGTTCTATCTTCCCAGTAACTTTTCTTTTCCCCTTCAAAACCAGCCCGCATTAACCACACCAACAATGCGGACAGAAAGCGAACCTTGCCATGCTTGAATTTCTTCTTTCCCCGCTTAGCCTAGGGCTGATGCAACGAGCTTTTGCCGTAACTATTGTCGCGGCACTAGTCTGTTCAGTGCTCTCTTGTTGGTTGGTTCTTGTGGGCTGGTCTTTGATGGGGGATGCTATCTCTCACGCTGTGCTGCCTGGAGTAGTCTTTGCCTATATCCTTCAGATTCCTTTTGCTATTGGTGCACTTGTCACTGCTCTAGTCGCAGTGATGCTCATCGGGGTTGTTGGCTCACACCGAAAGATTCGACAAGACTCTGCCATGGGTATCGTCTTTACAACTCTTTTTGCTTTAGGCATTGTGATGGTTTCTATAACGCCGTCACATATTGACCTCAACGAAATCATCTATGGTAACGTTCTTGGCGTCAGTACCGCTGCTCTTACTCAGGTATGTGTACTAGCTGCCCTCGTAACAGGTGTTTTGCTTTACAAACGTAAAGACCTTACCCTCTACGCTTTTGACTCCTCGTATGCTGCAGCTATTGGATTATCTACCCGTGTGCTATCAGGCATCCTGCTATTTTCACTGGCGTTAACATCTGTTGTTGCACTGCAAGTTGTTGGTGTTATTTTGGTTGTTGCAATGTTGATTATCCCCGGTTCTACCGCACGTCTTTTGACAAATAAATTCACAACAATGCTGTGCTACTCAGTGACTTTTGCATTAGTCGGGTCTATTAGCGGACTATACATTAGTTACTATGTTGATATTTCTCCTGGTGGGGCAGTGGTGCTTACTCAAGGAGTCATGTTTGCGGTAGTCTTCATTTCAGAGCGTATCTACACTAAGATTCGTACTCAATCACAAAAATCTTCTGCCCCTGTTCAGAGCTAAGTTCAATACTTTCTGACGACCCTTCATGACGAACTTGTATATCTTCTAGGTTCCTGCTGCCACGTACAAGAATAGTCTTTCCTGGGACGAGTTGGTGTTGAATAAAGAAGCTGAGAATTTTGGCATCTTTATCACTAACACGTTCTATTCTTAGGCGCTGTGGATCTTGGCAGCAATGTTCTAGAAGATAGTCTGTGAGAGTGCTCTGTTCTGGGTTATCTACTGTGCCGTCTTCGGCAGGAATTGGGTCACCATGAGGGTCACGGGTGGGATGCCCTAATAACGCATCAATACGTTCAATCATGATGTCGGAAACAGCATGTTCTAAAACCTCTGCCTCATCGTGAACCTTGTCAATAGGGTAGTTGAGAACTTGCACAAGAAAAGTCTCTAAAAGGCGGTGTCGACGAACCATCGACACCGCATATTTTTTCCCTAGTTCTGTTAGCTCAATCGGAGCATATGGGCGATACGAAATCAGATCAGCATTCGCTAACCTTCTGAGCGCATCAGAAACACTTGAAGGCCTATTGCCAGTTTTTTGTGCCAGTAATGTTGTGGTCGGTACTTGCTGAGACCACTCCGATATTCCCCAGATTTCTTTAAGATAGTTTTGGGTGCTTTCAGATAAATCAGAAAGAGACATAGGAATATACTAACAGGAGAGAATACTCGCTAATACTCCAGTATGATGGGTAGCCTATTGAGCGGGTAGAGTCTTTGAACGACCGCTATTTTTACCCTGAACCCACCACAAGAAAAGACACCTGAAACTATGATGGAAAAACTACGAGTCCACCCGCCTGTCTCAAGTCATTGGGTTCTTGAACCAGATACCCGTTACCTTATTGCCATAGATATTGACGGTACTCTAGTACATCACGACGGAACACTAAGTGAGGCTGTCAAAAAGTCTGTTCAAGATGTTATCTCAGCCGGACACGCCGTGATTATCGCGACGGGGCGTTCTCGTCAAGCGGCACTTCCCATAGCGCAACAGCTCGGCATGAGCGAAGGCTATATGGTGACTTCAAATGGTGCGGTTACCCTCAAGCTATCAGCTAATGATGGTTACCACGTTATTGATAGTGTTGCGTTTAACCCGCAGCGCGCATTGAGCTTATTGCAGGAGAAAATCCCGTACGCTCAGATGGCGTTAGAGACCGTCGCCGGTGATATTTACGCAACAGATGATTTTGAAGACGGATCTTTTGGTGCACAATCGATACCCGTCACAAAATCTGAACTCCTTGAACATCGTGAAGCTACTCGTGTTGTCGTTTTTGCTGAGGACGTTGATCCTCAAACCTTCAAAAAAGCTATTTATGCTGCAGGTCTTCATGGAGTAAACTATGCCGTCGGCTGGACCGCATGGTTAGATATCGCTGCACACGGTGTGTCAAAAGCCTCATCTCTAGAGCAGCTACGGCGCACCCTCGGCATAGACCCCGCGCATACGATTGCTATTGGGGACGGGCACAACGATAAAGAGATGTTACATTGGGCAGCTCGTGGAGTTGCCATGGGACAAGCACCTGAGGAAGTGATTGCTGTTGCTGATGAGGTCACTACTAGTGTCTATGACGATGGCGTAGCACGTACCTTAGCGACTCTTCTTCCTTAGGCGATACTGCATGAAACTCTATTATGACCCTGACTGTGGTATTTGCACTCAAGCAGGACGTTGGCTTGCTCAGCAAGAGGTGCGTGCTGACATTCTTCCGGCCTGGAGCGATGAGGAGTTTTCTTCGAAGGTTGACCCTCAACGTTTTTCTCGAGCTATTCCACTTGTGACAGATGACGGACATACCGTTTATGGTGTGGTTGCGGTAGGTCTTGTTCTGAAGACGAGTCAGCACCGTTCTTTGCGAGTTTTAGGGCGTTGCTTGTTGTCTTCTATGGGGCGTTTGCCTGCTGAAAAAGTGTATGCTCTGATTGCGCAGAATCGTTGGCGGCTTCCGGGTTCTACTTGTTCTTTGCCACGACGTTCGTAAGAGTTCTAATGCTTTGGCGTCAGCCGATGGATAGAGCTGAGGAGCTCTTGAAGCACCGGTAACGCCGCTTCTTGTTCATGCCATTGCGCTCTAACTAGTGTTTTGCTGACTGCTTGCGAACTGATACCGAGGGCTTGTGCTACTGCTTTTTGCTGTCCTCGAACACCTGGGATCAGTAAGGATATAACACGGTTTTCAGCTTCTGAACGTTCTGCACAGACTCGATAGAGCAATCGTGCAATACCTGTGGCGTGCTGTGAGAGCTTTTGGTCATGACCGAGTACCACAACGCATTTTGAGGGTGCTCCGGTGGGGGCTTGTTCTACGGCAAGACGTGAATAGCTAATGGCTTCTCCAGAGCATTCTGGTATTCCCACAGCTCCTAAAGCCATCGCAAAGCGTGGGGCTCGTAGTCCTCCCACTCCGATACCAATCCAGTACCCGTTATAGAGGGCTCCGAGGAGGAATGCTCGTATGGCATGTTCTGGGTGATTAAATGCGCCTTGTAGTTCGTCAGGGTAGGTTTTGGTGAACGGGATGAACGGCTCTAGGGTGTTGAGCTTGTCGCAGAGCTCTTCTAAGGGGAGAGATTTTGCGCCCTTGCGACGAATAAAGGTCAAAACATACACGAGTTAAGTATGCCAGTCTTCGCGCTTAAAAGAGGCGTAGCTTACTCCCAGAAAAAAGAATCGTAGTGTTTTCCTTGCAGTGTGAGCTTATCTTCAAGGGTGTTTCTGCATGTCATAGGTAGTGCTAGGCACTGGTACTGTGCATCATCACCAAGGTAACCTGTGGCGTATTCGAAGTGCTCTCTTATGGGCGCGATGTCTTTGCATAGGTGAAGTATCTGTTGGAGTGTTTCTGGTGAGCTAAAAATCCAGAATGAGTTTTCGTCTGTGAGCTGGAAGAGGGCGATTTGGTGGTTTGGTAGTACATGTCCTTTGACGTGTATCCATCCTCCGAGAGCTCCAAGCCCGTCAGGTGGGCAGATGGGGTCATATTCCCATGACGGTGCGTTGTTGAGCCATGGGGGTGTGGTGGGGTAGTAGAGGGTTCCCTCTGGATGTGTGGGCCAATGGGTTTGCAGAAGGAGCCCCTCTGTGATTGTCTCCCAGAAATTTTGGCTGGTCAGGGGTGTGGCGATGGAGCTTATGAGTTCTTCTGATGTGTGTTGCCCCCAGTATGTTGTCGTGGTGGGTGTTTGGGTGGAGTGTATGAGTTCTTTGATGGTTGCTAGCTGTGCTGATTTTCCAAGGATTATGGTGAGGTTTTCTTGGTGAAATAGGTATGGGGTGTGTTCTTCGAACTCTTCTGAACTCATGGTGTCTTTCGTGCTATGAGGGTGCCTGTTCGTGGACGAGCTTGTGGTCTTGTTGTACTGATTTTAGCGGTCGTGGTTTGCGTTGTGGGGGTAGTGGTAAAACCTGTGCATTCTTGAGTGGGTGCAGAGGATTATGTCGTTGTACGGCAAAAAATGTTGTGGTTTTAAAGGCGGGTAAATAGATGGTAAATGTTCCGCTAACAGCGTCTAATGGGAATAAATTTGTCAGGTTAAAGTCAAATTTTTGCGTG